>JAMORO010000013.1 GCA_027063505.1 Sulfurimonas sp.
CCTCGTATAACTCTCTCTCAGATGTTAAACTTCTCGTGGAAATACATGGTGCCTATAGCTTTAGTAAACATAGCATGGGTACTTTTAGCAAAATCACTTTGGTTTATGGGAGCGTAGATAATGATACTAGATATATTAAAAAGAACACTTAGAGTAGCAAAAGCACTCACTACAAAATCTCCTGCAACAAAAGATGTCCGCTTTGAGCCTATGCATCATCCTGCTCGTTATAGAGGGGAGCATAGAGTTGATTATGAGACATGTATAGGGTGTGATAGTTGTAACAAAATCTGTCCAACACATGCTATAACTATGAAAGAGTTACCACTTAAAAAGCAAAACATTGTACCAGAGGTCAATCTCTCTGTCTGTATATTTTGTGGTCTCTGTGAAGATGTCTGCCCAACAAAACCAAATAAAGCGATAGTGCTTAGTGGTGGAAGGTATGACATGCTAAGTGGTGGTTGGCACGAAGATCAAAATGATTTTTGGGTTAACGTTGACATTCCTCAGAGTTATATTGACTCTCGTTTAGAAGAGGAGGAGGCTGCTCGCGTGAAAAAAGAGTTAGCTGCGAAGAAGAAAAAAGCAGAGGCTGAGGCAAAGAAAAGAGCTGAGGCTGGAGAGAAGCCAAAAGAGGTAGAGAGCGGTCTGCCTGATTTTAATAAGGGAGTAGAGGAATGAATATAATACTACTTAGTATAGTAATACTTCTAGCTATAGGCTCATTAGTGATTAAAAAAAGTGTACCGGCTATCATCAGCTTTATACTTATGATGTTTGTATTAGGCCTCTACTACATTAATCTTGATGCAAAAATGTTAGGACTTTTTCAGATATTTATCTACACTGGGGGCATCATGGTTTTGATGCTTTTTGGTGTGACTATCATCGGTTTAGAGTTTCCTCATGCTAAGAGTAAACCTCTCAATGCTATCGGTGCATTTGTCTTTTTTATTCTTATTTCACTCCTCTTTTTACGAGGTGTAGATACTCTAAAACTTGTTGCAAATAAAAACATAGAGGATGTAAATCTCTTTAGTTCGGCATTTAGTGACTATGTTATCATCTTTGCTCTCATCGCCTCCTCTCTACTTTATGCGACTGTAAAGATGAGTAGTACTTTAAAAGCTAAAAGGAGTCGGTAATGTTTGAGATAGAGATACTTTTTGCTTTTGGGCTCTTCTCTTTAGGACTTTATGGTGTGAGTTCGGGACGAGATTTTTTACGTATATTTTTCTCGCTTGAGATGCTTTTAAATGCTGTTATCATGCTTTTAGCCATATCGGCACACTATCTTGGATTTGCTCAAAACATAGCCCTTGCTTATATGGTTATGATACTTGCAACTCTTGAAGCTGCTGTTGGCTTACTCATTTTTGCTGCAGCAAACAAGATAGCTAAGGTTGTAAGCCCAGATGAGTTAGAAGGAGCAAAAGATGAATAGTTTAGCTTTAACACTACTCATACTTCCTATGACTGGCTCTCTACTGGCATTTATCTTAGGAAAGATAGATAAAAGATATGCTTTTTGGAGTGCAGAGTTTCTAGGTCTAGCTCTTTTTCTAATCACTCTAAAACTCTATAGTTCCTACTCTGAGCCAATAGATATAGCGTTTACTTGGTTTACTCTTGGCTCTTTGAGTATCCCTTTTGGTATCTACATAGATGAGCTCTCTTTAGTGATGCTTCTTATCGCTACGGGTTTAGGTTTTTTAGATATTCACTTTGCGCATGACTATATGGCAGATGATCCTCATCAGCCTCGCTACTATGCAAAGGTTCTTTTCTTTATAGGTGGAATGATTCTACTTGTAAGTGCCAAAGATATGGTTTCACTCTTTATGGGTTGGGAGTTTATGGGGCTTGCTTCATACCTTCTCATCTCTTTTTGGCATCAGCAAAAAGCTCCAGCAGATGCAGGTGTGAGTGCATTTCTCTTTACTCGTTTTGGAGATATTTTTCTTTTCGCGGCTATTGGGATGCTCTTTTACCTTACAGGCACACTTGATCTTATGTCACTCAACAGTATGGCAACAGCAGGTGATATAGATAAAGATATGATGTATCTTGTTGCTGTTTTTATCTTTATAGCAGCCATTGGAAAGTCTGGGCAGTTTCCACTTTTTCCTTGGTTGATGCGAGCGATGGAGGGGCCGACTACAGTCTCAGCACTTATCCACGGTGCGACGATGGTTAACAGTGGTATCTACATAGTAGCACGACTCTTTGACTTTTATGTGGCGGCAGAAGCACTGCTTGTTGTGGCTGCATTTGGGGCTATCTCTGCGTTTATCGGTGCTACTTCAGCTTTGGTACAGAGTGAGCTTAAAAAAGTGTTGGCATACTCTACAATGAGCCACCTCTCACTTGCTTTTATAGGTCTAGGAGCAGGGAGTTTAGCTGCAGGTATGACACACCTTGTAAACCATGCACTCTTTAAAGCACTCCTTTTTCTTGGTGCGGGAGCTATCATAATGTCTGCTTCACATGTAAAAGATATGTGGCGTTTTGGAGGCTACTCTAAGAAAATGTTATTTGTAAGTATAGCAATGGCGTTTGGGGCACTCAGTCTGAGTGGGATTCCACCTTTTAGTGGCTTTTACTCAAAAGATGCAATCATAGCAACGACACTTTTAAACAGTGAAACCTCAGGGCTTATATCTTCACTTACCCTAATTGCAGGGGTTCTTTCCGTTGCTTATATCTCTCGCCTTTGGCTCTTGACATTTGCAGGAGAGAATCGTGATAGTGAACTCTTTGCAAAGGTGAAAAAACCATCATTTTTCTGGATAACTTTACCTCTTTTAGTAATGGCATTTGCTACCTTTGCTATGGGCTTTATGCAAGAGGGTATTATAGAGATGGTAAGTGGTAGTGTGGCAGAAGAAGAACATGTTAATGGTCTCCTCTTTGGCCTTCTCTCTGCTATTGCACTTTTAGCTATTATAGTTTACTACTACTATGTAAAACGTCTTGATATCACAAAAAAGATAGCTTCCCAACCTCTTATGAAGGCTATTCACAAACTTCTTTTTAATGGTTACTTCGTAGAGTTCTTTATACACTACTTTGTAAAAAATGTTGTCGTTGGAAGTTTTGCTAAAACTATTCACTGGATAGATAAAAATATAGTAGATGCAACAGTAAATGGCTCAAAAGAGTTTGCAAGAGTTGTAAAAGGGTACTTAATGAAAACACATTCAGGTCAAACGAGTGATAACTCTGGAACTATGATTTTAGGAGTGTTACTTCTACTTGTAGCTGTTCTTGTAGGAGGTGTTCTATGAGTGCTATAGAGATTATATTTTTTCCCTTTGTTTTGGCTCTTGGGTTGAGTCTCTTTTTTCGTGGAGAGAGTAATGTGAGTAAGTTTGCAGCCCTTGGACTCTTCTCCTATATGCTCTCTTTTTCACTCTCACTCTTTGAGCAACTCCCAGAAGAAGGTTACCTGCTTTTAGGAGAGTTTTTAAAAGTAGAGAGATTTGATTTTGTGTTGAGACTTCAAGTTGATATGCTCAGCACTATTATGCTCACACTTACATCGGTGTTACTTATCTTAGTAGCTCTCTCTAGTTGGAGTATGAAAAATCAAGCACTTTACTTCTCACTTCTCATTATGTTTAGTGGAGCGATATTTGGGCTCTTTATGAGTACAAATCTGTTATGGTTCTTTATATTTTGGGAGCTTACACTTGTACCTATGTACTTTCTTGTTGGTGTTTGGGGCGCTGAGCGACGTATCTTTGCTGCTGTAAAGTTTTTTCTCTATACTCACTTTGCATCTATGCTCATTTTAGTGGCATTTTTTCTTATTTACAAAGAGAGTGGGGCATTTGACTTTACTTTAGTAAGAGAGTCTATGTTACTCTCTCCGGTACTTATCTGGTGGTTACTCTTTATAGGGTTTGCAGTAAAAATGCCTATCTTTCCATTTCACACTTGGCTGCCTGATGCGCATGTTCAAGCACCGGCACCTATCTCAGTATTATTAGCAGGAGTGCTTTTAAAAATGGGTGCTTATGCAATGATACGTCTTGTCATTTTACTGCTTCCTGAGACTTCACAGCAGTATGCTTGGGTGATTTTAACACTTGGGCTTATCACTATGTTTTATGCAGCATTTATGGCAATATATGAGACACATCTTAAAAAGATGGTGGCGTATAGTTCTATCTCTCATATGGGGCTTGTGGTTATCGCTATCTCTACTATGAGTTATGCGGGCCTTAGTGCAGCACTCTATGAGATGATAGGACATGCATTTATTATAGCCCCACTTTTCTTAATAGCTGGATTCTTCCACCATAAAACTGGCTCTTGGGAGATGAGGGATATGGGTGGCATCATGCAAAAAGCGCCTTATATCTCAGCTATTTTTGTTTTAGCAGGTCTTGGTGCTCTAGGACTCCCTGGAACTATGGGGTTTGTTGGGGAACTTAGTATACTCATTAGTGCAGTAAAAAGTTTTGGGTTATGGATGATAGTGGTTGCTTTAGGCTCTATGCTTGGAGCTGGATATATCATCTGGACACTCCGTCGTGTTATCTATGGAGAGATGAGTGAGGTTGTGAAAGCTACAAACTTTAAGATGAATATGATGGAGTTTTTAGCACTTGCTATCTTTGCTCTATTTATCATCCTCTTTGGTATTATGCCAAACACTCTTTTTGAGTATATTAACCCTGCTTTTTCGCAGTTTAGTTCACTAGGAGGTGCTTTATGATAAGTGCTTTTACTCTTCTTTTTGCTTTTGCTCTTATGAGCATAGCACTTCATAGAAGTATATTTTTAAAACCTTTTGCTCTGCTTGGTATTGGCTTGGCATTTTATGCGAGTTACCTGACTCAAGGGATAGCCTTAAGTGGATTTTCACTTGAGGAGAACATAAGACTCTTTGAGCTTATAGTTTTAGTAGTTCTTTTTGCTCTTGTACTTCATGAAGAGGATGATATAACCATAACACAGATACTCTTTATAGGTACATCATCGATGTTACTTTTAGAGAGTCAAACACTACTGAGTTTTATACTCTCTTTTGAGTCACTCTCTCTTATCTCTGTTATTTTAGTAACCCAGATAAAGACAAAAGAGCAGGCTGATGGGGCTATAAAGATGTTTATCGCTGGAAGTCTTGCTACGGGTATACTCTTTTTAGGGGTAGCTTTTTATCTTATAGGTGGTGGAAGTTTGCTCACACCTTTAGCACAAGAGACAAATAGTTTTGAGACACTCGGCATACTTCTTATGCTTGGTGGGCTCTTTTACAAACTCACTATCATCCCATTTCATAGCTGGGCGGTAGATAGTTATGCACTTGTGAGACACTCACATGCTGCACTTTTGAGTGGTCTAGCTAAAACAGTTGTGGCCATCGCTGTTTTTAAAGTTTTTGCCCCATTTTTGATGCTTCATAGTGATCTAACAAATCCGATACTTATAACAGTAGCCCTTTTGACTATGACACTTGGAAACTTTTTAGCACTCTTTAGAAAGAACATAGCACTGATGCTCTCATACTCCTCTATTGCTCATGCTGGGTATCTATTACTCGCATTTGTAGCTGTAAAGAGTGAGTTTGCAAAAGATGGAATACTCTATATCTCAATAGCCTATATATTTATGCAGAGTGCAGCCTTTTTAGTGCTTGACATACTTAAAAAACATTATGCTATTAGTAGATTAGAAGAGCTCAAAGGGTTTGCTTCACAAAACGCTATCTTAGCATTTATGTTCACCATCCAACTCTTCTCACTTGCAGGAATTCCGCTACTTGCAGGATTTTTAGGAAAAGCAGTTGTTTTTTATGCCGTGGTAGATGCTGGTCTCTGGTGGGTGGCACTTATAGCCCTGCTTAACTCAGCTCTCTCTGTTGGGTATTATGCTTGGGTTGTGAAGGGAATGTACTTTGATTCGTTTAGTGCTAAAGAGATGGCATTTGTAGAGATAAAATTACCTATGAGTGCACAGTTTATTTTAGCTGTTGGGACTCTTTACTTTGGTATCTTTGCTAGTACTGTTTTTGGTGTATAACTAAATAAAGAGTCAAACTCACTAGCTTCTCTTGATAGTAGTATCTATCAAGAGAAGTTTAAACAACCTTCTAAAAAAAGGCTGATTTAGCACTCTATGAGGCAAAAGGGGCAGGACGAAATAAGGTGATATTTAGATAAGAAAGAGTAGAATTAAACAGTACATAACTAGGAGTCCATAATGGCAAAAAAATCTAAAAAAGAAGAGTCAAAAGAAGAGATAAAGCTTGCTAAAAAGTTAGCAAAAAAAGCTGAAAAGAAGAAAGACAAAAAGAAAAAAGCGAAGAAAAAGAAAGCAAAAAAAGAGGAAGCGAAAAAGTTAAAAGCGAAGCTTGATAAGAAAAAGAAAGAGAAGAAAAAAGCAAAAAAGAAAAAGAAAATCAGAGCTTCTAAAAAAGAAGATTAATCTCACCTTTAGGGCTTTGGCCCTAAAAATCCCTCACACTTATCAGCATCTAATTTTTTTGATTTAAGATTTTACTGCTAAAATGTCTAAAAATAAATATAAATAGTGATGAAAATGGATTTAAAAAAATTAAGAGTAGAGAGAGAGAAGTGGATGACTTGGAAGAACATCGCTCCTCTTCGTAAAGCTTTAGAGTCTTTAGATAGTGTGTCAGTAGATATTTCCCTAGCTGATACTGTTACTGTGAGTGGTGTTTTTGATGAAGTTAAAATCTATGAAACAGCAAAACTTCTTATGCCGTGGAGAAAAGGACCTTTTAAAGTTGGTGAGACTTTTATAGATACTGAGTGGAAGAGTAATATAAAATATAATCTCCTTCGCCCTCATTTTAATCTAAAAGATAAACGAGTTGCAGACATAGGGTGTAACAACGGTTACTATATGTTTCGTATGCTTGAAGATAAGCCAAAACTTCTTGTTGGTTTTGATCCCTCTCCTGTATATAAAACACAGTTTGATTTTATAAATCATTTTGTAAAGAGTGATATAGTTTATGAACTTCTGGGTGTTGAGCATGTAGAGTTTTATGAAGAGAAGTTTGATACTATCTTCTGCCTTGGCGTTTTATATCATAGAAGTGATCCTGTGGCTATGTTAAAACAACTCTTTAAAGGGCTTGATAAACAGGGTGAAGTGATACTTGATACTTTTTATATAGATGGAGAGGAGGAGATGGCTCTTTGTCCCAAGGGGAGTTACTCTAAGATACCAAACATCTACTTTGTTCCAACTATACCAGCACTGAAAAACTGGTGTTTAAGAGCTGGGTTTAGCTCTTTTGAAGTTCTAGAGACAAACATAACAGATGCAGGTGAACAGAGAAAGACAGAGTGGATAGAGGGACAATCTTTAGAAGATTTTCTCGATCCTAATGATAGTAGTAAAACAGTAGAGGGTTACCCAGCACCACAGCGAGTCTATGTAAGACTGATAAAGGATAAAAAGTGACAAATAATGAGCAGATGGATGAAGAGTTAGAGATAGATTATAATGAAGAGAGTGCTGAAGTTCTGATAGGAACACACGAGAGAGTAAATCAGGACTTATGTGGGGAAATAATTCTTTTAGAAAAAGGTTATGTTGAGACAAGATTAACAACTCGTGCTGAAATGGTTGCTGATGATATTGGCCTTGTTCATGGCGGTTTTATATTTAGTGCAGCTGATTTTGCTGCAATGCTTGCTGTGAATGAGAAAAATGTAGTACTTGTTGCAAGTAACTGTCAGTTTTTATCTCCTGTAAAGTTTCATGATGAGGTAAACTTTGTTGCAAAAGTACGTCATAAAGAGGGTAGGAAGAGAAATGTAAATGTAGAGGGATTTGTTCTTGACATAAAAGTGTTTGAAGGAGAGTTTAAAACAGTGATAACTGAGCGTCATGTTTTAAAACTCAAACTTTTAGATGATGAGGGAAATAATTTAGAAGCACCTACACTTTAGCATTAAGTAAAAAGACTCCAAAATTTCTGTGGGGTTTGTTGATAGTGTTTATATTTGTAAACACTACCTCTTTAAAACCACAACTCTCCACGATTTCACAAAGCTCTTTTTTATCAAAACCAAAGTGAAACACTCCACTATTATCTGAATGAAATGTTCCATCTTCAAGTTCTAAATCAGCAATAGCGATAAAACCATTCTCTTTAAGATTATTTTTTATACTCATGAAGAAAGCCTTTAAATCTTCTATATGATGCAGTGTCATGGAACTTACTATACCATCAAACTTCTGCTTGAGAGGATCTTTTACTATATCTTGGCAGATCGCTTCTATATGAAGCTTTGGAGTGTTTTTCTCTTGGAGTTTCTCTAGCATACTTTGAGACATATCAACACCTGATACCTTGGCAACACTTTTTGCTATCTCAAATCCTAAGAGTCCTGTACCTACTCCAAAATCCATAATATGCATATCTTTTGTAAGTGTAAATCTCTCTTTTATAGCATCTGCTATAGTCTGTGCACCGTTAACTCTGATGTCACCTTTGTCCCAATCTTTTGCTCTTGTCTGAAAATGATCTTTCATTACTTACAGTCCTCGTATCCAGTAGTCAGCATTTCTCTGCTCCTGTTTTATTGTTGTTGTACCACCATGTCCGGGATAGATAGTTTTGTCAAAGTCTAGAAGTTTAAAACGCTCTAAGGATGCTCTCATATCACTAGGACTAGAGAGTGGAAAGTCAGTGCGACCGATACTTCTCTCAAAGATAAAGTCACCACTAAACATAGCATCACCTATCTCAATAGTTGAACATCCAGGACAGTGACCAGGGAAGTGACGAAACTTCACCTTTATACCATCAAAGTCAAGCTCTTCATCTCCATCTATAGCGACATCAGGGAGAGAGGGTGGAAGGTCTGGCATCCAAGAGCTATCTTGCATAAGAGGAATATCATCTTTTGGTGCGTAGAGTTTAATGCCTAATCTTTTTTGGAGTTCACTGTTAGACCAGACATGATCAAAATGTCCATGAGTATTGAGTATAGCTACCGGATTTGTAATGTTTTGTAAAACCCACTCGGTTGCATCAACCCCTGGATCAATGATAAAATCTTTACCATCTATAGTAGCAATGTAGCAGTTTGTTTGGTAAACTCCCATTGGTTGTGCTTTTATAGTCATAATTCATCTCTTTTTTAGCCGGATTATAGCATTATTAGAGCATGAATTTTTATAAAACATTAGAGCTAATTTTAAGAACTAAACTCCCTTGTACAAAAATCGATCTATTTGAAGAGTTTTATACACACTATAAGAGTGGCGGTGTTGTCTTTGAAGAGAGTTATGTTACTAAATCTTTTAGTGAACCCTCTTATGTAGGAGTATGTGAAGTTATAAGTCCAAAAGATGTTCCCAAACGGAAAAATCTTACTGCCAGAGATGGACAGATAAACCTACTACATGCTGTTGCTCATATTGAGTACTCGGCGATTGACTTGGCTCTTGATGCTGCTTATAGATTTCAAGGTTTACCAAAACAGTATTATGATGATTGGCTCGAGGTTGCAGATGATGAGATACGGCACTTTTTAATGTTAGAAAAACTACTTGGTGAACTTGATGCTAAGTACAGTGATGTCGCCGTGCATAATGCACTTTTTGAAGCGAGTCAAAATACAGAAGACTCCTTCTTAGAGAGAATGGCAGTAGTCCCTCGGTACTTAGAAGCAAATGGCTTGGATGCTACACCGATGATACTCAAGAAGTTGAAAAAATTACCTAAAAATGAGATGGTGAGTAAAATAGTAGAGACTTTAGAAGTAATACTTCAAGAGGAAGTGGAGCATGTCAAAAAAGGGGATGTTTGGTTTAGGTTTGCCTGTAGAGAAAAAAATCTTGATACAGAGGTCTTTTTTGAGATAATAGAGAAGTATTATCCTCGTGGTTTTTTAAGACCAGATAACTTAAACTTAGAGGCACGAAAAGAGGCTGGCTTCTCATGCTCTGAACTTAAGACTATGGCTAAAAGAGAGGTCTGTTAGTTCTTCTCTTCATACTTATAGTATATTTTATTAAGATATCTTGAGACATCAAGTGTCTCATCATCAAACCATCCTGCATCATTTGCAAGCTGGCAGGCTTGTACTGAGGTGTGAAGTTTTGTAAAGTTTTTTTTAGGAGTTGGTTTAAAATCTTCTTTATTATGGCAAGACATACACTCTGCCTCTTTTATCATCTCTTTTGCTTCTTCATTAGCGAAGAGTGTAATATTTGTTACAATTAATAAATAAGAGATCATAGTTGTAATTTTTAACATTATGTATCCTTTTAACTATTAGTTATTATTATACAATGGTAATATCTTTACCTTAAATACAAATTTGTTACGAACTTTAGTTATAATTTAAATCGTTAATAAAATATAAAGGTTTATACTAGTCACATGAGTAAATATGGACAGATAACAGATTTTTTAGAATGTTTTTTAGAAAACGAGGTCACAAAGACTGGTATAAAAAAAGTTGTAGTGGGTCTCTCTGGTGGTCTTGATTCAGCTGTTGTAGCTGTTTTAGCCCAGAGAGTTTTCCAAGAGAGGCTTTTATGTGTAAAGATGCCTTCACACTACTCTTCACAGAACTCTCTTGATGATGCAGATGAACTCTGTAGAGACTTTAACATAAACGCCATTACAGCATCTATAGAGCCGATGTTAAAGGCCTATGAAGTGATGAATCCTGACTTAGATAATCTAAGAAAAGGGAACTTCTCTTCAAGAATGAGAATGGCAACACTTTTTGATCTAAGTGCAAAAGAGAATGCTCTTGTCTTAGGTACGAGTAATAAGAGTGAGTTGATGCTAGGATATGGAACACTTTATGGAGATTTAGCTTCGGCGATAAACCCTATTGGGGATCTCTATAAGAGTGAAGTTTTTGAGTTAGCAGAGTACTTAGGTGTTACAAAAAGCATTATAAAAAAACCACCATCTGCAGATTTATGGGATGGGCAGAGTGATGAGGCTGACTTGGGTTATACCTATGCACAACTAGATCGTGCGATGAGACTCTATGTTGAAGAGAGACTCTCGGTAGAGGATATAGTTGCACAAGGTGTAGATAAAAAGATGCTAGATATGATTGTCAAACGAATTTTTAGAAATCATTTTAAGCGAAAAATGCCGGTTATTGCTAAGTTAACAGCTAGAACTGTAAACCACGATTTTAATTATCCTAGAGATATAACTTTATAGAAGGAACAGAAGATGAAAAGTTTAAAAATACCATTTAGTAAGTATGAGAGTTCACGTGATGCACACTCAAATGTCAGTGATGCTTTAGATGGCGAAGATATATGTCAAGTAGCAGAGTTAGAGAGTGAGTTTGCCTCTTATGTTGGAGCGGACTATGCACTTGCTACTTCACATGGTACATCTGCACTTCATTTAGCGATGTTAGCACTTGACTTAAAACGCGGTGATAAAGTTGTATGTTCGGTTAATGCTTATCCAAATGTTCCAGAGGTTGTGCGTCACTTTGATGCTGAACCTGTTTTTATAGATATAGATGCAGACTCTTATAATATTAATCTTGATAAGTTAGAGACTTACTTAGAAGAGAACAGTAGTAAAAAACTAAAAGCGGTAGTTATTACACATCTTGGTGGGGCTACAGTTGATCTTGAACGTGTTTATAAAATGGGTAAAACTTATGGAGTAAAAATTGTTGAAGATGCTTGTGATGCTCTGGGTGCGACTTATAAAGAGCAAAAAATTGGCTCTACAGGTGCAGATATAGTCTGTTTTAACTTCTCACCACATCTTAAGAAAAACATCTGTAATGGTGGTATGCTTGTAACGAATGATGATGAGATTATGGAACGTGCTCGCCTTCTTGCAAATCATGCGATAGTGAGAGACGAAGACTCTTTGGAGTATATTTATGATGTAGTAGATATTGGGAATGATTACTCTTTAAGTGAGCTAAATGCTGCCTATATCCGTGCAAATGTAATGGATCAAGATACAAATATAAAACGCCAACAAGAGATAGCAGCGATGTACTCAAAAGAGCTTGATGGGGTAAGCCATGTTACTATTCCAAATATGGAAAATATAGAAAACTCTTTCTCTCTTTATATCATTAAGATAGACAAAAACCGTGACTCATTTGCTGTTGAGCTTAGAGATGCTGGTGTTGGGACTGGACTTCACTATATTCCACTACACCTTCTCTCTTACTATAAGTCTAAGTATGCACTTCGTGTGAATGATTATCCGGTTGCACTTCGTTCTTATCAGCAAGTTCTCTCTCTTCCTATCTACTCAAACATGAGTGATAGTGAAGTGAAAACTGTTATCTCTAAAATCAAGTCTATAGCTAAAATAAGAGTATAAACTCACTTGAAAAAAGCAGTAGTATTTTGGGTTGAAGCATACTTTTACAACCCAACTCTGCTGCAAAAACTTCTCTCTTTTCTCCTTCTCCCCTTAAGTTATCTCTACTGTTTTGTTATGTGGCTTCGATATAAGTCAAAAACGCCTGAAGATTTTGGTGTGAAGATAGTTGGCGTTGGAAACCTCAGTGTTGGAGGGAGTGGTAAAACACCACTTGTTACAGCCTTAGCATTGAATGAACCTAATGCAGCAGTTATTCTTCGTGGATATGGGCGAGAGTCACAAGGACTCTATGTTGTAAAAAATAGAGAAGAAATCTTATGTGATGTGAGTGTGAGTGGTGATGAGGCGATGATCTATGCACATAAACTTCCAAACGCTATTGTAATAGTAAGTGAAGATAGAAAAGTAGCGATTCGAAAAGCTAAAGAGATGGGTGTCTCTACTATCTTTTTAGATGATGCATACTCTAAACATGACATAAAAAAGCTAGATATTCTTATAGAAGTGAAGAGTAAAAATAGTGCTTGCTTACCAGCTGGACCCTTTCGTGAGAGACTTTGGAGAGGAAAAGAGGTTCTTGTTTTAGAAGATGGAGTCGACTTTAAACGCCATGTGACACTTGTAGATGAAACTTCAAAAATGTCTTTAGTAACGGCCATAGCACGGCCACAGCGTTTAAATGAGTTCCTTCCAGACGTTGTGAGTAAAAACTACTTTCCTGACCATCACTCTTTTAGAAAAGAGGAGTTAGAAGCTATCTTAAAACGAGACAACGCTGAGTCACTTTTAGTAACTTACAAAGATTATGTAAAAGTAAAAGATTTTGGACTGAGACTCTCTCTTTTAGACTTAGATGTGACTCTTGGTGAAAAAATAATAAAGCAGTAAATAAGAAAGTTCTTGATATAATTAAATATTATACATATTTAAGGAATTTTTTTGTTTAAAAACATTTTTCTATCTTCTTTACTCTTAGTCACTACCTCTTTTGCCTTTGATACTCGTACACATGTTTGGGTTGCACAAGAGATAATCAATGATTTAAATGATTCCAAATTAACAATTGAACCATTTGGTGCGTTTGAAGTAGATGCTGAAAAAGTAGATGCAATTTTAAACAACCAAAAAGTATTTCGCATGGGAAACATCGGCCCTGATGGTTTTCCTGATGTTATCGCAGGTCAAGTGACTGTTCATCCTGGTCTTGAAGATGGTCTCATAGATGATGAATCAACAGAGATTACACATGGATGGAAGAGTGATGAGTGGTTTAAATGGGTTATAGAGAAGGCCCAGACTCCAAAAGAGAAAGCCTTTGCTTATGGTTTTTTACTTCATGGTGCCTCAGATACTTTCGCACACACCTATGTAAATATGTACTCAGGTGACATCTTTGATATGAATGATGGTGAGACAGATGTTGAAAAACGCCATATCTTTTTAGAAAAGTTCATTAGTGATAGACTTCCTGCTTTTAAAGATGTAAATGGCAGAGAGATAGGGGAAGCTTGGGAACTAGTAGCCATTGATGATGAACTTCCTATTAGCTTTATAAAATCAACACTCCTTATGAATGAAGAGGTAGCCGAGCAATATGCACTCTCAGGAACAGCTTCTTACTTGAAAATGATGTATGATTTTAGAGAAAAAGTGGCATCGCTTGATGATGAAGATACAAAAGAGACTATAGAAACAGACTTAGCAGAGGCGGATGAGGAGTGTGACACTTCATGGTACCCTGGAAAATACCTTCTCTCTATATTTCAGGATAAAGATGAAGCTTGTAATACAAAAGATTACTTAAAAGCTAAACTAGCAAAGCTTGAAAACCTTGGTCTGCAAAAGTATAGTTTTAAAAAAGCATGGCTTGCTAAAATAGATAATGCCATTGATGCTTATATAAAAACAAGTTCAAGAATGTCACAGCAGTTTATGCTGGTGAGTGGTGATAGTTATGGAGAACTTACTGAGTGGATCAAATGTTACTCTTCAGCCTTTAGTGATCCTACAACAGTCGTCTCCTCTTCTGTTGCACAGACATGTAAACTCTCAAATGAATTAAACGAAAAACTCTCTTTTTTAGATGATGTAAAAGCAAAACTTGATTTTACTGCTTTGAGTGCTTTAAAGTCTAAAGTGAATGGAGTGAGCGAATCACTTGGAGATGAGATAGTAGATTTAGTGAGTGTAGCAGCTCTTGAAGTTATCTTAGTCAAAGAGAAAGATGTTAGCGAAGCAGATTTAAATGAGCAGTTTTCTATAGATGATAGTGATAAACATCTTTTAAAGATAGATGATATTGCTAGTCGTGTAAAAACTGAGATGTGGTATGACAGTGTAAAGGGTGAGTTAAATCCAAAAGAGTATCATGTCCTCTATAATGCTGTTGTTTTAGCAAAGCTTGCACTTCTATCTCCAAGTCAGTTAAATGAGCTGATTTACCGTGCAAATTTAGAAGATACTTATAGATATAACAATGAAGAGAGTTTCTCTTTTATGTTTAATGCTATTAAGACGATAGATGGAAACCATCAGTGGTTAACTGAAGCACCACCATACCCTAGAGTTGAAGGTTTTGAAGATACTACGACATATCTCTATGGATATGAAAATAGTGCTACCTTTGGTTGGAAACTATTTTCAGTTGAAGAGTTAAGAGTGGGTGTTTTTAACAAGATATTTAAAGGTCCTTTAGCCTTGGGTTTAGAGACACCAACGAAGATAAATTTTAGTAAACTTCTATCTAAATCCTATCCTTATGTAAGCTGTGAACGAAATCCATTTCCAAATGGTATCACTGATAAAAGTTGTTTAGAGCATGATGATAGTAATGAAACAGATACAACTGTAGATGAGGAGAGTGAAGATTCTAAGAGTATTCTTGATACAATTATTGAGTATTTAAAATCACTGATAGAAGAGTACTTTAAATCACTTGTTGGTTCTGAAAATATAATTACTATTGAAGAGAGTGATAATGGTGTTGAGATGACAACAACTATCCCAAAAGATGGCATAGAGCTTTAGGAGTAAGAGATGAAAACAATACTAATAATATTAATGGCCCTACTATTTTCCGCCTGCCAAGAGAGTTCCAATGAGACTACTAATACTACAACAGTGCTAATAGAGACAGAATCACCTCAAAAAATAGAGATGCAACTCAACAAAACTTACAGACTGAAAAAAGGTGATAGACTTGTAAGCATCACTGAAAATCCAGTTGTGAAAATCATAAAAAATGTACAAGATGATAGGACTGATATCATACTCCTTGAGGGTGAAGCTGAGATTATAGTAGCAAAATAGTTACTTTAATTATCCTAGTTATACCCCATAATTTCCCACTTTATAAAAAAACAATCCAAAATTAGATAAAATAGCAAAATTATTACCTAGTACAAGAGGATATTTTATTGCAAGCAAAAATAGAAACAGTTAAAACACTACTCGATGCTCTTCCATTTATAAAAGAGTTTCGTAAAGAGATAGTCGTTATTAAGTATGGTGGTTCTGCACAAACTTCTCCACAACTCAAAGAGAAATTTGCTGAAGACATATTACTTATGTACCTTGTGGGTATCAAGCCTGTTATCGTTCATGGTGGTGGTAAAAAAATTACAGAGATGCTTGATGCACTAAGTATTGATACAAAGTTTATTGAGGGGCAACGTGTTACAACAAAGGAAGTTATGCGTATTGCTGAGATGATACTCAGTGGTGAGATAAACAAAGAGATAGTCTCTCTTCTAAATTCACACTCTGCAAAAGCGATAGGTGTGAGTGGTAAAGATGCACACTTTATCACAGCTGAAGCGAAAGATTTTTCAAAATGGGGTCTTACTGGAAATATTACAAATGTGAAAGCTGATGTAGTATCTAACCTTATAAAAGAGGGCTTTATCCCTGTTATCGCTCCTATCGCTGCTGGTGAAGAGATGGGTCATCCTGGTTTTAATATAAATGCAGATCTTTGTGCTTCTTATGTAGCAAAAGCGATAGGTGCAAATAAAATCATCTTCTTAACAGATACGGCAGGTGTTTTAAACAGTGACAAAGAGCTTTTTACTTCACTTACAAGTGCAGAAGTAAAAGCCCTTAAAGAGGATGAGACTATCCATGGTGGAATGGTTCCAAAAGTAGATGCTTGTCTGGAGGCTATTGAGGGTGGTGTCGCAAAAGCACATATCATTGATGGACGCTTAGAGCACTCTATGCTTTTAGAACTCTTTACTTCTGAAGGTGTTGGGACTGAGATAGTTCAGTAGATATGAGAGCTATTTTACGAGTTAGTATCATTCTCATCCTCCTTTTTAATGGGGTGATGGCGTTTGAGTACAAAGATGTTAAAAAATTCTCTTTGAAAAAAGATGAGTTTAAACAGATACTTGTAAAATATATGGGGTATAAACGACTCTTTAAATTTCGATGGACTCTTTATACAAATGAGGGTTTAGTTATTCATCGTTCATATGATAAAGATGTTGCACAAAATATTTTATACCTAAACAATAGAAACCAGAGTTTCAAACTCTACTTAAAATCTAAAGGGGCGGACTATTATGAAGTTCCCTATTTTTTAGTAAAATTTAAAGAGTTTGATTTTAAAAAAAATGAAGCCATTTTTGAGATATTTTTATCAGATAAGAGAAATCAACTTGAGATAAGATATCTGAAAAATGACAATAAAACTAAAACAGAAGATATATAAATGCAAAGAGTAGAAAAAGAGTTAGAGAGATTAATAGCAGAGATAGATTATGAAGAGGTATCGCGACTCTTTAAGATGCTTAGTGGTGGAAAACGTTTACGTGCAAAGCTTATTTTAAAGATAGCGGGTGAGCATAAAGATGCACCACTTTTAGGGGCAGTTGTAGAGCTTATCCATGCTGCAAGTCTTCTCCATGATGATGTTATAGATGAGGCGATGACTCGTCGTGGAGTTGCTTCTGTAAACGCTACAGATGGAAGTAAAACAGCAGTAATGCTTGGAGATATTCTCTATTCAAAAGCCTTTACTGAACTCGTAGCATTTGATAGAGATGTCGCTCGGACTATTGCTGCTTCTGTAACAGCACTCTCGAAGGGAGAGATGATGGATGTGAAGATGGCTGAGAACTTTAACACAGATGAAGCACTCTATCTTGATATGCTCTACTTAAAAACAGCTACACTTATAGAAGCTGCGGCAAAAGCGAGTGCTCTTTTAGTAGGAAAAGATGCTCAGAAACATGCACTTTATGGTCGTAACTTGGGTCTTTCATTTCAGATAATCGATGATATTTTAGATATTACGGCAACTGAGGAAGCTCTTGGTAAACCTGCTATGAATGATTTTGTTGAAGGAAAATGTACACTTCCCTATATCTATCTTTATGAAGAGTTAAACAGTAGTGATAAAGAGCGTCTACTCGCTGCACATGCTAAAAATATCTCTAAAGAAGAGACAACTTGGATACAAGAGAAGATGCAAGAGTACAAAACTGTAGAGAAGTCATTTGAACTAGCACAAAAACTCTCTAACGAAGCACAAAACACTATGAGTGAAGATATTGAACTTGTAATGATTTTAGATACTATGATAAAAAGAAGCTTTTAATGCACTACCTAAACATAAGTTTTACCCATAAAAACTCAACAATGGAGATTCGTGAGAAGCTCTCATATCCAGATGATGAGAATAAAAGAGGCTGTTTAACAAAACTTCTCTCAAGCGATAGTATCTCTGAAGCAATTCTTATCTCGACTTGTAACAGAATGGAAGTTCTCTGTAACTGTAATGATGTTCCAAATGCTACAACTCATATATTTGAGATGCTTAACAAGCGCTCGGGTATAAGTATAGAAGAGTTAGAGGGTCGTGCTGATATTTTTGATGATAGTTCAGCTATTCACCATCTCTTTAGTGTTGCTTCTTCTTTAGACTCTATGGTTATAGGAGAGACTCAAATAGTTGGACAGCTTAAAGATGCATTTCGATTTGCTTATGATAATCACTACTGTGGAAAGAAGTTAGCACGTGCTATGAAGTCTGCTTTTAAGTGTGCTGCAAAAGTAAGAAATGCTACAAATATCTCCTCTAAACCAGTCTCTATGGCAAGTGTAGCTGTAAATAAAATGAAATCTTTAGTAGATGATATTCATGGGAAAAAAGCACTGATTATTGGTGTTGGTGAGATGAGTGAGATTACTGCAAAACATCTTGTAAATGCTGGTGCAGATGTCTATATTATGAACCGTACTAAGCATAAGGCAGAGGCTTTAGCAAAAGAGTGTAATACAAAAGTGATTGATTACTCTGAGCTTACAAACGCTGTGAATGAGTTTGAGATACTCTACACTGCTACATCTTCTCCTGTGCCTATTATTACTGATGATATTATAGAACCTTGTGATTTTGATAGATACTGGTTTGACTTAGCACTCCCTCGTGATATTAACTACAATAAAGGCGAGAGAATTCATCTCTATGTAATTGATGATTTAAAAGTTATAGTAGATGAGAATGTAAGTGCTAGAGAGAACTCAGCAAGAGCTGCTCATGGAATCATTGGTCGTGAGATTGTTGCCTTTTTTGAGTGGCTAAGTACCCAAGATGTTGAGCCATTGATAAAAGAGATATATGAGCGTGCAAGTAGAGCAGCTCAAGATGAGTCAAGTCGTGTCATAAAAGCGGGTTATCTACCAAAAGAGTATGCAGATGAAGTTACAAAAGCATGTGAACAAGCTCTGAAGAGATTCTTACATGAGTTTACAGTAAGTATGCGAACATCAAGTGAAGATGCACACACTGAGCTTCTCAGTGGTGCAATGGCTTCGATTATAAAAGAAAAAGTTTAAAGGATAAGAATTTGAGAAGAAGTAGAGCATTTATACCAACAAGTAAAGAAGCACCATCAGATGCACAGTTAGCGAGTCATATATTTTTATCACGTGCTGGGTTTGTAACACAGACTGCAGCAGGACTTTATAACTATCTTCCTTTAGCAAAACGTGTTATTAAAAAGATAGAAAATGTAGTCAATGAAGAGATGGAGAAGGTTGGAGCACAAGAGGTTGAACTCTCTTTTGTAACACCTGCAGATCTCTGGGCTGAGTCTGGAAGAATAGAGAAGTTTGGAAAAGAGCTTTTACGTTTTCGCGATAGAAAAGATAATATGTTTGTTCTCGGGCCAACACATGAAGAGATGATGGTTGACCTTGTACGTAATCGTGTGAACTCTTACAAAAACTTACCACTGAATCTTTACCAGATTAAAACAAAGTTCCGTGATGAAGCGAGACCTCGTTTTGGACTTATGCGTGGGCGTGAGTTTATCATGAAAGATGGCTACTCTTTTCATGCGTCTACTGAAGATTTAGATCGTGAATTTGATGCGATGGAAGTAGCATATAAAAAGATACTTACTCGTTTAGGTCTTGATTATCGTGTAGTTGAAGCTGATAGTGGCGCTATAGGTGGAAGTGGTTCTAAAGAGCTTATGGTCATCGCTGATAGTGGAGAAGATACGATAGCCATCTGTTCATCATGTGAGTATGGTGCAAATATAGAAGCAGCCGTTCGTGCTTCAAGAAAAGAGACTCCTGAAGCTCCCCAAGCAGGGTTCAATAAGTTTCAAACACTAGATGTAAAAAGCATAGATGATCTAGCTGAGTTTTTCAAAGTAGATCCATACTATACTGTGAAGTGTGTAGCGAAGAAACTTATCTACGAGGATGAGACAGAAATAGTTCTCTTTTTTCTACGTGGATCGGATGATCTTCAAGAGGTAAAAGCAGTGAATGCTACAGATGCTTTAGATATAGAAGATGTAAGTGAAGAGGAGCTAAAAGCCCTTGGTTTAGTCCCTGGTTTTATCGGTCCACTCGATCAGGACAAAGCAAAACATGTCATAGATAGTGAGCTTAAAAATGCTGCAAACATGATAGTAGGAGCGAATGAGCTTCACTATCACTATGTTGGAGCTGACTTGAGTGTAATTTCTGAAGTTGCTTATTTTGCTGATATTGCAGAGGTAAATGAGGGAGATAGCTGTCCTCACTGTGAAGGAAAACTCTCTTTTACAAAAGGGATAGAAGTAGGGCATATTTTTAAACTAGGGACTACTTATTCTGAAGCTTTAAAAGCGGAGTACTTAGATGAAAATGGAAAAGCACAACCTTTTGTAATGGGGACATATGGAATGGGAATTTCACGTTTAGTTGCTTCTGTTATAGAGCAACACCATGATGATAATGGTTGTATCTGGACAAAAGAGACAGCACCTTATATGGTAAATATTATGATTAGCAATATCAAAGATGAGACTCAAGTAGCTGTAGCAGAAGAGCTTTATAAAAACTTGCAAGAGCAGGGTGTTGAAGTGATGCTTGATGATAGAAAAGAGCGTTTTGGTTTCAAGATGAAAGATGCAGAGCTGATTGGTTTTCCTTACACTGTTATTATCGGGAAAGAGCTGGCAAATGGGAATGTTCAGATTTTTGATAGAAGAACTACGGAAAAAACTCCAGTTGCAGTAGATGAGATTTTTAATAGAGTGATGGCTTTAGTTTAAGATGATTTACTTTGTCATTTATCTTTTCTTAGAGGTTATTATCTCAGTAAATATCTCTTCAGAGATAGGTGGCTTAGCAACTTTTTTTGAGATAATGGCCACTGCACTGTTTGGAATTACACTCTTAGTGAACTTTAAAGAGACACTCATAGAAAACATACAGGCAATCTCTATGCAAAAGATTGACTTTTTAGAGTTTCAGAGGCTTAACCTCTTTACACTTTTAGGTGCACTCCTCTTAATCCTTCCTGGTTTTTTGACTGATATTGTTGGTATCTTATTACAATTTAGTGTGTTTACGAGTATGTTGGTTAACCGTTACGGTGTAGAATCTCAAAAGTCAAACAGCTCTTTTTATGAGCAACAAAATAATTTAAAAAAGGATTCAGATGTCATTGATGTTGAAATTATTAGCGACGACTCTACTCTTAAGTAGTTTCGTACATGCAAGTACAACAGGTACAAAAATTGAGAAGTATTTAGATAATGAGTATGGAGATAATCCAAGAATTAATAGTTTAAAAATTAAAGTGATAGAAGAGAATAAATTACCAAATTTAAAGGGTTGGAGCTCTTATATAGTTGCAATTGAAGCGACACTTAAGGCTAAACCAAAAGAGCTAATAAAACAGAAAATGATTTGGTTTTCAAATGGCACAGTTATTACAAAAGAGTTAACTAGACTTGATAATGGTGAAACATATGCAGACATAGTGAAGCCTAAGTTCCAAAAAGAGTACTATACGAAAGAGAATCTAGTCTATGGAAAAGCAGATGCAAAACATAGAGTTGTTATATTTTCAGATCCTTTATGTCCATTCTGTAAAGACTTTGCACCAGCAGCTTTAAAGTTTATGAAACGCTATCCAAACAAATTCGCAGTCTACTATTTCCACTACCCAATTCTTCGTATTCACCCTGCATCTGGAATTATTATTCGTGCAGCTGTTGTTGCCGAGAGTAAGGGAATCAAAGATGTTTCTATAAATATGTATAAAGTAAAAGTAGATCCAAGAGAGAAAGATGTTGCTAAGATTCTAACAGCGTTTAATAAAGTGGTTGGTTCAAATGTAACTCAAAAAGAGATCAAAGATCCTTCCGTAAGTGCTCAGATAAAACATGATGACGAGATTGCTCGGAATGTTTTTGTTGGGGGAACACCAACTATTTATCTTGATGATAAAATAGATAAAACTAGAATGAAATATAAAACGGTAAAATAATGACAAAATTAACTATAGCAACAAGAGTTTCAGACCTCGCACTTTGGCAAGCATACCACATAAAAGATAGAATTGAAGCAGAGTATTCTAACATAGAAGTTGTACTTAACAAGATTGTAAGTAATGGAGATAAAGTTCTAGATAAACCCTTAGCACTCATTGGTGGCAAAGGTCACTTTACAAAAGAGCTTGAAGATGCAATGCTTGCAGGTGAAGCAGATATCGCTGTACATAGTTTAAAAGATGTACCTACTTACATTCCAGAGGGTTTAGAACTTGTTGCCGTTACAGAGCGTCAAGATCAGAGTGATGTGTTTTTGTCACATACTTATGCTACTTTAGAGGAGTTGCCACAGGGTGCAGTTGTTGGTACTACTAGTCTTCGTCGCCGTATGCAACTTCTTCAAAAAAGACCTGATTTAAAGGTAAAAGATTTAAGAGGAAATGTAAATACTCGTCTGCGAAAACTTGCAGAGGGGCAATATGATGCAATCATTTTAGCCTTTATAGGACTTGATAGACTCGACCTTTTAAAAGATATTCCATTTACACAGAAACTTTCACTCGATATGATGATCCCTCCTATGGGACAAGCTGCTTTAGGAATAGAGATAGTATGTGATAAGCCTCACTTAAGAGAGATTGCTGAGTTCTTAAAAGATGAAGATACATATATCTGTACACAGATAGAGCGTCAGTTTATCTCTAAAATAGGAGCTGGTTGTTCTGCTCCTGTTGCTTGTAATGCTGTAAAAAATGGTGATGAAATTACATTTCGTGTTATGTTAGGATTCCCTGATGGAACAAATATAATGCATGAGAAGGTTGTTAAATCACAATCTCAATGTACTAGTTTAGGTAGTGATATTGCTCAAAAGATGATAGAAAATGGTGCTTTAGAGTTATTGAAAAATGCCGAAAAAATTGCTTTTAAAGAAGAGATGCCTCAAAGGCTATAACTCTTGTTTAAGTCTTAATGGTATAGAATGAATTTATATAAACTATAATAATAGGATTTTAATTGAATTTATTATCTCGCCTAAATGGGCTGGTAAAGATTAGTTTTAATGATATAAATTTAGAAAAAAAATATCAAGAAAAGTATCTAGAAGAGCATGCTTCTCAAAATGTTTTAGCAGCTAAAATAGCTATACTTATTTATCTTTTTTATGCTCCTCTTACTTATCTTCTTATTTTAGATGAAGCCCTACTTTTAACTATCATAGTCCTTTTCTCTATAACAATGCCTCTCTTTTTGATATTTTATAGAAAGAGTAGATTTTTTTTAGAACATGAAAATTTTTTACTCTATGCAACTGCTGTTGTAGCAGGTTTAGGCCCTGTTCTCTTTTATGCATTTACACAAAATGACAGGGAAGTATTTCAAGTAGATGTATTAATTCCTATTATCGCAATCTTTACGATGTATGGTATAAGTTTCTCTTTAGCACTATTGAGTATGTTGAGTATTATCATAATTTTCTTAATTCTCTCTGCTCTCTTAAACCTTCCAGTTTTTGATATTTTTATGGCGATTTATACTATGGTGATTGGTGGTCTCGTTACCGGTGTGGCGGGTTATTTAATTGAGAAGTCACAACGAAAACTCTTTTTGTCAAAACTAGAGAGTGATGAGTTTAAGTCTCTAATCGATAGTTCCCATGATCTTATATCCATTTATGATATTAAAACACATAAATATCTTTATGCAAATCAAGCAGTTTTAAAAATAAACAACTGCACACTTGATACTATCTTAACTAAAAAGGTTACACAGATACATCCTGAGTTAACTACAGAAATTGTGAAACATATGTTCCAACAACTTGATGAAAAAGAAAAAATGACGGATGTTATAAAACTTACAAAATATAATGGTGAAGAGTATTATATTCACACTACATTACAGTATGGTTTTTATAAATCAAAGAAAGTTGTGATTAGTCTCTCTATTGATGTTACTGAACTTAAAAATGCAGAACTGCAGATAAAAGAGATGGCTATACATGACTCTTTAACAAATCTATATAATCGATATAAGCTAGATGAGTATATGTTAATGCAGATAAATCATTATAAAAGATATAAAGAGAACTTCTCGTTTATTATCTGTGATATAGATCATTTTAAAAAGGTAAATGACACCTATGGTCATTCAGTCGGTGATGAAGTATTAAAGAGTATTGCAAAAAAGATTCAAGATAGTGTTAGAGAGAGTGACTTTGTCGCTCGATGGGGAGGAGAGGAGTTTGCAATCTTACTTCCAAACACTGTTTTAAATGAGGCTGTAGAAGTTACAAAAAAGATTCATAAAGCAATCGATTCTATGGAACATGAAAAAGTTGGTAATGTTTATATATCATGTGGTGTCTCCACTTTTAAAGAGGGTGATACACAGTTGAGCATTTTTAATAGAGTTGATAGTGCTCTTTATGAAGCAAAAAATAATGGTCGTAATCAAATTTGTGCAAAGTAAATCTATTTTAGCTCTTTAATAGAACTACTTTGCTAGAATATTTCTATGAAAAAGACAATAGAATTACTCAAAAAACATGATGAGCTTAGAGTTATAGATACCGAATTAGATATTTATTTAGAGATTCCGCATTTAGCATATGCAGAGGTGAAAAAAGAGGATGGTGGTAAAGCAATCCTTTTTACTAATGTAGTAGATAAAAAGAGCGATAAAAAGTTTGAAGAGCCTGTTCTTATGAATGTATTTGGTTCATATAAACGCTGTGAACTTCTCTTTGGTCGGACTATTGAGTCTGTAGCTGATGAGATAACTAATCTCCTTCATATGAAACCACCTGCTGGCTTTATGGATAAAGTCAATATGGCAAAAGAACTTTTTAGTTTGAAAAATATTTTCCCTAAACGTCTTAAGGGTGAGGGTGCTTGTCAAGAGATACAGTTCTTTGAAGATGAAGTTGATCTCTCTATGCTACCTGTATTAACTACTTGGGAGCAAGATGGTGGTCCATTTATAACAATGGGTCAAGTCTATACTCAGTCGCTTGATGGAGCGATGGTAAACCTTGGAATGTATAGACTACAAGTCTATGATAATAATCATCTTGGTATGCATTGGCAGATTCATAAAGATAGTTCACACTTTTTCGATCAGTATCAAAAAGCTGGAAAAAAGATGCCTGTAACTGTTGCTATAGGTGGAGATCCTCTTTACACTTGGTGTGCAACTGCACCACTTCCTTATGGTGTAAATGAGCTACTAATGTATGGACTTATTACGAAAAAACCTGCACAGCTTGTAAAATCACTTACAAATGATCTCTATATTCCTAAAGATGTTGATTATGTAATTGAGGGTTGGGTAGATACTGATAAGTTACAGACAGAGGGCCCTTTTGGAGACCATACGGGTTACTATACTTTAGAAGAGCCTTATCCTGTTATGGAAGTAAGTGCTATAAGTATGAAGAAAAATCCTATATTTTTAGCAACGGTTGTTGGTAAGCCTCCTTTAGAAGATAAGTACATGGGTTGGGCGACTGGAAAGATATTTTTCCCACTTTTAAAAACAACTGTTCCTGATCTGCTAGACTATCATATGCCAGAAAATGCAGGGTTTCATAACCTCATACTTGCTAAAATGCAACCACTCTATAAAGGGCATGCTAAACAGTTTATGCATGCTTTTTGGGGTGCAGGACAGATGAGTTTTGTTAAACATGCTATTTTTGTAGATGAAAAAGCACCATCACTAAACAACTATGAAGCATTTGCAACCTATATATTAAATAGATTTACTCCAAAGTCTATGTTTATAACAGAGGGTATTTTAGATGCACTTGATCACTCTTCAGATGAAACCTTAGTTGGTGGTAAACTTGGGATCGATGCAACATTAGCAAATCCAGTAGAAGCACCCAACCTACTAGGTGATGCCGAGCTACTAGATAAAGTACAAGAGCTTATCCCTGATGCCCAAGAGTTACATCAGTATATGAGAAGAACAAACAATCCAGTAACGGTGATAACACTTAAGAAGACAAAAAATGCTAAAGAGTATTTTAATGCATTAATGAGTCTTAGTACTAACATTAGAATTGTAGTTTTTGTTGATGCTAAAGCAAATGATGTACTTAATCCCTATATGTTAATTTGGCGTGTTACAAATAATATGGATGCTATTCGTGATGTTTATACTTCTGGTTTAATGGTTGGGGTTGATGGAACAAATAAGTCTGTAGTAGATGGATTTACACGAGAGTGGCCAGATGATGTGGATTGTACTCCTATTGTTGTTGAGAGATTAAAAGCAATGTCACTATGGGATTTAGATGAAGAACTCAATAATAAGTATCAATTATAGGGATTTTTAGATAAACATAAAATATTTTTATCCTCTATAAGGATTTTATAATATTTTCTAATGTAATATAGGTAAATTACTTCCGTAAGAGGGTTATTTATGAATAAATTTTTATTAATTATTTTATCGCTTACTATTTTTACTTTAACATCTTCAAATGCAGCTATATATAAGGGCCAAAGGGTCTTTGTAAAAAAATGTTTGAAGTGTCATGAGTCAGGTCAAAACTTTGTTGCTCAGTATAAAATGAGAAAATGGAAGAAGTGGATGAAGAAATCAGGTAAGCCACTCGCTGCACTTCATCTGAAAAATAAAAAAGCAAAAAAATCGTGGAAATACTTTAAAAGTAGAAAGTTTACGAAAAAAACAAAACATCTCAAGCAGTTTCTAGTTGAGTATGCAAAAGATAGCGGAAATGTTCCTGCTTGTAATTAATTAAGATATAAGGAGATTCCTCCTTATAATCTGCAAAATCTTGTTCCTTCTTTGTAAAATCACCTTATTTCGCTAAAATACAGAACTTTTTAAAATCGGAGAACCCAACATGAATAAAATGTGGTCAGGTCGCTTTAGTGCGAGTGCTTCAAGTCTGTTAGATCAATTTAATGCTTCAATTATGTACGATAGAAAACTCTATAAAGAGGATATCGAAGGTTCTTTAGCACATGCTGCTATGCTTGCTAAACAAGGGATTCTTACAACGGAAGAACTTACTCAGATAGTTGAGGGTCTTAACACTGTTATGAGTGAGATAGAGTCTGGAGAATTTGAGTGGAATATCTCTGATGAAGATCTGCATATGGGAATCGAGAAGCGCTTAACGGCTCTTATCGGTGATGCTGGAAAAAAACTTCATACTGCTCGTAGTCGTAATGACCAAGTAGCTGTTGATTTTAGACGTTATGTTCTTCGCCAAAATCTTGAGATAGTAGATGGTCTTAAACTTTTAATGAAAGAAGTTTTAGTTGTAGCACAGAAGCATACTGAGACTCTTATTCCTGGTATGACGCACCTGCAGCATGCACAACCGATTAACTTTGGTTTCCATCTTGGGGCTTATCTCTCGATGTTTAAACGTGATATTGCTCGTTTTGAAGACTCTTATAAACGTAACAACATCTCACCACTTGGTTGTGCAGCACTTGCTGGAACACCACACAATGTAGACCGTGGAATGACTGCTGAAATTTTAGGTTTTGATAGTGTAAGTGTGAACTGTTTAGATACAGTGAGTGATAGAGATTTCGCTTTAGAAATCCTTTTTAATATCTCAACAATGATGATGCATATCTCACGTTTAAGTGAAGAGCTTGTTATGTGGTCGAGTTATGAGTTTGGTTTTGTTGAGCTTAGTGATGAGTACTCAACAGGTAGCTCTATCATGCCACAAAAGAAAAATCCAGATGTTCCAGAACTTCTTCGTGGTAAAACTGGTCGTGTTTATGGTGCTTTAATGGGTCTTTTAACTGTTATGAAAGGTCTTCCATTAGCATACAACAAAGATACTCAAGAAGATAAAGAGGGTGTTTTTGATGCAGTAGAGACTGCTACTATTTCACTTGAGATTTTAAAAGAAGCTATCAAAACAATGGAAGTAAAAGCACATAATATGGAATCAGCTTGTGCTATTGGTCACTTGTCTGCAACTGACTTAGCGGATTACTTAGTTGAAAAGTGTGATATTCCTTTCCGTGAAGCTCACTTTATTACAGGTCGTGCTGTAGCTAAAGGTGAAGAGTTAAATGTTGACCTCTCTAGGATGGATTTCAAATACCTTCAAGAGATAGATGCACGTATTAACGAAGATGTAATGGCTTATCTTGGTTTACGTCACTCAATGAATGCACGAACATCAGAAGGTGGAACTGCTAGTGAGCGTACAAAAGAACAGCTTAAATACTTTGAAGATTTTTTAGAAGGAAAAACTAAATGAAAGTAACTGTAACACATAAAGATGCTATGAAGTTTGAAGCTAAAACAGCAAAAAGTAGTTTTATTATTGACTGTCCGACAATCTCTCCGATAGAGTATTTCCTCTCTGGAATAATTACTTGTAGTGCAACAGATTTGATTCTTATCCCTAAAAATCAAGGTAAAACTGTTACAGATTTAGTTGTAGATGGAGAAGTTAATCGTGCCCAGCCACATCCAGCTAAGTTTGATACACTTCACTTAACTTATAACTTTAATTCAGATGCAGATGATATAACAGCTGCAAGATGGGTAATGGCCTCTTTAGAGACTTACTGTTCAACTATTAATACTATTCGTGATACGACTGCTATCTCATATAGTATTACACATAATGGAAATCTTATTCGTGAAAATGAGAAGATGATTTCAGGTCAGGGAACACAAATTGATATGGGTGAAATAGAAGCCTGCCCAAGCTAGATAGTATCTCTCTCTTTTGTAATGATTCTTAAAAAGTTGGCTATAGTCATACTTTTTTAAGAGTTACTAAAATTATTTTTAGACTTTTTTTCCCTACATTTTTACAAAATTTTTTCAATTCCATTGCATTTTGCCATATTTTCCATATTTTATTTAATTATCATCTAAAATACAATCAGACATAGAAAGATTAATAAAATAGTTGTAGGAGAGTAAAATGTTTGAAATGACAATGGTTTTAATGGCAACAGCACTGCTTGGAACAATAGCTTATGAGTTTAGTATGGTTATAAAAGGAAGAGAGTGGGGTGAAAACGCTAGTAATTTTTTCTAGCGTTTTTAGAGTTTGTTATTATAAATTATTCTTTGGATCAGAGTCACTAAAGTGCCCCCATGCAAGTTTAGTACCACCTAAGATATGAAAATGTAAGTGCTTTACTTCTTGCCCACCATTTTCACCTATATTTGTAATAACTCTATAGCCTGATTTGTCTATTTTAACAGTTTTTGCAACCTCTTGCATAAAAGTTGTCATACCAGCCATAGTCTCAGCAGTAACTTCAATAAAACTATCAACATGGCATTTTGGAATGGCTAAGATATGGACAGGAGCCTTAGGGTTAATATCATGGAAAGCTAAAAAATCATCATTCTCAGCAATGATATTTGCAGGGATTTCTTTATTTACTATTTTACAAAATAAACACATGTGTTATTCCTTGTTTTTGGGTTATTGTAGCACAAATTATTGTAAATGAAGCTATTTATTAGCTATGTTTTACTATAATCTTTTTAAAATTTGTAAAAGTAATAATTAACATTACTTAATAATGGAGACTCTATATTGAAAGAGTGGTACGATAAAATAAACGAAGCGACAAGTGTTGAAACTTTAGAAGAGATACGTATAAGTGTATTTGGTAAAAAAGGTATTTTAGCAGCTGAATTTTCTAAAATGAAGGGTCTTTCAGGGCCTGAAAAAGGAAAATTAGCAAAAGAGTTAAACAGTCATAAATCTGCACTTATGAATGAGTTTACAGCGAAAAAGATAACTCTACAGACAGAAGCACTTAAAGAGGCTATGAAAGCGGAAGCTATAGATGTATCAATGTTTTCAACTTCTAGTCAGTCAGGTGCACTGCACCCTGTGATGGAGACAATGGATAGAATAGTTGAGTACTTCTCATCTATGAATTTTGCTGTAAAAACAGGACAAATTGTAGAGGATGACTTTAACAACTTTGAAGCACTCAATCTTCCAAAATACCATCCAGCCCGTGACATGCAAGATACATTTTACTTTAAAGATGAGATGATGCTTCGTACACACACATCACCTGTTCAGATTAGAACAATGATGTCTACAAAACCACCTATTCGTATGATTGCTCCAGGGGCAGTGTTTCGTCGTGACTATGACTTAACACATACTCCTATGTTTCATCAAGTAGAAGGTCTTTTAGTAGATAAAGAGGGAACTGTCTCTTTTGCAAACTTGAAGTTTATATTAGAAGATTTTCTTCGCTATATGTTTGGTGATGTAGAAGTTCGTTTTCGTCCCTCTTTTTTCCCATTTACAGAACCATCTGCAGAGGTAGATATCTCTTGTGTATTCTGTAAAGGCGAAGGGTGTCGTGTATGTTCACACACTGGCTGGTTAGAAGTACTTGGATGTGGTATAGTTGATCCAAATGTATTTGAAGCAGTAAACTACAAAGATGTTAGTGGTTATGCTTTTGGACTTGGTGTAGAGCGTTTTGCAATGCTTATTCATCAGATTGGAGACCTTCGTTCACTTTTTGAAGGTGATATTAAACTACTGGAGCAGTTTCAATGATAGTAACAAGATCTTGGTTAAACGAGTGGATAGACCTTAGTGGTATTTCTACTGAAGAGATTGCAAAAACTTTTAATAGTATCGGTTTAGAAGTAGATAGAGTAGAAGAGTATAGAGTTCCTAAGAAGATAGTTTTTGGTAAAGTTCTTGAGTGTGAGAAACATCCAGATGCAGATAAGTTAAATGTATGTCAGGTAGATATTGGTTCATCAATTCGCCAGATCGTATGTGGTGCTGCAAATGTAAGAACTGGTTTAACAGTTGCAGTTGCAGTAGTAGGTGCAGAGATGCCTGCTGGCTTAGTAATTAAACCTGTAAAACTTCGTGGTGTAGACTCTGATGGAATGATCTGTTCAGCAGGAGAGTTAGGTTTAGCTGATATGGGTAAAGGTATTTTAGAGATTGACAGTAGTGTTGGTGCAGTTAAACTTGGTGACAATGTAAACACAAACTCATTTTTTAATGATGATCTTATTGAGATTGAACTTACAGCAAATCGTGGGGACTGTTTAAGTATACGTGGTGTTGCTCGTGATCTTTCAGCTGCTTTTGATAGACCTATAAAAGAGTATATTGTTACAGATAATGATGATAAACGTGGCATTGGAAGAGTGCTTTCTCTAGCACACGAAAAAGATCTGAATGTAAACCTAGAGTATAAAGCTCTTGATTTAAAAGATTTAGAACTACCGACTTTGGTTAAACTTAGATTAGCACAGATTCAAGAGCAGAGGGATTCTGATATTGAGAGTATGTTACTCTACATTACACAGAGTACAGGTGTTATCTTACGTGCATACGATCACAGTTTCTTCTGTAAAGATGATGAAAAAATGGCAAAAGTTATTTTGAGTGAAGATGAAAAAGGTTTTGCTTGTATTAAAAGTGAGAACATAGCCTCTATTGTTGGAATCGTTCAAGACGATGCTTCAAAAGTAAAAGAGGATGAGAGTGTTATCTTACTAGAGGCTTCTTATATTCCACCTGAGATTATCAGTAAAAAAATGTCTGAGACAAAAATTGAGTCTGGGCCAATGTTTTACAAAACATCAAGAGGAAGTGAACCTGAACTTGATGCAGGACTCTCGTACTGTATTGATATGATTGAGGCAAACTCTGCTTCTAAGACATATAGTGGTAAAATCGAACTTATTAATAGTTATGTTGAAAAGATTGTGATTGTTACTAAGCAAGAGATAGATGAGATAATAGGTGCAAAGATAGATAAGATAACTGTTGCAAATATTCTTAAAAACCTCGGCTTTGACACTTCTAAATCTTCAACAGATAACTTTGTAATTAGTGTGCCACAGTTTCGTCATGACATCGTTAATAAGCAGGATATTGTGGAAGAAATTGTGCGTATGGTTGGTATAGATAATATTCCATCAAAACCATTTATTTTGACTGAAGATAATCGTTTAGAAGATAATTATTTTGAATATAAAAAGCGTTCTATCTTTAGACATCGTGCGGCAAGTAATGGCTTTTTTGAATCTGTTCATTTTGTATTTGATGAGAAGAAAACTTTGAACTCTTATGGTTTTGCTACAACAAAAGATGAGTTAGAGTTACTTAACCCAATTGTTCAGACACTTGATACTTTAAGACCAACACTCTTAACAGGTCTCCTTAAAGCTGCTTCACAAAATGTGAAAAATGGCTACTCTAGTGTAAGACTTTTTGAAATTGGTTCTGTTTTTACACCTGATCGAGAGGAGTCATATAATATGGCTTTTATCTTTAGTGGTGATAAAGAGAGTGAGAGCTTAGCAAATGCAGGAAAACCTTCTAAAGTTGATTTTGCATACTTTGTACAGAAAATATCTGATGTTGTTGGTGCGATAACTCTTCGTGAGTACAAAACAATACATACACTTTCTCATGAGTACCAGACAGCAGAAGTTCTGATGAATGGTGAGGTTATTGGTGAGTTGTTCCGTGTACATCCAAATGTTGAAAAAGATTATGATTTAGATGTAACATATATGTGTGAGTTGGCATTTGAAAAAATTCCTCATGGACTTAAAATAGCACGAAAAACATCAAAATATCAGGCATCATTTAAAGATTTAAGTCTAATTATGCCAAAAGCAATGAGATATGAAAAAGTAAAAGCTGTTATCGAAAATGCAGAAATTACTAATCTTATTCGTTTTTATCCTGTAGATAAGTACAGTGATGACTCTTTAGGTGAAGATATGAGTCTAAGTATTCGTTTTGTTCTTCAGTCTATGGAAAAAACATTAGAAGAGGAAGATATAACTTCTGCTATGGATAGTATTTTAGTTACACTTAAAAGTGAACTTGGTATAGGTCTGAGATAATGAGTAGGGTTGTAGTATCTCCTGCTTCATCTTTTTCGCTTAACATTAGTGAAATAGCACCTGATAAGTCTATCTCACACCGTAGTGTAATGTTTGCTATGCTTGCAAATGGTGAGAGTGTGATAGAAAATTTTCTACGCGCTGAAGATACTATGAACTCTTTAAAGATTGTAAAAAATCTCGGTGCAAAAGTAGAAGATGATGGAAAAACTATTAAAATTTCAAGTGATGGAATACAAGAGAGTTTTGAAGTCTTAGACTGTGGAAACTCTGGGACTGGAATGCGTCTATTCTGTGGGCTTTTAAGTTCTGCAAATGGTCACTTTGTTTTAACTGGTGATAAGTATCTCCGTTCACGTCCAATGAAACGTGTTACTACACCCCTTCTTAGTATAGGGGCAAAACTTGATGGACGAGATGAGGGTGATTTAGCTCCTCTCTCTATTCGTGGTGCCTCATTAAATTCGTTTAATTATGAATCTAAAATTGCTTCAGCTCAAGTAAAATCATGTATGATTCTTGCTGCTCTTCGTGCGAATGGTATCTGTACATATACCGAACCGGAACTCTCTCGTGATCATACTGAAAGAATGTTAAAAGGTATGGGTGCTGGTATAGAAGTTGATGGTCTTAAAACCACTATTACACCAATGACAGAATTACTAAACCCTTTAACTATTCGTGTACCCGCTGATCCTTCATCTGCATTTTTCTTTGCAGTTGCTGCAGCTATTACTCCAAACTCTAACATTATTTTAGAGGGTGTTACTTTGAATCCTACTCGTATTGAGGCATTTAAAGCTTTAGAGAGAATGGGTGCAGATATCTCTTATGAAATAACTGACAATAAGTACGAACCGATAGGAAACATTACAGTCAAACACTCAAAACTTCATGGAATTGTTGTTGAAGATAATATCTCATGGCTCATTGATGAACTTCCAGTACTTTCAATAGCTATGGCTTGTGCAGAAGGTGAAAGTCTTATTAAAAATGCAGAAGAACTTCGAGTGAAAGAGTCAGATAGAATCTCAACTGTTGTAGAAGGATTGAGAGCTGCAAATATAGAGGTCCATGAGTATAAAGATGGTTATAAAGTAGTTGGTGGAGTATTAAAATCTGCGAAAGTAGATAGTGATGGTGATCATAGAATCGCAATGAGCTTTATAATCGCAGGACTTAAGTGTGGAATGGAAGTGACAGATTTAGAGTGTATAAATACCTCATTTCCAAACTTTTTTGAACTGTTACAAAAAATTACTAAAATAGAAATTTCTTAAGAAATTCATTCTTATTAATAACTAGGAGAATATATGCGTATACAACTTGCACAAAATTATGGTTTCTGTTTTGGTGTGAAACGTGCCATTAAAATAGCAGAAGAGAATATAAATGCTGCAACATATGGTCCTCTTATTCATAACTCAAAAGAGATTGCACGCCTTGATAAGGACTATCAAGTAGGTCTTGTTGAAGACTTTACAACTTTTGAGAGTGGTGATAAGGCTATTGTAAGAACTCATGGTATTGTTAAAGATGAGTTAGCCGCTCTGCATGAAGCTGGAGTTGATGTAGTAGATGCAACATGTCCCTATGTAACAAAACCTCAAGAGATATGTCAAGAGATGAGTGAAGCTGGATATGATGTTATTATCTTTGGCGATGAAGCACATCCTGAGATAAAAGGTGTAAAATCGTATGCTACACATGGTGCAAGAGTTGTAACAGAAGTAGATGAGTTAAAATCTATGAAGTTCAAAGAGAAAATTGCTCTTGTTGCACAGACAACTCGAAAAGTAGAAGATTATATGGCTATAGCTACATATCTTATTCCTCGTTATAAAGAGGTTCGTGTTTTTAATACTATATGTAATGCAACATTTGAAAATCAAGAAGCGGTTGATAAGATCTCAAGAGAAGCTGATGTTATGATAATAATTGGTGGTAAAAACTCTTCAAATACAAAACAACTAGCTTCAATCTCAAAAGAGAACTGTACTAATACTTATCATATAGAGGATGAAACAGAACTTGAAGATTCATGGTTTGATAATAAAAACTTTTGTGGTATTAGTGCGGGTGCATCAACACCTGACTGGATCATACAAAATGTGGTTGATGCCATTCAAAAAAGTGTGAATTAGTAAGTCACTAATTTAACACTTTTTCTTCCCTTTTATCTTTCTTCTCTCATTTAGACATATTTAATAGCAAAATAATCATTTTTTAGATATAATCACGACAATTTTTATGTAACAGAGGATAGATAATGGCGTTCGATAACGAATTATTAGATGAAGAAAATTTTGCAGCAATGTTTGCAGAAAGTGAAAAAAAACAAGAGACTAGCCGTATAGTAGAAGGCGAAATCGTTGAAATCCAAGCGGAAGACAACAGAGCATTAGTAGGTGTTGGCGATAAGTTAGAGGGTATTTTAAGCCTTGACGAAATTCGTGATGAGAATGGTGAACTTAAGTTTACAACTGGTGACAAAATTAAAGTAATGCAGATGGGTTACTATAATGAACGTCCTAAGATCTCTTATAAAAAAGTACTTGAGCAAGAGAAAACTATTGAGTTTATCGATGCACACAAAGATGATTTTGAAGACACTATCATTGAGGGTATCATTACTAAGAAAAACCGTGGTGGTTATGTAGTAGAAGCTGATGCAGTATCTTTCTTTATGCCACGTTCATTAGCAGCATTTAAAGACACTGATGAAGTAGTAGGTCGTAAGATTAAAGCTCAAGTTGTTAAAGTTGATGCTGAAGAGAACTCTATCATTGTTTCTCGTAGAAAACTTTTCAACGAAGAAAGAAAGAAAAAGAAAGAGATTATTGATCAACTAATGGCTGAAGATGTTATTGTTGAAGGTACTATTAAAAAAATCACTTCATACGGTATGTTCGTAGATGTTGGTGGTGTTGATGGACTTGTTCATTACAATGAGATCTCTTATAAAGGTCCTGTTAATCCATCAAAACTTTATGAAGAGGGTGATACTGTAACAGTTAAAGCTATCTCTTATGATAAAGATAAACGTCACTTATCTCTTTCAATTAAAGCGGTTCTTCCAGATCCATGGGCTGAAGTTGAGTCTGAATTAGATGAAGGTGATACTATTACTGTTACTGTTTCTAACATTGAAGCATATGGTGTATTTGTTGACTTAGGAAATGATATTGAAGGTTTCTTACATATTTCTGAGATTTCTTGGAATAAAAATGTTAAAAACCCTAATGATTACTTAACAGTTGGTGAAGAGATTGATGTTGAAGTTATTGAAATTAATTCAAAAACTCACAAATTAAGAGTTTCTCTTAAACGTCTTTTACCAAAACCATTTGATGAGTTCTTAAAGAACTATAACGAAGGTGACATTGTTACTGGAATTATTACTTCACTTACTGATTTTGGTGCATTTGTTCGTATCGCTGGTGTTGAAGGTCTTTTACATAACCAAGATATCTCTTGGGACAAAAATACTAAAGCAAAAGAAGTTTTAAAATCTGGTGAAGAAGTTGAAGTTAAAATTGCTAAAATCAACTCTGAAGATCAGAAAATATCTTTAAATAGAAAAACTCTTTTAGAGTCTCCTATTGACAAATTTGCTGTAGATCACAAAGTGAACTCTGTTGTTACTGGTACTATCCGTGACATCAAAGATTTCGGTGTATTCGTTTCACTTGAAGATGGTGTAGATGCACTTATTCGTGATGAAGATTTAACACCACTTGTAAAAGAAGAGTTAGAAGCTGGTCAAGAGATAGAAGCTGCTATCGCTAATATCGATACAAAACGTGATCGTATCCGTTTATCTGTTAAAAAATTAGATTACATTAAAAATCAAGCAATGCTTGAAGAGATTAATGATAATGAGTCACACTCTTTAGGTGACTTAATCAAAGACAAATTCAAGTAAACACTTGTAGATGCAAAAGATTTTAAAATGGCTCACTCCTCTCATCGCAGCAGGAGTGGCTATTTTTATAATCTTCTTTCTTGTTTCAATCAATTCAAATGAAGTTTTTTTAGATCCAATAGCTGTTCAAGCAGAGATTAAAAAAAGTCCAAAAAAGCAAGAAAAAACTTGGCTAAACCACTTTAGTCAGTCTGAAAGAAAAGGTTACTCTTATCCTGTAAATGAAGTTTATGTAAAAATAAATCTCAAAGAAAAAATAACTAAAACTATAACCTATAAGTTAAATGCTAATCTAAAAGATCCCTATCAACTTTTTTGTTTGAAAGAGGAGTTGAAAAACCATAAGTTAAAGTACTATCTTAATAAAAATAATATGAATGTAGATTTAGTTATTTATTCACAAAATGTTGATAAATTAAAAAACTTAGTTAATAAACTAAAAAATTATAAAATAACGGCAAAAATAAAGCCGTACAGAGAGGATTATTAAATGAATAAATATACTGTTGTAGTTTGTGATCATATTCACGAAGCTGGTCTTAAGATGCTTGAGAATGACGAAAATATTAACTTTATAATGGCTGCAGATGAGCCTAAAGATAAGTTAAAAAAAGAGATTCTTCCAACTGCTGATGTAGCAATTACAAGAAGTTCTACAGATGTTGATGATCTATTTTTAGCAAATGCTACTAATCTTAAAGCTGTTGTACGTGCTGGTGTTGGAGTTGATAATGTAGATATTCCAGGCTGTTCAAAGCAGGGTATCATTGTTATGAATGTACCAACTGCAAACACTATTGCAGCAGTTGAGCTTACTATGGCTCATATGCTCTCATGTATGAGAATGTTTCCATACTCTCATGATCATCTTAAAAACCAACGAATCTGGAAACGTGAAAAATGGTACGGTTACGAGATGAAAGGTAAAAAGCTTGGTGTTATCGGTTTTGGTAACATAGGTTCTCGTGTTGCTAAACGTGCACAAGCTTTTGAAATGGACATAGTTGCATTTGATCCTTACATTAACCCATCTAAAGTTACTGACTTAGATATGACTTATACTAAGAACTTTGAAGATATTTTAGCTTGTGATATTATTACAATTCATACTCCAAAAAACAAAGAGACTATCGGTATGATTAATGATGCTGAGTTTGCTAAAATGAAAGATGGTGTTGTTGTAATTAACTGTGCTCGTGGTGGTCTTTATGATGAAGATGCTCTTCTTAAATACTTACAAAATGGTAAAATTCGTTTTGCTGGTATCGATGTATTTAACAAAGAACCTGCAATTGATCATCCTTTACTTGATTTAGACAATGTTACTGTATCTCCTCATTTAGGTGCTAATACATTTGAGTCTCAGTATAACATTGGTACTCAAGCTGCAAACAATGCTATTGAAGCGGCTAAGGGAATTGCTTATCCTCATGCAATGAACTTACCAATTGATGAATCAAAAATACCTTCATTTGTTAAACCATTTTTAGAAATGGGACAAAAGATAGGTTTCTTAGAGTCACAAATGAGTAAATCTCAAATTATCTCTATTAAAGTTACTGGTCACGGTGAAATTGCTGAGTATGTTGAGTCTCTTTCAACTTTTGTAGCAGTTGGTGCTATGAGTCAAAATTCTGGAGACACTATAAACTATGTTAACGCAGAGTTTGTTGCAAAAGAGAAAGGTATAAAAATAGAAACTGAAGCTTCTGCTGATTCTAGTGTTTATAAAAATCTTATTACTATCAAACTTACGACGAGTGAAGGTACTACAACCATTTCAGCAACTATCTTTGATGATAATGTACAGCGTTTAGTTAACATTGATGGTTTTGATATTGATGTTGCACTTCGTGGTGATATGGTTATGTTTAAAAATAGTGATGTTCCAGGTGTTATTGGAAGCATTGGTTCAGTACTTGCAAATAACAAAGTAAATATTGCTGACTTCTCACTTGCTAGAAACGATAAAGGTGAAGCACTTGCAGTAATCTTAGTTGATAATGCAGTGTGTGAAAAATCACTTACAGAATTGGCAGCTCTTGAAGCTTGTTTATCTGTAAACTACGCTCGCGTTTAATCTCTCACTTCTCTTATTCCCTTTTATGGGAATAAATTTCTCTTTACTCTTTACTCTTCTTTTTTCTTTTAATTTATAATATGAGTATAACTCGTAGCTGAAGCATCTCCTTGAAGAGAGCATATATTAGGTGATGTAAGTAGTTTATTGCAGAAGAATGAGGGAAAGTAAAAGAAATTTGATACTCTCATTTAGAGAGTATCAAAAGAAGTTAGAGTGGGTCGTTTATTGAAACAGAAGTTTTCTCATGAAAATTGAAGTGTGATTCAAGGTCCGATTTATAAAGAAGGACTGGTACAACTATAAGTGATGCCACAACAGCTGCTATCGTACCAAATATAAGAGATACACCAAGGCCACCAAATACTGCATCTCCTGCTAGAAGAGTTGATGCTAACATAATAGCTACAGCCGTTAAAAAGATTGGCTTAGCACGTGTTGCTGTTGAGTATGCGATAGCTTCTGCTTTATGCATCCCTTTATCTCTCATAAGTGATTTTGTAAAGTCTATTAAAAGTAAAGAGTTACGTGAACTAATACCAATAAGAGCAATAAACCCAATGAGGGAAGTTGCTGTTAGAAAAAATGTATCTGCTGTAAAGAGATTCATAATCCAATGACCAACAATTACTCCAATGATAGAGAGAAAAGAACCAAGTAGAATAATACCACTTAACGTATAACTTTTATAGTAAATAACCATTAGTAAAAAGATAAGAACTAGTGCTGCAATAAATGCTGCTCCAAGGTCAATAAAAGTATCAATAGTTACTTTCATTTCACCATCCCATACAAGATCAAATATCTCACCATTTGTCTTATTTATAATTCTAAGATTAAAGAGTCCTGTTTTTTCAATATCATACTCTTTTGAAAAGAGTTCTATTATTTTTTCGCGAGCTTCTAGCAGTGGATAGACTTGAGATACCATATCTGTTTCAGCTAAAACATTTGTCATCTGGTGGAGATCTTTTGTCATAATAAGTGGATTGGACTTCTTCGGTTCAATAGTAACTAGCTCAGTAACCGGAATCATCATACCCATTTTATTCATTAACTTCAGTGATGTTAATTTTGCTTTTATCGCATCAAGTGAAGTTGTCGTAAATCGTTTAGACTCTTGAGAAAGTGATAAAAAGATAGGAATCTGGTCATTAAACTTATCAGAGTTTTTTACCGCTATCTGCATGCCCTCAAAAGCTAAATAAAGAATGTTATTGAGTTGTTTAACATCTACTCCTGATTTTGCAATTTTTGTACTATTTACTTTGACTTCAAATGATTCATATATCTCATCTTCCATTGTATCTATATCTACAAGACCATCAGTCTCTTTAAATATAGTCTCTATTTTAGAAGCGATATCTCTAATACCTTCAGCATTCTCACCGTAAACTTCCATTACTATAGCTGCCATTGTTGGAGGCCCTGCTGGAGGCTCTACAAAAGAAATTTTAGTATTAGGGTAGAGTTTCTCACATGATTGTTGAATGAGAGGACGCATACGTTGTACCATAAGATATGATGGCTCAACTCTATGGTGTTTTTTTGTAATGTTTAAAACAATTTCTGCAACATTCTCAGCATTTTTAAATTGACTTCCCTTTATTAGACCTGCAAAGTCAAGGGGAGAACCCATACCTAAAAATACTTCACTATTAAGTACTTCTTCCTCTTGAACAATAAAAGAACTTACACACTCTGTAACCTGTTTTGTCTGCTCGATTGAACTTCCATTTGCTAAGGTTACATAGATATTAAAAGTATCATTGTTTTTTCCTGGAAGCATCTTTGCTAAAACCATTTTAGTAGGTGCTATCATTAAAATAGAGAGTATAAATGCTATAAGAGTTCCAAAGAGTATAATCTTACGCTGTGTAGCACTTTGAATACCATTTAAAACGAGTTCTTCAAATTTTTTAAACATTAATGCTCTCCTTTTTTAGAGTGGTCAGGGCGTTTTAACATACGCACTGCTAGATAAGGTGTAAAGATATAAGCTACAAAAAGTGAAGCTATAAGAGCTACCGGTACATTTGCAGGAATTGGTTTCATAAACTGACCCATCATTCCACCAACAAACGCCATTGGAACCATTGTCATAATAATAGCTAGAGTAGCGATGTTTGTAGGTGCACCAATCTCATCTGTTGCTCTTACCATTAACTCATCAGCTGACTGATGTGCTGACTCTGGAGAGTGGTAGTGTCTGTGAATATTTTCAATTACAATAATTGCAGCATCAACAAGGAGACCAAGTGAGAGTAAAAATGCAAAAAGTGTGATACGGTTAATAGTCTGACCTGTTAAATAAGCAACAAAAAGAGTAATTGCTAAAATAGCTGGAACAGTAAACGTAACGATGAGTGACTCTCTCCAACCAAGTACAAAAATAAGTAAAATAGCAATAATAACGATAGATAAAAGAAGGTGTTTTACTAGTTCATTTACCGCTTCATCTGCACGTTCACCATCATTTCTTGTAATTACAAAACTGATACCATCTTTTTTTAGGGCTGCTTGGTATTTTGCAAGCTCCTCTCTTACTTCATCAGCAATGATTACTGCATTTGTTCCTTGTAGTTTTGAAACTGTAAGGGTTACTTGCTCTTTATATGGAGTAAATTTACCACTTTCATCACGTTTTGTAATAGATGCTGATTTAAAGTTTTGAATGTTATATGAGTTTGTTACATTGGCTACCTGTTTTAGGTATATAGGTGAACCCATATACTGTGCAACAATAATGTTACCAACATCTCTCGCACTCTCAATAGCGTTTTTAACACCAAGCATTACAATCTTATTGTCAGTAGTTCTATTTTTAATCGCAGGTACATTATATGCGAGTGACTCAACAGCTTGCATTATCTGTCCCATCGAGAGGTTATATCCTGAGAGCTTATTGAGATCTACTTCTACATTAAACTGGTGTTGGTGTCCACCTTTTACTTCAGTAACAGCAACATTGTTAAGACCATTTATATGGTGTTGTATCTCTTTTACTTTATCATAGAGTTCTGTTTTACTCATCTTCTCATTATTTGAGTAAAATGCTATAGAGACAATAGGAATATCGACATCAATATCAAGAGGCTTAATCATAGGTTCCATCGCTCCAGTTGGAAACATATCGGAGTTTTGCATGATTTTATCATAGACTTTTAAGTTTGAGTTCTCTTTCTCTTCACCAATAAAAAAGGCAGCATTTACAATACCTACATTATCCATAGCCATACCGTAGATATGCTCTACACCTTTTACCTCTTTGAGTTTACGCTCTAAGGGTTTTACTATGATTTTTTCAACCTCTTTAGCACTCGCACCCGGCAGGGCTACGATAACAGTTGAACCACTTACTACCATTTGAGGATTTTCTTCTCTAGGCATAACCATTAGTGCAAGATACCCAATTGCTAAAAGTGCAAAACCGAGAACTGCTGTAAGAGGATTACGTATAAATGATTTTGCTAATTTACCAGCAGAGTCTGTTGGTTGAAATTCTACTTCTTCTTGCATCAAGAACTCCTCTAGTTGATTTTTACAGTTGCATACATTCCAGGATAAACAGATTTATTGTTTGTTTTAAACGATATCTTTATCTTAAATGTATGTGTCATTGGATTTGAGTTAGGAATAATTGCAGAGACAGTTCCTACTGTTTTTACTTTGATAGATGGAATCTCTACGGTTACTTTTTTACCATGGCTAATAGATGCAAGATTACTCTCTGCAATCTCAGCACTGATTTTAAGGTCACTAAGGTCTGAAAGTATTATTGCTGGCATACCTGGCATTGCCATCTCTCCAACTTTAATGTTTTTAGCAACTACAACACCATTGTTTGGTGCTTTTACATTGAGATATTTGTACTGATTTTGAACCTCTTGAAGTCTTGCTTTTGCAATGTTAATCATGTTTTCAAGATTGATAGAAGCGAGTTCCATGTTTTCTACTTCATACTTTGAAACCATATCTTTTTTAAGAAGTCTTTTGTATCTATCTAAGTTTAACTTTACATTTGTGTACTGGTTCTGATACATCTGAAGGCTAAGCTCTGCTTGGCGTTTTGCA
>JAMORO010000014.1 GCA_027063505.1 Sulfurimonas sp.
TCGTACTTGTACGTGGTGGTCGTATTAAAGATTTACCTGGTGTTAAATACCATATCGTTCGTGGTGCTCTTGATACTGCTGGTGTTGCTAACCGTATGGTTGCTCGTTCTAAATATGGAACAAAAAAGCCTAAGAAATAGTCTAAGACTACTTTTTTAAACAAATAAGATACATTCAATAGCTACAGGATTAATTTTAGGTAATTAATTTTGAGTAAATTTGAAAAAATTGAAGAATAAGGATACTCGATATGAGAAGAAGAAAAGCTCCCGTTCGTCCAGTTATGCCAGATCCAGTTTATGGAAGCAAAATACTGACGAAATTTATAAACAAAGTAATGTTAGATGGTAAAAAATCTACAGCAGAAAAAATCATCTACAGCGCAATGGATATCATTAGCTCACGTGGTGAAAAAACTGGTATAGATACATTTAATGAAGCTATTGATAATATTAAACCAATTATAGAAGTAAAAAGTCGCCGTGTTGGTGGTGCTACTTACCAAGTTCCAGTAGAAGTACGCCCTGTACGTCAACAGTCTTTAGCTATTCGTTGGTTAATTGACGCTGCTCGTAAGAGAAACGAAAGAACTATGGCTGAGAGATTAGCTAATGAGTTCATGGACGCTGCAACTGATAAAGGTTCAGCATTCAAGAAAAAAGAAGATACTTATAGAATGGCTGAAGCGAATAAAGCATTTGCTCACTATCGCTGGTAGTCTACTACTTTTTCAACCGTTAAAGAGAAATTTATTTCTCTTTAACAATCTTAAATTGACAGCTCTTTTGTAAGTAAAAAAACTTTATTTATAAAAGAGCTTATCTCTAAAAAAACTTAAACAAGGTACTAAAACATGGCAAGAAGTCACAAACTTAATGACGTAAGAAACATCGGTATTGCTGCACACATTGATGCAGGTAAAACAACAACAACAGAAAGAATTCTTTTCTACACTGGTGTTGAACATAAAATTGGTGAGGTTCATGATGGTGCTGCTACTATGGACTGGATGGAACAAGAGCAAGAGCGCGGTATTACAATTACTTCTGCTGCTACTACTTGTGAGTGGAATGGTAAACAAATTAACATTATCGATACTCCGGGACACGTTGACTTTACTATTGAAGTTGAGCGTTCTATGCGTGTACTTGATGGTGCTGTTTCTGTTTTCTGTGCAGTTGGTGGTGTTCAGCCTCAATCTGAAACAGTGTGGAGACAACGTAACCGTTATAAAGTTCCTTCAATTGTTTTCGTTAACAAAATGGACAGAACTGGTGCAGACTTCTACGAAGTTGAACGTCAAATTAAAGATCGTTTAAAAGGTAATCCAATGCCTTTTCAATTACCTATCGGTGCTGAAGCTGAATTCGAAGGTGTTGTTGACTTAGTTAAAATGAAAGAGATTGTTTGGGATGCTGACGCTGCTATGGGTTCTGCTTACCATGAACAAGATATTCGTGATGACTTAAAAGAGATCTCTGAAGAGTATAGAGAAAAAATGCTTGAAACACTTTCTGATGTTGAAGGTAACGAAGAGTTTGCTGAAAAATTCCTAGAGGGTGAAGAGTTTAGTGAAGCTGAACTTAAAGCCGCTATTAAAGCTGCAACTCTTGGTATGGCTGTTGTTCCAATGACTCCAGGTACTGCTTTCAAAAATAAAGGTGTTCAAACTCTACTTGACGCTGTAGTTGATTACTTACCTTCACCGGTTGAGTCTGCTGCAATCACGGGTACACTTATGGATGATGAAGAAGTAGAAGTTGAAGTTCCTTCAACTGACGAAGGTGACTTCGCTGCACTTGCATTCAAAATTATGACGGATCCATTTGTTGGTGTTCTAACATTTATCCGTGTTTACCGTGGTTCTTTAGAGTCAGGTTCTTTTGTACATAACTCTACTAAAGATAAAAAAGAGAGAATTGGTCGTATCGTTAAGATGCATGCTATCAAACGTGAAGAAGTTAAAGAAATTTACGCTGGTGAAATCGGTGCAGTTGTTGGTCTTAAATCTACAACTACTGGTGATACATTATGTCAAGGTGAAGAGAAAGTTGTTCTTGAAAGAATGGACTTCCCGGATCCAGTTATCTCTGTTGCAGTTGAGCCAAAAACTAAAGCTGACCAAGAAAAAATGGGTATCGCTTTAAGTAAACTTGCTGCAGAAGATCCTTCTTTCCGTGTTAACACTGATGAAGAGACTGGTCAAACTATTATCTCTGGAATGGGTGAGTTACACCTTGAGATTCTTGTTGACCGTATGAAACGTGAGTTCGCTGTTGAAGCTGAAGTTGGTGCTCCACAAGTTTCTTACCGTGAGTCTATCAAAGAAGAAGTACAACAAGAGTACAAATACGCAAAACAATCTGGTGGTCGTGGTCAATTTGGTCATGTTTATCTTACTGTTAAACCAGGTGAAGCTGATACAGGATTTGTATTTACAAATGCTATTAAAGGTGGATCTGTTCCAAAAGAGTTTATCCCAGCTGTTAAGAAAGGTTGTGAAGAAGCTATGGCTAACGGTGTTCTTGCTGGTTACCCAATGGAAGATGTTGATGTTACACTTTATGATGGTTCTTACCATGATGTGGATTCAAATGAGATGGCATTTAAACTTGCTGCTTCAATGGGATTCAAAGAAGCTTGTCGTAAAGCAAAACCTTCTATCTTAGAGCCAATGATGAAAGTTGAAGTTGAGACTCCAGAAGAGAACATGGGTGACGTTATCGGTGACCTTAACCGTCGTCGTGGTCAAGTTAACTCAATGGGTGACCGTTCAGGTAACAAAATTGTTGATGCACATGTTCCACTTTCAGAAATGTTCGGTTACTCAACTGACCTTCGTTCTGCAACTCAAGGACGTGCTACATACTCTATGGAATTTGATCACTATGCTGAAGTTCCTAAAGCAGTATCTGAAGAAATTCAGAAAAAACGTAACGGTTAATATCTAGCTATAGAAATTACTTTTACTCTTTACTCCCTTATGGGAGTACCTCTCTTTTTAACTAATCAAAATCTGCTATAATTACAAAAAATATTTAGGCTTTTTATGTATAAACTATTATTAATGACTGTTCTGACAACTATTTTGATGGCTGCTAATCCAAAACCATATGCTGCTTTAGGTGATGTAATCTATAATAATGTTGATAAGATAGAATCTTTATCCTATTTTGATGCATACTCCCTATATGCAACAGAAATTGAAGCATATGTTAAAGAGGTAAAAGAGACAAGAGTTGAAGGAATTAAGATAGAGATGGGTGGGGCATCAATCTCTAAAAAAGAGTATTTAAACCGTCTGAGAAAACTTTCTAAAACAAATGATTACTTTTTAAGAAGTATAAGAAGTAATTACAAAACATCTATGCAAAACAATGACTTTGCACTTTTTTCGGAAATTATAAACTGTGGATTAATAGATACACAGAGTAAGAAGGATGAAATAATTGACTACTATTTTTTACATCAAGAAGATATTAATGCAACAGGTGTTATTAATGATTTTTTAGAAAATGATGCAAAATTAAGAGCACTTAAAGAGTCTCAGAAAAAAATACGAAAGACAAAAAAACAGATTGAAGAAGAGAAAATAAAACGTATTAGAGAGAGAGATAAAGCCTCTCGAGAAAAACTAGAGAAAAAACTTCAAGAAGATTTAGTAAAGAAAAAACTAGAGATTAGAGAGAAACAAAAAAAAGAGTTATCAAACTAACTCCAAATATATTGCTCATCTATATTTGGTCTTCCTTTTAGTGTTATATAGGGTTTATAGTCTGCTTTATATGAGAGAGAATCACACTCTTCTACATAATAACCCAAGTAAATCCATTTTTTCTTGGACTTCATTGCAAACTTTATTTGGTTGAGCAGAGATAGCTTTCCTAAAGAAAGATATGAAAAATCTGGATCATAATAAAAATAGATAGATGAGACACCATCATCTAATACATCTATTAAATCAACTCCAATGAGTTCACCTTCGATAAAATAGAGAACTTCAAAACCAAACTCTTCATGACCAACAACAAAGGAGTTGTAGTAATGTTCTGGTGTAGTTTCATTATATTCCCATCCTTTTTTCTTATGCATAAAAAGATGATATTTTTTAAAGAGATTAAGATGTTCTTGTGTTAATGAAGGTTTTTGAATATATGTCGTTATATCTTTAGACTTTTTTAAAACTCGTCTTTCTGATTTACTAAATATGTAGTTCTCTACATCTATTTTAATGCTTTTACATTTATCACAATCTTTACAGATAGGTCGGAAGTACATTTTACCAAAACGTCTAAAACCTCTTTCAATGAGTGCTTGTGAATTTTCAGTACTACAGTTCTCAATAATTTTGTAGTGTGTTGTCTGCTCTCTGTTTTCAATATAAGAGCACTTATCATCAAGGGAAAATTCTTTAAGTAAGTTCATACTTGTATTTTGACATAATTTGCTTTATAAATAGCAAAAGGTAATACCTATGCTCCATACTTTATAAATAAACTAAAATAGACTCAAAAGAAACCACTAGCACATTTAACGATTATTAGTATGATTTAAGGTTAATAGAGAGTCTTAACTACGATTCATTGCTATTAAAACACCCTCTATCATCTTATCTATGTCTCCATCAAGGATACCGGAGATATTAGACAGAGCTTCATTACTTCGAGTGTCTTTTACCTGTTGGTAAGGCTGCATGACATAAGAACGTATCTGGTGTCCCCATCCAATTTCACTTTTTGCTACACCATCTTTTTCAGCTTTTTGAGCTTCAAGTTCTAACTCATAGAGTCTAGATTTTAACATCTTCATAGCTGTTGCTTTATTTTTATGCTGACTTCTATCATTTTGGCACTGTACGACAACACCTGTCTCTATATGTGTGAGACGAATAGCTGATTCAGTTTTGTTGACATGTTGTCCTCCTGAACCACTTGCACGATAGGTATCAACACGAATATCTTTATCCTCAATAACAATGTTGATATTATCATCAACTTCAGGGGAGACCATAACTGAACTAAATGAGGTATGGCGTTTAGCATTAGAGTCAAAAGGAGAGATGCGAACAAGTCTATGTATCCCATTTTCTACTTTTAAGTAGCCATAGGCATTCTCACCCTTTACTATGAAGGAAACATCTTTAATACCTGCCTCTTCACCATTTTGATAATCAAGAATCTCTATAATAAATCCACGACGTTCTGCCCATCGTTTATACATACGAAGGAGCATCTCTGCCCAGTCTTGGCTCTCAGTTCCTCCAGCTCCAGGATGGATAGAGACAATAGCATTATTTGCATCACTCTCTCCACTAAGAAGTACTTCAATCTCCATTGCTCGTATCTGCTCTTCTAGGGTTGGAGCTTCACTATAAAGTGCTTCTAGTGAGTCCTCATCACTCTCATCCTTTGCCATTTCATAGAGTTCTGTTGCATCTGCTACAGCTTCATTAGCAATATTGTATTTATTTAGTTTTCTTTGAAGCTGAGTTTTCTCTTTTTGAATTTTAGCTGCATTTGTCGCATCATTCCAGAACTCTTGATCATTTTCAAGATCTTCTATCTCATGTAATCTCATTTGAATTTTTTCAGGCTCTACAACACCTGTAATATTATCCATTTTGAGTTTCAAAGTTTTTAATAATTCAGTGTATTCGTAGTTATCCATAAAAGTTCCTAGTTTTGTTATAATGCGATTATATAAAATAGAGGCTTAAAATGAAGATTATTTCTGATGTATTAGAGTTAAAAACATATCTAAAAGAACAAAAGGGAAAAGTGGGCTTTGTTCCGACTATGGGAGCACTCCATGATGGGCATCTCTCTCTTATAAAAAGAGCAAAAGAGGAGTCTGAATTTGTGATCGTCTCTATCTTTGTAAACCCGACTCAATTTTTAGCTGGAGAGGATTTTGATAAATATCCTTCCCGTGATGAAGCAGATAAAAAGATTTGTGAAGTTGCAGGAGTAGATCTACTCTTCTTACCTCAAATAGAAGATATATATGGGAGAGATGAAGTAAGTTTAAGTGCTCCAAATATTCGTGGTTATGTTCTTGAAGGTGCAACTCGACCAGGACACTTTAGTGGTGTTCTAACTGTTGTCAATAAACTTTTTAATATTGTAAACCCTGATTTGGCTTACTTTGGTAAAAAAGATGCACAGCAATTAAATCTTATCACTCTTATGGTTAAACAGCTTTTTATGGATATAACTATAGTCCCAGTAGATACTGTTCGTGAGAGTGATGGTTTAGCCCTTAGTAGTAGAAATATTTATCTTTCTAAAGATGAGAGAGTAGAAGCTTTAAAAATTTCAAAGTCACTCCATGAAGCTTCTATACTGGTAAGTAAAAATATTTTAGAGGCAGAACTTATAATGGAAAAAATGCTAGAGATACTACAGCCTTTAGATGTAGGATATGTGGCTATTTTAGATAGAGAATTTAATTTTATTAAGAGTGTAGAAATTGGGAAAAGTGTAATCCTAGTGGAGGCTCTTGTGGGAGATACGAGACTTCTTGATAATATCTGGATTTGATGAGGGGGTTAAGTATCCATCCTCTATCATAATATCAACAGCTTTTTTAAATACAGGCACAGAAGTTTGCGATGCAAACTGACTCTTTTTAGGTTGTATAACAATTACACCTATTGAATAGTAGTTTTTGTCATCATTTGCAAACCCCATAAAGGCAGTGTTATATTTTCGAACATATTTTCCTTTCTCAACTATATGTGCTGTCCCTGTTTTACCACCTACTATAAGTCCTGGTGTTATAGCTTTTTTTCCTGTTCCTTGATTAACAGTTTTAATTAATATTTTTTTCATTCTTGCTGCTGTTACACTCTTTATCGCTTGTACCTGCTCTTCATAAGGAAGTATATTATCTCTACCGTGTTCATCTACAAAACTTTTTACTATCTTAGGGTAAACCATACGACCATTATTATTAAAAGCACTATAGGCCCGTAGCAGTTGCATAAGGTTTGCACGCATACCGTATCCATATGAGCAGGTTGCTTTATAGATTTTATTTTCTAATCGTTTCGAAGAGGGGATTGAACCTGTTTTTTCATAAATTAAATCAGGAGTTGATTTTTGAGTAAAGCCAAAGCTTTGAAGACCTTCATAAAACTCATAGCCTGAAAGTTTTTGCGCAAGTTGTGCTATACCTATGTTTGAAGAGTAAACGATGACATTTTCAGCACTTAACCAGTCAAATCTATGTTCATCAGTAATGACTTTTCGACCGATTTTAAAACGACCATTATGGCCATTTACAAGATCATAGGGATTTACAAGCCCTTTTTCTAAGAGTAAAGAGAAAGTGATAGGTTTGATAACACTACCAGGCTCAAAACTATACTCTATCATTCCAGAGCGAAGGGATGGGTAGTCGCTACGTTTGATCGCCTTAGGTAAAAATCTATTTGAACTTGCCATGGCATAAACATCACCAGTTTTTGAGTTCATGATAGCAATCATGATCTGTTTTGCACGAAGCTCTTTTTTCATATCATCAAGCATTCTCTCTATTTTAATCTGAAGTGCTACAGGAATAGTTAGTTTAATATCTAGTCCATCAATTTCTGGTTTAGTAAAACTCTCTTTATTTAAAATAATATAAGAGTTTACATCACGTTTCCCACGACTTAGACCGTTTTGTCTTGCACTGAGTTCTAGGTCAAATCGTTTCTCTAGACCCTTTACACCACTTACTGAAGTATAGCCGTTATCTTCTACCTTATGTGGATACCCAATTACAGGAGTTAAGAGATTTCCATAAGGGTAGAGACGACTCTCTCCACTCTCTATTATACTAAGCCCATGAATAGAACGAAGACCAGTTTTCTTATTTTTTAGTTCCATAAAAACTTTAAAACGACGGAGTTCACGGGCTAATTTTTTAAGGTAGTGTGCTTGAATTTGTGGGATGTTATAGCTAAGGACTACTACACCCTTATGCTTTAAAAGTCTCTTTCTAATCTCTTTCGTATCAATGCCTGAGTAAATACTAAAAAGTTCTACAAAAAGGTCTTTTTTATCAGGATCGATATATCGAGTATTAACAACTGCTTTATAAAGTTTTTTAGTTGTAGCAAGTTTAAAACCATCTGCAGAGATTATGCTACCTCGCTGGGCTCGTGAACTCTCTTTTGCATATTGAGAAGGGAGATGACGTGATTTTAAAACGGTGAGGAGCATAACACCCAAAAAAATGAGAAAGCCTAAAGATATAAGGACATAAAGAAAGAGTATTTTTTTACTTTTGTTGTGGTTGGCCATAAATGTTAGAGTTGTGTTCGACCTATCTCTTTGTATGCATTGAGTGCTTTATTTCTTATCTCTAGCATGAGTTTCATACTGAGTTCTGCTTTACCAATCGCGATGGCTGCTTGATGTAAATCTTTTACTTGTCCAGTTGCAAGATCCGCAACAGCTACTTCTTTATCCTCTTGGATAGTATTGGCCTCTTTAAGAGCTGATTTTAAATGCTCAGCAAATGCTTCACCACCTGCAACACCATCAACTTTACTCTTCTGCTTTAGTAAGTCAGCTGTACCAACACTTGTAAGAGAGTTAACACTACTCATAATCTATACCTTTTTTTACTGTAATAAAGAGATAGCAGAGTTTGCCATATCTTTACTACTCTGAAATGCAGCAACATTCGCTTGGTAAGAGCGAGTCGCTTCAACTAGATCGGCCATTTCGATGACAGGATTAATATTTGGGTATGCAACATACCCATTTGTATCTGCATCGGGATGATTTGGCTCAAATTTCATTTTTGGTTTACTATCATCTCGGGAAACTTTATCAACTATTACACTCATTATAGCAGGATTTACTTTTTTACCAAAACTACCTTCATTTAATGGATCTTCATATTTAGCACTTTGTGTCATACCTTGAAGAGCTTCGTTAAACTTGTCATTAAAGTTGATTGCTTTAAAAACAACCTCTTTACGGCGGTAGGGTCCACCCTCTTCAGTTCTTGTAGTTTGTGCATTTGCAATGTTACTAGAGATAGTGTTTACACGTACACGTTGTGCTGAGAGGCCATATCCTGAGATATCAAAACTGCTTAAAAAATTACTCATAACTTATCCTAGTTTACTTTTTGTGATGCTTCTATTACAGATTTGTAAATCATGCTATCTTTTTTGAGTGCACCAACAAGGGCATTAAACATGATAGAGTTTTTACTCATCTCTGTTGTCTCTACATCTATGTCTACACTGTTTCCATCGTTTCGAGCCATATGTCCATCACGGTAAAATAGGGTAGGCTCATAAGAAGAAGATTCAGCTTTTGGTTTTATGTGACCTGAATTTGTTTGTGCCATTTTAAGCTGCTGTGTATCACTTTTTAAAAGATCAGCTTTTTTTGCTACAAGTGCTTGCTCAAAACTAATATCACGAGGTTTATAAAAAGGAGTATCAGCATTAGCGATATTTGAAGCTATCATATCTTGACGAGCAGAACGATAGTTCATCGCATCTTTTAGAAGTGTTGCTGTTCTTGAAATACTTATACTCATCTATGATATCCTTAATCTATAAATTTTATCTATTATAGGGATATAGCAATTATTATTCCATTTTTATCTTTTAAGAGAAATTATTTAAGAGAAGTATGGTTTTTTATAATTTAAGCTATGTTTAATGAAAATAGGCTCATAATGTTCTTTAAGATTACTAGTGTAATCCAAATATTTTAATTAAGGAGTTCTTTATGAAAAGAGCTGGTTTTACAATGATCGAATTGATCTTCGTTATCGTTATTTTAGGTATTTTAGCAGCAGTTGCTA
>JAMORO010000015.1 GCA_027063505.1 Sulfurimonas sp.
CACCCATAGAAGAGACTTTTTTAGTAGCAAAAGAGATCGAAGCAGAGATAATGAAACATGCAGAGGAGTTCTCTTTAAAGTCTATAGGAGCTACTTCAGGCTATAGAAGAAGCCTCTCTGGTGAGACAGAGTTTAACAACAATGTTATCTACATCACATTAGAGTTGTATGATAGAGTGGAGAGTAACTGGATAAGTGCCTATGTAAACCCTCTTCTTGATTTTAGTTTTGAGTTTAACGACCCTGATAAACGCCGTAAGTTACAGACTTTTGAGCTCTCACCTCGATTAAAAGAGATTATAGAGCCATTTCGTGAGAAGTACTCTATGCTAGAACTGGGTGTGACTGAAGATAAGCCGGGACTTATTCGCAGTGATATTCAAGTAAATCTCTCTGGAAGTGATGATGTTACTCTAGAGTCAGGTATAAAAAAGTTAGAAGAAGCACTCTCCTCCATAGAAGGTGTTTCAAACTTTAGTGACAACATTAAGTATGGAAAGATGGAGTATAAGATAAAGATCAACCCTTATGGGGAGAGTCTAGGGCTGAGTGAGGCTTCTATCTCAAAACTTCTAAGTGCATACTTTTTAGAGCATCGCCAATCTACTACCTTTAATAACCGTGGTGTGATGGAGATCAAGACATTAGATAAGAACAAAGATAAGATTCAAACGCTACTGCAGTTTAACATTCCACTTGGTGATGGAAGGCTTGTTAAGCTCACCGATATAGCAGAGATAATAAAAATAAGAGATTATGAGAAGATAAATAAACTCAATGGAAACATCGTAAAAACTGTCTTTGCCAACTTAGATAAACGTCATATTACTCCTGATGAGGTTTTGGAGAGACTTCAACCCCTTTTAACTGAGATAGCTTCGAGTGGCGTTTATGTAGATCTTCTTGGTGAGAAAGAGAAGAACAATCAACTCAAAGCAGATATGAAAACTTCACTTATTTTAGCGATATTTCTCATCTTTATAACACTGCTATTTATCTTTAGTAAGGTGAAGTATGTGCTGATGCTGATGAGTGTTATACCTCTCTCTGTTCTAGGAGCTTTGGTTGGGCATAAACTTGTTGGTATGCCTCTTACTATGCCCTCTATCATAGGTATACTAGGTCTTGCAGGTGTGGTTATAAATGATGGGATAATTATGCTAGACTTTCTTCATGGAACACATAAGAGTGAGGAGTTTTTTACCCGAGCAAAACATAGACTTCGTCCTATTCTCATTACAAGTATAACGACATTTTTAGGACTTTTTACGCTTATATTTTATGCGAGTGGGCAGGCTGTTATACTTCAACCTATCGCCATCTCGATAGGGTTTGGGCTTATCTGGGGAACACTCTTAAACCTGCTCTATCTACCAACACTCTATGCAATGGTAAATGGGATTAAACCTCGTGCTTAAAGGAAAAATTATAAAAATAAAAATGATTATAGTGATATTGATGTTTATAAATACAGTGATATTAACTGCTGAGAGTAGTGTAAAATATACTATAGATGTCGTGCCAAAAAAGATGAGTGTTCAAGAGAAAAAAAAGCGTTTCTTTGCACTCTTTGTTCCTGCCATTAAAAAAGTTTATGCTGCATTAGAAAAAGATTATTTAGAGACCCAAAAACTTATTGAAACAGAGCCTGATAGTCAAAAATTAAAAGTACTGATGCAGAGTTATAGTGCAAAGAATCTTCAAGATTTACTGACACGAATGAAGCCTCATCCAAAGAGTATTGCCCTCGCTCAATCAGCGATGGAGAGTGCATGGGGAACTTCAAGGTTTTTGCGTATCGCAAATAATGTGTTTGGAATATGGTCTATTAATGAAGATGAACCGAGAGTTGCTGCTGGAAAGAGGCGAGGTGATAGAACTATCTATGTAAAAAAATATAATACTATTGAAGCTTCAATATATGACTATTATAAACTGCTTGCATCTGGAAAAGCATTTCAAAAGTTTAGAGATGAAAAAATGAAAACAAATAATCCTACTATGCTTGTGAAGTATCTAGATAAGTACTCTGAGCGAGGTGCAGAGTATGGTAAAGAGTTAGCGAGTATGATAAAGTACAATAAACTAACAAAGTATGATAATCAAGAGAACTAGTAAAGAATTAAGTAGAGAAATCCCCAAAGTAAAAATATAAAAAATCCTAACACTGCGAAAGTTATTACTATTCGTAGTGTGAGATAAAAGAGAAATTTGAGAGCAGAGGGGAGTTTCATACTATTTGAGGTAGGCTACAGTTTTGAGCTTGAGTCCTCGCGTTGCATAATCCATACCGCCTTGGATATTTATGACTTTATAGCCAAGTTTTTCAGACATCCATGGGGCTATCATAGAAGTTCTACTCCCTGTATGACAGATAATAGCAAACTCTTTTTTTGTATCTACTTTAGCATTGAGCTCTTCTAAAAAAGCATTGATGTTGTACTCGCCCTTTTCATTAAAAAACATGATGGGAATAGCACCCTTTAAAACTCCTGTCTCTCTCCACTCTCCCGGTGTTCGTATATCAACGATAGGAGTCTTTGAGTTAAGTAACTCTTTTGTCATATACTGGTTTTTTAACTCTGCAAAAAGTGACACACTTAGTAGTGTAAGTAATAAAATGATTTTTTTCACATTCATCTCCAAAATAAAGTGTATAATTATAGCTATAAAATCTTAATAGGACTCAAATGGCAGCTTCACAAAAAGCGATAGACAATGCAAATAGACTTCGTTACATCAGAGCATTAGAGCGTTTTCATAAGGGGATGATCTCTTATCTTATGAATACAGAAGAACTTACACACAAAGGGCTCAATAAAAAAATAACTAATAGCCTAAAACTTCTCAATCGTATAGAGGAGATAGATCTCTATAAGGGTGAACTGAAGGATCTACAAACTCTTGTGAAAAAGATGATTAGTTATAAAGATTCTGAGGAGGATATAGATAACATTAAAAATGAACTTTTACACGCCTCAAACCAGTTAGATAAGTCTAAAAATGCAAAACGCTATAAGAAAGATAAACATACAAACTCCAAATTTGATGATTGGGAGTAAGTAGTATGGCTAGAATTCTCCTCCTAGAAGATGATAAAATCCTTTCAGAAACTCTTTGTGAACTTCTAGAAGTTGAGGGGTATGAAGTAACCCTTGTAGGTGATGGTAATAGCGTTTTAGATACAACTGCAACTATGACATTTGAGCTCATGCTATTTGATGTAAATGTTCCTGATTATAATGGTTTTGAGCTTTTAAAAATGCTCCGTGACTCAGGTAATAAAACGCCATGTATCTTTCTTACATCGCTGAGTGATATCGCTTCACTCTCTAAAGGTTTTGAAGTGGGTGCAGATGATTACCTTAAAAAACCATTTGATTTTGATGAACTTCTTGTCCGTATTGGCGCAGTTCTTCGTAAATCTTTTGCATCACAAGAGAATGAGATAGAGTATAAAAACTTAAAGTATAAAATAGTAACTAATGAACTCTTCGATAGTGATAACAAACTACTTCTTTTAGCACCACAAGAGCAGAAACTTTTAGCACTCTTTTTTAAACGCCATGATGAAACGATAACTAAAAATGATCTTCTTTATGAGCTAGATAGTGAGGGTGAATCAAGTGAGGGTGCTCTTCGTGTTTACATCACTAAACTTCGTAAAATTGGTTTAGAGATACAGACCATAAAAGGTGTAGGATACAGACTTGTTAAAGCATGATAAAAAAGCTTTTTGGAAGTTTTTTAGTATCTACTTTGGGAGTGTAGCATTTCTTATCCTTGCTTCTGGTTACTTCTATTTTGGTGAACAGCGAAAGATTCTTATAGAAAAAGAGCACTTTTCTATGATTGAGCATATACGAAAAATTAAGATGAATATGCCGCACTCAGATATAGATGGTATTACACATACTATTGTGTATAAAAATATAGATAATTTTCATATAGATAACTTTATTATTACAGATGAATATTTTGAAGCATATATGCCTTATAACTGGGAGGGTGGATACTTCTTCGTTCGAAAAAATAAAGAGCAGTTTTATGAACAAGAAGCTACCATAAAGTCCAAAATTATACTCGTTCAAGTAGGTTTACTTACACTCTTTGCACTTATTAGTTACTTTCTCTCTTTACGAGCACTTCGCCCTATGCAAGAGGCTATTATAAAACTAGATAACTTCTCAAAAGATCTTATTCATGACTTAAACACACCAATAACTTCCATACTATTAAACACTAAAATTTTAGAAAGAAGTGGTTTTAAAGAGAACAAAGCACTCTCTCGAATAAAAAGAAGTGCAGAGGATATTGGAGAGCTTCACAACAACCTAAACATTCTACTTCAAGAGGACACCTTAGTTGTAAAAAAAGAGGATATCTGTGAAATAGTTCGTGAGGTTGTTGAGATTCAAGAGAAGATATATACAGAAATAGATATACAAGTAGAACCATCCTCTTTAAAAGCTATTGTAAACCGGGATGCACTCAAACAGATAGTAGCAAACATTCTCTCTAATGCTTGTAAATATAACAAAGAGAAGGGGTATGTAAAGATTTATGCTAGAGAGAAAACACTCTATATAGAAGATAGTGGAATAGGGATTAAAAACCCAACTCAGATTTTCACAAGGTCATATACTGAGCATGAACATGGGCATGGAATAGGTTTAGATATAGTAAAACGTTTATGTGATTTAATGGAGATTAAGATTGTTGCAGACTCTGTTGTAAAAGAGGGAACAACAATCTCTTTAGTATTTAAACATTAAAGTTGAAAAATATTTTCTTTTTTAATGACTGAAAACTCACTACCAAAGGCTACTCTCTGCTGGAGTCCACCACGAGCTGTTAGGTCAACAACAACTCCTAAGTTCGCAGTTTTTATAGAGCTGTTAATAGTCTCATAAATCTCAAATGCTATATCTTCTGCTAAAAACTTCTGACTTCTAAGAGATGTGATATACTTTTTAAAATCAAGCATATTAAATGTCTCTCCAACACTCTTAAATGCTATATAGACACTACCACGGTAAGGCTGCCCACTCTGTGCTAAAAAGAGGAGTTCTTTAGAGAGATACTGAATATCTGTTCCCTCTTTTGCATTTAGTTTTTCTAGTTTCATCTGTTTATCCTACTCTTTGCGGATTTATATTTCGGTTGATAAAGCGATGCTTTTTTATCTCTTCAAACTCTTTCTCACCATTTGCATAACTAAAAGTAGGATGAATACTAATGTTCCCGCGTGGATAAAAAAGTCCTACTACTTCGAGATATTTAGGTTCCATAAGTTTTACTAAATCTTTGCCGATTTTATTAACTACATCCTCATGAAACTCACCACTATTCATAAAACTAAAGAGATAAAGTTTTAGAGATTTACTCTCTACCATATTGACATTTGGAATGTAGTTTATGATGAGCGTTCCAAAGTCTGGTTGATTCGTTTTAGGGCAGAGTGATGTAAACTCATCTGCATTGAGTGTTACCCAGTAGTCATTCTCTTGGTGAACATTTTCAAAGGTTTCAAGCAGTTCAGGGGCATAAGTATATCTGTACTCTGTCTCTCCTGAACCTAAACTTTTTACCTCTTTAGAGCGTGTTTCTTGGTAGCTTTTTTCTGTCACAGTTTACCCTTAAAAGAATTTCAGTTTATTTTTGAGCTTATCTTTAAGCTTTTTCACTGAATCAGATTTAAGCTGCTTTTTAAGAGCATCTTTTGAGATGCTCTTCTTGATACTCTCTTTAAGAGATGAAGAGTCATCTAGTGAGCTATCTAAGAGCTTTTCAACATCATTAAACTCTCCTAAGTCTATATCTCCTAGTTGCTCTTTAAAGGCTCTGTTTACAGCAGATTTGAGCTTTTTCTTATACTTAGAAACCTCTTTTTTGAGCTGTTTTTTAATACCACTTTTGAGTTTGTTATCTAAATCTGTAGAGAGTGAAATCTTTGGCTCTGTAAGTGTTCCAGCTACCCAAGCATCCATCTGAAACTCAGAGATATTTGCTAAGATATCTTGAACAATTTTATCTGTTTTTGATTTGACTGGAGCATAAGTAAGTGTAGACTTTTTAAACTCTACAAGTAAGTCAGACTCTAAAGCAGTGAAGTTTTCAATGTTTATATGTGAAGTTGCATCTATAAGAGAACTCTCTAAAGAGAGCTTTTTTGCTATCTTTTTATCTGTGAGTTTATAGGCATTTATATCTGTGTTGATAGTTGTGAGGGCATCTTTTTGTAACTCATTATGCTCAAATACGACAAGAATTTTTTTGTACTCTTTACTTTTACTCTTGAGTGTTCCTTTTACTGGTTTGCCATAAATTTTTTGGTTATTAGATATATCTTTTACATCCAGTTTGAAGTTTCTATGCTCTTTTATGATGTTTGCATTTAGCTTTTGTATCACAAACTCAGGATAAGCTGTTGTGTTTGTAAAGTAAATCCATTTGCCTTTCATCCTCTCTTGTTTCTCTTCATCCTCTTCATCACTAGAGAGGTAAGGTTTTACAAACTCATAGTACTCAAGTCCTACATGGAGGTACTTCTCTAAGCTTGATGAGAAGTGTGTACCTATAAGATTCATAGCACCATTTTGATCGAGAGAGTACTTTTTAAGGAGTTGATTATACTCCTCTTTTGGGAGTGTTTTCATCTCTTTGAGGTACTTACTTATAAGCTTTTTATCCTCTTTATACTCTTTTTTATATGATTTTAGCTCATCACGAATCGCTTTAGTCTCTTTTTTAAGGGCTTCTGCTTCTGCAAGAATAGCTGTAACATCATCCATAGAGTGAATATCTTTTGCTTTTTTCTTTAGGGTGTTAAAACGGGTTTTTAGTGCAGCAAGTTTTGCTTTCTGTTTTTCACTTTTGACACGCTCTTGCCATTTCTCTGAGATAGCAGTTATATCCGCTTTCATTTTCTTAGCTTCACTTACTGACTTAAGACCCTCTTTAGCTAAGAGTGTTTTAGGATCAGGAAACTGAGGTAAGTTAAAAGAACTCTCCTCCTCTGTGTCATCTGTTTTGGAACTACTTTGTGCTTGTGAAGTTTGCTCCTCTACTCGTTTGAGGGTTGTATTGAGTGTGATATTTCCAAAAGAGATGATTTCAAAATCAAATTTTTTCTCTAAAAGTCTTGTTGTTTTAAGTTTTAAGAGCACTCTATCGATGTTTATATCATCTCCTGTGTCATTAGATGTACTAAGAATTGCAATGTTTTTAATCTCTAAAGAGGTATCCATTAAGAGAGTTGTTACACTCTCTATATGAACCTCTTTTTTTGTTGCTTTACTCAAAGAGTACTCAAGGGCAGTTTTAAGGAGAGGGTCTAAGAGTAGAAGTGCTAGGGCTACAACTGCTCCAACAACACCAACAAAGAGGCCGGCAGCCCACCATCGCATAACTCCAGGTTTCTTTTTGAGTTTATCTTCAGTATAGGGATTTAACCAGGAGAAGTATTTTGACTCTTTAAATTTTGCTTCTAAAAAATCTCGTTGCTTGTTAATAACTTTACTTAAAAGAGGAAAAAGTACAAGAGCAAGAGGTAAAGAGAGGACTAAACTACCCATTAAAATAGTGTAGTTAAATGATGTCCATAGTGTTGGTGCATAGTTGTACATAGCTGTAAAAAGAGTCTGTGTAGAGCTATCGGTAAGAACACTAAGTCCAATGGAAGCAAAAACAGGATCAAGTACAAAGCCAAGCATACTAAAAGCGGCACTTATAAAAAAGAAAACACCAAGAGGAATATTTATAGCAAAGGCTATAAAAAGAAGTAAAAAGTTGATAGGAGTAGCAAGTGGTAAGAAACCACTTATCATCCCGAGTACTATCGCTAAACTTATCTGCCAAGAAGATTGTGCAGAGTTAAGAGTTTTTAAAAGTTTGAAAAAATCCATGATAAATAGAGCCCCAAAAATAGTTTTGAGTATTATACTCTATCTTGACTCTAAAAACTATAAGTTATATCTGCAAAAACCTTGTCATTGTTCTGTATAGCTTCTGCAAAAGGTCTATCCCCATCGAGATAATCTACAAAACCGAAGTTAGCACTCATTGCATCCATAACGTCATACTCTACCCAAACACGAGCAAAGCCACCATACTCCCATGATGCACCAAACATACTTACTAGTGCAGTAGCGTTTAGAGAGTCATTCATAAATGAACGAGTAGCACGTAGTGCAGTCTGATACTCATCTTGGTCTGTGTAGTCAGGCTTAGGAGTAGTAAGTAGTCCCATCTGTGTCTCATAGTCAAATATATGACGGTTTACAAACTCAGCAGAGAGCACAGTATCTGAAATACCCATATAGTCTAGGCCTACAAGAGTGTCTAGTCTATCTTTATCATCGAGTGTAGAGTTGTAACGAACACCACTTACATAAGCAATTTCACCTTTTAGTAACCAACTTCCAGTTGCAACATTGACAGCAGATCCAAGCATTTTAATCTTGTTAACTACTCTTGCTACATTTTGAAGGTTTGTTCCCTCTAAGTGCCATTTTAAGTCATATACATCAGCCCCGTAAAATGATAAATCCCATCCTGAGAAAACACCATTTGCAGCAAATGCATACTGTGTGTTTTCCCACGAAGTGCTCGGCTGTTTAAGCTCAAAAAATTGTCCCTGTGGTGGTGCCGTTGGAAAAACTACATTTACAGGAAAATACTCTCCATAAGGTGATGCTTCTAAGAAGATGCGAGACTCTGCTATAACCATCGCTGAGAGATTCCACTTACCTATGTAGTAGTCAAGTTTTGCCATTGTTGTTGGGAGTCTTAGATCTTCTATATCTGTCATCCCTGGATTACGGTTATCAAGTGGGTTGATTACATCTGTTACACGGATACTATCTGATTTTCCCCAAACAACTATCTGGCGACCGATTTTAATGTCGATGTCACGAGTGATACGCCCTTGAATATAAGTGTCATCTAAACGGAGTTGTGTGTGGTAGGCATCAAGAACATCATCATTATAAGGTTCATCTCTTAAATCATAAATAGCGTCATAAAAAGCATCACCACTCACTCTCATTTTCCACTCACTGTTGAACTTGTAATCTGCTTGAAAATAGAGTGCTGTTTGTGCTTGATTAAAGCCTTGGTAGTCAGTGTTGTCAACCGTATGGTTTTTATAACCATATGCTGTTTTAAATGTTATGTTACCATTAAAAGAGAAGTCACTCGGAGTTTGAGTCTCTTCTATCTCTGTATTTGTATCTTCACTCTCATCACCAAATCCCTCAAGTGCATCAACACTCTCCTCTTCACCAAATCCAGCTAAATCATCACTCCCCTCAGGTGCAACTTCTTCTATCTCAAAGCCACCTAAGTCATCTTCAACACTCTCTGCCCCTTGAAGTGAAGTGAGTAGAAGAAGCGATGCTAATGTAGTGCTAAGAAACTTTTTTTGCATGACTAGAGTCCGCGCTCAAGTGTACGAGTAGTAAAGAGTGCCTCATCTAAGTCTTGGTTATACTTAATATCTGAGAATTTAAATACAGACTTATGAAGCATCTTTTTCCCTTTTTTAGTAATCATCTGCATCTCTTTTACTGTCCAAATACCGTTAATAAGCTCTAAATCTTTTACCATCATATACTTAAGTTTTTTACCCGCTTTGATGTAGTTAAGTGCTTGAATGATTACAAAGTTATCTTGTCTTACAAAGATGATACTTTTTGTGTAACCTGTCTCGGCAATAGTTTTTTCACTCTTAGGAGTAACAAGCATCTGCCAAGTTTTATGTCCTTTAATAGTAGGTTCTTTCATGATTTTATATGTATAGTCTTCAACATTTCTTGAAGTCATATCTGAGTAAGTAAAATCACTTCCCATAAAAGATGAACTCTTATCACTTGAAGCGATACGTTTTACTTTCTGAAGTTCCGGTAAATATAGCCACTGGTCATCATCACGATCTGAATCTTCATAGTCATATGTTAAAAACGCTGTGTTCTTTACATCTGCAGGAGTAAGAAAAAACATCAATTTTAAAGTATCTTCACCTTTCTCTTTTGTGAAAACTTTAAGATCACGAACTCTTTTGTTTTTGTTTTTGTCGATGAGAATCATCTTCATTTTTGAAGTAACATTGTCACCCTCATCTCTATCGTGAACCTTTTGTGCTATCTCTTGCCCTGTGATAGCAAGAAGTGAAGTGATTGTAAGTGTTGAAAGTAGTAGTGATTTTAAAAACATTTTATATCCTTTATCTATTTTTTATCTTTTGTTATTAAAGTAAGTAGTGCAGGCCCTAAAATAATGTTAGAGAAGAGTGCTATAGTAATAGCTCCCCCTGCGAGTATACCAAAGTTTATAAGATTTGTAAGTGATGCAAACATATACACATAGAATCCTAAAGAGAGAACAACAGATGTTGCAACAAGTGCACGACCTGTTCCTAACATAGTTTTTTCAACTGACTCTTTTGTACTAAGACCTCTGTGGTGGTACTTTGCAAAGTTATGAAAGAAGTGAACAGTATCATCAACACTTAGACCTATAACGATAGCTCCAACAAGCATAGTAAACATATCTAAAGGCATATTTACCATTGACATAAACCCGATAGTCATAATGATAGGTAGAACATTTGGTATCATACTTGTAAGACCAATTCTAACACTTCCAAGAAGTATAACCATCATAATAGCGATAAGTCCAAATGCCACTACATAACTAATAGCCATAGAACTCATAGCTGCTGAGAGTGTACGTTGAAAGAGTGGAACCATACCTGTTACAGTGATTTCTACATCATTACCAAGTTCAGTTTTAAGAAGATCTGTTAGTTTGTCACTTATCTCAGCATACTCACCAGCTTCCATCCATGGGAGTTTAAAAGTAAGTCTTGCTTTTGACATTTGAGAATCTACTAAATCTTCTAAATCATCACTTCCACTGTTTTCAAAAAGTAAAAATTCTTGAGGAATTAGTGCATCATTTTGAGTGATTTTGTAATACTCTTCTCTGTTTTCGTGAAGTGCTCTGTGAATCTCTTTTAAAACATCGCCTACACTCCAGCCTTTTCCAACAAAGTGTTTATCAGTTTTGAGTGTTTCTGCTTCATGAACAAGCTTGTCTATTTTTGTTAAAAGTGCTGAATCATAAAGACCATTCTCTTTTTTTGTATCTATAATAACTTCCATTGTAACTGAACCACGAAGTTCATGATCTACTCTATATGTAGATATTTTTATAGGAGAGTTGTCTGGTTGCCAGCTAAGCGGATCGTGCTTGAACTCTACTTGTGTAGCGAAGTAGATAAATACTCCTGCTATTACAACACTTGCTGCTACAATTTTTTTAGCATGGTCAAATGTAAAGTCAGCTGTTGCCATAAGCAGAGCATCCATTTTTTCAGAGCGTTTTACCTGTGTCGCTTTAGCTGGTTTAATTGGTAAAGTAGCAAGTATTGCTGGAAGTAAAACAATAGTGTTTAAAAGTGCTATCATAACACCAAGAGCAGCAAAAACACCAAGATCAGCAATAGGTGCGATAGATGCAGTTGAGAATGAAAGAAGTCCCGCTGCAGTTGTCAGGGAAGTCATAATGATAGCAAGACCTGAGTGACCAAGTGAGTAACTAATCGCTTCATTTTTATTTCCATTTTCATTTAAGTGTTTAAAGAACATCGTAAGAAGGTGAACTACTGCTCCGATTCCAACAGCAAGTAAGAAGGAAGGGAGAATTTGTGTAGGAATTGTTATAGGAGTTCCTATGAGAGCCATAAAACCAACTGTCGTAAGTAGTGAAAGGACTACTATAAAGATAGGAAGGAGTACTGCACTCACACGGCGAAATACGATGAAAAGAAAAATCATCATCATTAAAAGTACAAGTTTCACAAACTTTTGCATATCTTTTTGAACAGACTGCTTGTTGTAATCGTTTACTGCTAGTGAACCTGCAACATAAACATTAAAATCTTCACTATTAAACTCTTTGGCAATCTTATCAGCAGCCCGGACCATTTCACTTTTTGAAGGGTCTGTTAGAAACTCTGCTGTCTCATCAGATGTTGCTTCATCCTCTCCAAATCCTTCAAGCTCATCTCCACCTGCAACACTCTCATAAGCACTCGGCTCTAAGATGATAGTTGTAAATGTATGCTCGTGGTTGTAGAGAAGGTTTTTATACATTGCATTATTAAGAGCAATCTTCTTGATTTTCTCTAACTCTGCTTGATTTGATGGAAACTCTTCAAAGAGATCTTCAACTATGAGTTGATCCCCTTCTCCTCGAGTATTTCTAGCATTTATAAGTGATGTAATATCATTTAAATGAGGTACATTCTCTACAAGCTCAGTGTGAAGTTTTTGTAGTTTTTGTAGTGTTTCAAGAGCAAAAACATCTTTAGCTTCAACAACAACCATGATTTTTTCATCTTGACCAAACTGCTCTTTAAACTTTTCGTATCTAACAAGTGCAGGATCATCATCACGTAAAAATCCCTCGGTTGAGGTATCTATTGTAATTTTTGGAAGGTTTGAGATAATCATGATACTCAAAAGTAACATAAGTAAGATTATCTTTTTTGGATTTTTTGTGATGGTTACACCCATCTTTTCTAAGCGGTTCTCGCTTCTTGTTCGCCAGTTCATTTGTAGCCTTTATTATATTGATAGTGTGATAATACAAAAGCAATATTAGGCTAACGTTAATGAAGTAAAATATTCTATCTTGACTCTTCTAACATCTGATCCATAAGTGAGAAAAGTTCTTCTGAAGCCTCTTCCATATGATCAAAGTTAGCTATTATTAAGTCTGAATTTTCTAGAGTACTTTTTTCTGGATTATGCTCTAAGAAACCAAGGTTTGCATTGGCATTATTATGAACAATACTATGTGGTGTAGATATTTTTGCATAAGCATTAGTCGATGCAAATCTTGTTTTCCCTTCATTATCATACCAAACACCAAGATTACATTGGTGTGAATCTACTCTTTTTAAGATAGGGTGAAGAGACATAAGCGAGTTATATGCACGGGATTTGTAAAGAATATGATCAATTTTTGCAAGGACTACAAATACATTGTTCTCCATTCTATAAGAGTTACTTACTATATTATTTGACCCATCACTTAGTTCAGTGAGTGTATACTCAAAAGTCTCTATCTTTCTTGTAGTTACATCAACAGTCTCTTTCATATCATCGGAACTCACCTGTATCTCATTCATTCCCTGTTGCAGGGATTTGATACTTACAGAAATTTCACTTGTTGCTTTATGCGTACGCTCTGCAAGTTTACGAACTTCATCTGCAACTACAGCAAAACCACGACCATGCTCACCCGCACGAGCAGCTTCTATAGCTGCATTGAGTGCAAGTAAGTTTGTCTGATCTGCGATATCTGTAATAAGCTCAATAACAGAGGTAATACTATTTGTCTGATTTGCCAACTCTTCAATACTTGAGTTATTCATACTTACCTGCTCATTAAGTGTATGAAGTTCACTAACAGCCTCATTAATATTTTCACGAGAAGAGTTAGAGAGTTCTGCTGCACTCTGTGTAGCACTTGTAATGCCCTTTAAACTCTCAATATTTGCTTTAAGGTTTGACTGAATAACGGTAAGAGATTCTGATACATTAATGGAGTTCTCACTAAGTCTAGAGTTAAAAGTATCACGAAGAGTTTTTAAATGCTGTTTGTGCATAAAGTCAATACTTGTTTTTACACTTTCAATAGCAACAACAAACTCTCCGCTCATCCCTTTTGAACATATTTGATGCTCAAAAACACCTTGGGAAGCATCTGTAATTGTCTCGTTTATTTCAAGAAGAAGTTTTTTCATATGTGAAAGTAGTTCCGTAAGTGTTGCACCCATAACACCTAACTCTGTTTTTTCAGATGCTAAGTCACAGTTTTGAGAGAAGTCTCCTTTTGCAGCATACTGTATAAGTTCCGTAAATTTATAAATACCATCAGTGATAGATTTTCTTATAATAGTAGCAATAATGAGTACTATTGTACCAATTAGTATACCTGCAATGAGTATTAAGTATTTATAAAAAGTGATTTCATCTTCTAGGTTTTCAGAGTTTACTTGAAGTTCAGTTTTCTTAAGAGTAACAAGTTTTTTAAATGATGTACGAGAAGCATTCGCATAAGGAGTTAGTTCAGTCTTATATCTTGTATATATTGCTGCAGTATCATTTTTAATTGCATCAGCAGATAAGTTTTGCATCATACTCATAGAGTTGTTTAAAAACACCATAGTTGAGTTTTTTGCTTCTTTAACAAGGCCAAGTGAGCTCTCCTCAGCCATAAGTGTCTCTAGTATATTAAAATTAGAGCGAATACTCTCTATAGTTGATTCGAGTTTATTTATATCTTTAATGTAGTCTCCACCAAGCATAATGTCTCGTGTAGTACGACTTACATAGTTTAAACTTTTTTCAATCTCTAAAGTAGCAAGTCCTGCAGCCATAGAGTTAGAGCGAAGATGTTTATACTCACTCTCAATTTTAGTCATAGATATAAATACAAATATAGTTGCTGCAAAAATAGAGATAGTAGCCATCCCAATGAGATAGTTCATCTTTCTAGCAATACTCATGTTTTCAAACATTGTGAATCCTTAATTGGAAATAATGTGATAATTTTATCATAAAATTATATAATATTTCTTTAAGCTTATGAATTTTTTATATCTTTTTTAGGAAAGAGAATTGATAGCTTCTTTTGCAAAAGAGATAAAACTATCTGCTCCCGGAACAAAAGGAATAAGAGAAGTTCCTATCCCTCCCCAAATAACAGTTATCGCCATTATAGTAATTATAATAGTACTAACATTTATTGGAAATATTTTCTGTTTATCATCACTCTCATAAAAGTACATCATCGCTATAAGTTTAAAGTAGTAAAAGACAGAGATAAAGGCGGTGAGTATTCCAAGCCCTGCGAGTAAAATTTGCCCAGAACCTATGGCACTACTAAAGATATAAAACTTACCTAAAAAACCTATGGTTGAGGGAAAGCCTGCAAGGGAGAGCATAAAGATAGACATCATTAGTGCCATATAGGGTCTACGATTTGCAAAACCCTTAAAGTCCTCATATCGCATCTGTCGCTTACTCTGTGAAGCGATAAAACTTAAAATCCCAAAACTTCCAACAGCTGAGATAAAGTAAGCGATAAGGTAGAACATCACAGCTGGTGCTGCCATCTCACTCCCAAGTCCAATAGAGGAGATACCTATAAGCAGATACCCACTATGAACAATGGAAGATCCTGCAAGCATTCGTTTGACAAGGTTTTGAGAGATAGCAAGCCATGAGCCACCTATGAGAGTGAGTATAGTTATCCCCTGCAAGAGCTCTATCCAGATGAAGTTTATCTCGGTAAAACTTACGATATAGAGTCGAAGGGTAATGGCAAAAATAGCGATTTTAAAAGTAGAAGCCATAAACATTGTAATGGGATAGGGCGCTCCATGGTATACATCTATAACCCAGGAGTGAAAAGGAACAGCTCCAAGTTTGAACATAATAGTAACCATTAAAAAACTTGCACCTACTATGAGCAGTGTCATATCTGCAAGAGGTGTTGTGTTTACATAAATAGCAATTTGATCAAGAGAAGTAGAACCAACTGCCCCATAAATGAGAGCTACTCCTAGCATAAAAATAGCCCCAGTCATAGAACCCAAAATCATGTACTTCATCATCGCTTCACTACTGACTCGTTTATTCTTATGAAAACCAACAAGGGTATAAATACTTAATGAAGCTATCTCAAGAGAGATAAAAACAGTGAGTAGTTCATGCGCATGTGAGAGCATCATCATACCAAAAACACTAAAGAGTAAAAGTGCAAAGTACTCTCCACTAAAGTAGCTTCGACTCTTGAAGTAATCACTATTGACTAGAAGAGTTAGTATCGCACCCATAGTAAACATAAGATCAAAAAGAGTCGCAAACTTATCAACTATAAACATATGCCCAAAGAGAGTTTCATAGAGATAAAAGTTACTCTCTAAAGAGAGAGTTGTGTACTCTATAATCGCTGCTATACTTAGGAAAAAGACACCAATGTAGTTAAACCCTTTAAGTGAAATATTTTTTTTATGACTTAAAAGCATTAAAATAAAAGCACCAAAGAGGACTAAGAGCATCGGTAGTGCAAAGAAGCTTTCCATTAATTTGCTCCTTGTGTAAGTGTTAATATCTCATTGAGAGATATTGAGAGTTGGGGTTCAAAGAGTGGTATAAATAGAGAAGGTGCTATCCCTGTAACTAAGAGAAGTATCACTAAAGGACTCAGCATAAGGATCTCTTTTTTATTTAAATCTTTAAACTCACAAATGTTTTTCTGTACTCCAAAAAGAGTTCTCTGTAACATCCAGAAGATGTAGACCATAGCACTTAACATAGTTGTAGCTGTAAAGAGCCCAATAATAAAGGACTCTTTAAAAGCACCAATAATAATGAGAAGTTCTGCTACAAAGCCGCCTGTTCCGGGAAGTCCTGCAATGGAGAGTGCAAAAAATGCAAAGAAAAAGGTAAAGATTGGTGCACTACTCGCAATACCTCCAAGCTCATCTATTTGGATAGTTTTAAAACGGTAGTATGTAAGACCTATCATCATAAACACTCCTGCACTTGCTATGGCATGGGTGATGATAAAGTAGAGACTTCCGCCCCAAGCATAGATATTACTTAAGAAGAGTCCAAGAGCGATGAGTGAGAGATGTGACCCTGAAGAGTAGGCAAACATCCGTCGTAGATTTGTTTCTGTAATAGCACGAATGGCATAATAGAGCAGACCAATAAGTGCAAGAACAATAATAGTTGGTTCATAGAACTTTAGTGTTTCACTAAAGAGTCCAAAACCAAAACGCCATAGACCATAAATACCGAGTTTTGCCATAATCGCAGACATAATCACAACAGCAGGAGTAGGAGCACTTCCATAAGCAGGTGCCATCCAAGTGTGAAAACCAACAAGAGGAATTTTAATGGCAAAGGCGAGTAGAAAGCCTGCTGCAAGCCAGATAGAAGTACGAGCTTGAAATGTTATGCTACTAAGATCACTAAGAGCAAAGCTCCAAACAGCATGTGTCTCAAAGTATATATACCCAATGTATAAGATAGAAAAGAGCATACTCATTGAGCCTAAAACAGTTATAAGGAGAATTTTCATAGAGTTATACTGTCTCATACTGCTTCCATACTTTCCAATCATCACAAAGATAGGCAGTAGCATGGTTTCCCAAAAGAGATAAAAGAGAATAAGGTCAAGTGAAAGAACTGCCCCTGTAACCCCTGTTTGGAGGAGCATCATGTTATACCAGTACCCTTTACGAGACTCTTTAAGCATATAAAGATAGAGAAGAGGCATTAAAAATGTAATGAGTAAGAGGATAACAAGTGAAAGATAATCTATCCCAAGCTTGTAGTGCATACCCGCATTTTGAATCCAAGCATGATTTACAACAAACTGCATCTGTGTTGCTTCTGGATTAAAGTGACTCAGCAGAAGAAGAGTAAGTCCTAATGTTCCAAGAGATGAGAGTATAGCTCCTATGCGAAGGAGTTTGAGATCTGCACGAAAGAGTCCAAGAAACAGAGCGACACTAAGAGGTAAAAAGATGATAGTTGTTAAGATATTTGCCATCATGAGATAACTCCGAGTTTAAAAATAAGGTAGAGGGAGATAAAAGATAGCCCACTTAAAATATAGAGAGCATAGTATCTCACTTTCGCATTTTGTAGTTTTATAAACTGTTTTGAAGCTCCTAGGTAGAGCCAAACAGTAGTATCTATAAGAGCATCAAAGACTCTTTTTTCTAATACATCCGCGATAAAATGACTTAAGAGAAGTAGCGGTTTTATAATAAGCACTGTATAAATCTCATCGATATAAAATTTATTTATAACTATTTTTTTGTAAATAGTACTCTCTTGTGGCTCTTTAGGATTTTTCGCAAAAAGCTTATAAGCAAGACCCATCCCTCCAAGGGCAAGAAGAACATTTAACGAACCTAGTATGTACTCTGTTGTGTGAGAGATAGGGTGAACTCTATCTGGTAGGGAGAGAAAACTATTTATAAGCATATCCCCTCCATAGGCACTATTTACACCTAAAAAACCTGCAACACTACTTCCAAATGCTAAAACAACTAAAGGGTAGGTCATACTCTTTGGTAGAGATTGGAGCGAATGCTCTTTTTTTGCTTGAGCATGAAAGACAGTGAAAATAAGGCGAAACATATAAAAAGCGGTAAGTCCAGCTGTGAGTGAACCCATGGCCCAGAGAGTGTAGTGTTCACTTGCAAAGGCTGTGACTAAGATAGCATCTTTTGAGAAAAATCCTGCAAAAGGAGGAATACCACTGATGGCAAGTGTTGCTATAAACATCGTAATATAGATAAGTTTGAGTTTTGTTTTTAGTGTTCCCATTTTAAAAATATTTTGCTCATGATGGAGAGCTACTATAACAGCTCCTGCACCCATAAAGAGAAGTGCTTTAAAAAAGGCATGGGTAAAAACATGAAAGATACCACTAGAGTATGCTCCAAGTCCAACTGCTATAAACATATAACCCAGCTGACTCATAGTAGAGTAGGCGAGAATCTTTTTAATATCACTCTGGTACGATGCAATGATGGCTGCAAAGAGTGCTGAAAAAGCTCCAATGTATGCAATAAAAACTCCAACATCTGGAATCTGCTCATAAAGAAAGCTATATCTAGAGACCATATAAACACCGGCAGTTACCATGGTTGCAGCATGTATAAGTGCTGAGACTGGTGTTGGCCCTGCCATAGCATCTGGTAGCCAAACATAGAGAGGAATCTGTGCTGATTTTCCCATAGCCCCCACAAAGAGTAAAATGCCAATAAGAGAGAGTTTCTCACTATCTATAGAAAAAATATTTGCTTCAATATCTTCAAAACTAAAGCCACTCCCCTCTAAAGAGATAAAGAGTAGAGCAATCCCCATAATAAAACCAAAATCTCCTACTCGGTTAAGTATAAAGGCTTTGTTTGCTGCGGTGATGTTTGCACTCTCTTTGTGGTAAAAACCGATGAGTAGATAAGAGCTGACACCAACAAGCTCCCATCCAATAAACATAATGATAGGGTTATTTGCTAAAACAAGGAGTAACATACTCCCCATAAAGAGGTTAAAGTAGCTAAAAAACTTACCATATCCTGTGTCATCTTTCATATATCCAGCAGCATAGATATGGATAAGTGAACCTATAAAAGTGATGAAACTAATCATTACAACAGAGAGTTTATCTGCTCTAAATGCAAGCTCTATCTGTAACTCTCCAAGGGAGAGCCAAGTAAAGAGTGTTGTATGCAGAGTCTTTCCATTTTGAACTACCTCTAGGAGTATAAAGAGTGAAAATAGAGTAATAGTTAAAATAGTTCCAACACCTATGGTTGTATAGAGTTGATAGCGTTTTTGTTTAGGGTTACTAAGATAGATAAGTGCTAGTAGTAGTGCTGAGAAAAAGGGAAGTATGACTATGAGGTTTAGCATCTACTTTACCTCGCTGAGATCATTAAAAGTGTCACTGTCAACTGTTCTGTTCTCGCGATACAGATGGACAATGATAGCGAGAAAGAGTGCTGCTTCAGCTGCAATGACTGCGATGAGTAGCAGTGCCATAACACTGCCACTTCCATCACCTAAGAGTTTAGAAAGTGTAGCCAAGATAAGATTTATAGAACTAAGCATAAGTTCAATAGACATATAAACTACAAAGAGATTTCTGCGACTAACTACTCCAACTAAACCAAGTGAGAAGAGAAGAGAGGCGAGAAGAAAAAAGAGATCTGGACTCATGACTGCTCTCCTTTGGATCTGTTTTTCGCGATAATAATAGCCCCGAGCATAGCACTTAAAAGTAAAATAGAGAGTGTCTCAAAAGGAAGAACCCATTTACTAAAAAGCAGTTCTCCTGTTACTTTGGCTGTGAGTGTTTCCATCTCTGCAAAATGATTAGGGAGTGTTAAGAGTACTTTATAGAGTAGAAAAGTAAAAGGGGATACTAACCCTAAAGAGAAGAGTATCCATAGCGTTTTAAACTGCTCTTTTGGAAGGTTTTTCTCTTGGGCATTTACTGTTAAAATAGTAAGCATACTCAAAACAACAACTGCTCCAACACTCACCATAATTTGAGCTACAGCTAAAAACCTACTCTCTAAGAGTGCAAACATTCCTGCTAGTCCTATCATCGTGATTAAAAAACCAAAAGCTGAAAAAATAGTCTGTTTACTCAGGAGCATTACTATCGCTCCTCCAAGCATAAAAAAGGCTAAGATACTAAATATAATAAGTTCTAAATTATCCACGAGCACAACTCACCTCCTCTCCAAATGCACCTTTATGACTCAGTAGCATCTCTTTATCCATAACAAAGTCTTCCCGTTTATCTCCAGTAAGACTAAAGATACCTGTATCCATACGGATAGCATCGCAGGGACAAGCCTCTACACAGTAGCCACAAAAGACACACTCTAAGGTATCGATAAAAAAGCTTTTAGGTCTCTTCTCATCTACTCCATCCTCTCTCTCTTGTGCTTCAATAAATATACAGTTTGAGGGACAGGCTGTTGCACACATAAAGCAGGCAACACAAGCTTCTGTTCCATCTTCACGGTGTGTTAAGCGGTGTAGTCCTCGGTATCGAGAGCTTATATCTGTAGGTTGCTCCTCTGGGTAACGGAGTGTCTCCACTGCATTTATGTCGTTGAGGTTTGTAAAAAAGTGTTTAAATGTTACTTTAAACCCTGCATATATAGCAGGAAGATAGAGATTATGCTTGAGTGTTCGCTCTGGTCTTGCAGTTATTTTGATGTTATGGCTCATAGTCCAACTCCTACAACTATAATAGCTGTGATAAAAAGGTTAAAGAGTGCAAGTGGTAGGAGGTATACCCATCCTAACTTCTGTACTTGGTCATAACGAAAACGAGGGAGAGTCCATCGTATAATGATAAAAAAGATGTTAAACATCATAAGTTTTATTACAAATGTAATGACTTGAAATATAGCTACAGTGAGTGTTGCTCCTAAATCACTAGGAGCGATAAAAGAGACATATAGAAGTAGCATCTCAATAAAGAGTCCCATTAAAACAAGAGCAGTTGTAAGAACCTTTGTCTCAAAGTTACGCCCACCATCACTACTGAGTGTCTCTTTGACACGATTGTTTTTTCGCATCCACTTTATAAATATAAAAAGAAAAATAGGAACACCCATCATAAGAGTTACTGTAAATGTTGTGAAGTTTTCTAAAAGCATAGCTGTACTTACCCAAGGGAGTTGATACCCTCCAAAAACTACTGTGATGATGACCGCACTCGCTGTATTCATAGCGACATATTCACCCATAAAGTACATAGCAAACTTCATAGCTGTATGTTCCGTCATATAGCCGGCAACTATCTCACTCTCACCCTCCGCTACAGTAAAAGGGTTTCTATTTGTCTCTGCAAAGAGTGCTACTATGAGGATGATACTCGCAAGTGGTTGGATAAAGATTCCCCAGGCTGGAAGAGATCCAAAGAGAGTCTGTGACTGCCATATAACCATAGCATTAAAATCAACAGTGTCATAAAGTAGTACAAAAGAGAGAACACTTAGTCCAAGAGCCAACTCATACGAGATAACCATACTCCCTGCACGAGCAGCTCCTAAAAGGGCATATTTATTGTGAGAGAGATAACCACCAAAGATGACACCTAAAACACCAACAGCCCCGATACTCAAGTACCAAAAGACACCGAAGTCTATAGGAAGTGCTTGTACTCGTAAAAGCTCTCCATCTATAAGCAGTGTATCGGCAAAAGGTATCGCCATAAAAGCTAAAAATGCCGCTACAAATGTGATGACAGGGGCGAGCATAAAGAGCCATCTTCCCATCTTGATATGGCTAGGGTAGTACTCCTCTTTAAGGAGAAGTTTTACAACATCTGCAAACGATTGTACAACACCACCGAGTCGAAAGCCAAAGATATTTGTACGGTTTGGTCCTACTCTATCTTGTATAAGAGAGGCTATCCTACGTTCAAGCCAAACGAGTACAGGAATGGTGAGTAGTGCTAAGAGTGCTCCGAGAATAAAAGAGATAAGTGCTACAAAGATAGAAGCTGTACTCATTGTGAGACTCTTTTTAGAGACTCTATGAGTGTTGGTACTGGTATGTTTTTATGTATAACTTTTTTACTAAACTGTGTAATACCATCTTCATTTGTAAGGGAACCGCTTGATTCTGTAAATGTAGCTATTGGAAGAGTGAGTGCAGTCTCTGCGCGAGTGTGTGTTAGAAAGTTTATTGTAGCAGCACTCTCAAACTTTTCTGGATGATTAAAGTTAAGTATAAGTCCCACTTTTTTTGGTTTTTGAGTGTTTATATCCATATTTATAATCGTTTGTGCATTAGCAGCTCGCATAGAACTCCTGAGCATATCATCCCCAAATGCCTCATCTCTATAGATATCAAGAGGTGCATAAACATCAGCACCTATCTCCTGTGCAAATGCCACTATAGCCTCTATCTCTTGGGTGTATAGGTTTGCATCTATGATGATAGAGGTGTTTCGTTTGTAGAGGAGTATCAGCTCTTTTGCTTTCTCTATAGCTTTATCTTCACTGATTTTTACTCCATCTAAAAGAGGAGTCTCTTGGCGATTTTCTTGAAGTTCTCTATAGCTGAGTCTCCCTGTGTCACAGATGAAAAAGCCATTGATGGCATCGTTTCTACGAGGGCGAAATCTATAGATAGTATCATCTTTGTACTTGAGCTTATTATGATCTATAATGATACTACAGTTCTTTGCACAGCCGTGACAAACGCCATCTGCACTCTCTAAGAGCCAAACACGTTGGGAGAAACGAAAGTCCTTAGATGTAAGAGCACCCACTGGACATAAATCTACAACATTCATTGCATAAGGGTTTGAGAGAGGACGGTTTGGCATAGTTGTAACTTTCGCTTCATCACCCCTCCCAACAATTCCAAGCTCATGAGTTCCTGTTATCTTATCTGTAAAACGAGTACATCTTGCACACAGTACACATCGCTCTTGGTCAAGCATAACATTTGATCCCAAATCAATAGCCTTGTTATGTTTTACTTTCTCCTCTATAGTTATCTTAGAAGAGTGTAGCCCATACTCCATATAAAAATCTTGTAAAGAGCACTCTCCGGCTTGATCACAAGTGGGACAATCAACGGGGTGGTTAATGAGTTCGAGTTCAAGTATATCGGTATGAACTTGCTTTATAGTATCTGTTTTTGTGTTGACAATCATCCCCTCTTTGATGAGAGTATCACAAGCAATTTGAGGACGTTTTTGCCCTTCAATGCCTACCATACACATACGACAGTTACCATCAGCCCCGAGTGACTCGTGGTAGCAGAAGTAGGGCACTTTTATCTCTTTGTCTATAAGTAGTTGTATAAGCAGAGAGTCTTGCTCTGCTTCATAATCTTGCCCATCTATAATGAGTTTTACAAGTTGACTCATGATACTACCGCCTCAAACTCATCTCTAAACTTACTGATAAAAGAGACTAAAACTGTAGAGATAGAGGGTGCAAATACACAGATAGTCTTTCCGTTCATAATATCTGCGAGTTCAAAGAGTTTATCTAAGTCCTCTTTCGTGCCATTACCCTCTAAAATACGACCAACTATCTTATCACTCCAGCCACTCCCTTCTCGACAAGGAGTACACTGTCCACAAGACTCTTCATGGTAAAACTCTAGTATATTTTTTAGAGCTTCTAGCATGTTTGTATCTTCATCCATCACTATCATACCACCAGTTCCTAATGAACTCCCAGCACTTCGCAGGGCTTCATAGTCAAGTGTTAAACCCTCACACTCCTTAGCTGTTAAAACGCCACAGGAGACCCCCCCAGGTATGAGTGCTTTAAGTTTTTTTCCATTTTTAATACCGCCACCGTAGTGGTTGATATACTCAAGCATATTTGTCCCAAACTCCGCTTCATAAACTCCCGGTCTATTGATATGTCCACTCATCGCAAAAAGAAGAGTTCCTGGAGATTTTTCTGTTCCATAGGCTCTATAGGCATCAGCTCCATTTTTTACTATGAAAGGGACAGTTGCGATAGTCTCGACATTGTTTACTAAAGTAGCATTTCCAAAAAACCACTCTGGCTCTTTTTGTTTAGGTTTTAATCTTGGATGTCCACGTTTTCCTTCCATAGACTCCAAGAGAGCTGACTTCTCTCCACAGATATATGCACCTGCACCGCGATGGATAGTAATGTCACACTCTTTTAAAAGTCCAGCACTATATGCCTCATCTATAGCGTTTTGTAAAATCTCTTGATACTCTTTATACTCTCCACGAATGTAGATGTAGGCAGCTTTTGCTTTGATGGCATAACAAGTTAGAATGATTCCCTCTATCAAAAGATGAGGATCTTTTGAGATGATTTGTCTATCTTTAAAAGTCCCTGGTTCACTCTCATCACAGTTAACGACTAAAAAGTTTGGCTTTTTATCATCGAGTGGCATTAGTTCCCATTTCATTCCTGCTGGGGCTCCACCACCACCTTTTCCACGGAGCATTGACTCTTTTATGATTTGAGTGATGTGTTGGGGATCATACTCTTTTAGTTTTACAAGGGAGTTATAGGCTCCATGCTCTTTTGCTACTCTTAAAGTACATGCATTTTCTATATGAAACTTACGAGATACTATTTGACACTCTCTCATTAAAGCTCCTTTAAAATAGCATCTACTTTGGTGTTTGTTAAGTTCTCATAGTTTTTATCGTTTATCTGCATTACAGGAGCTGTACCACATGAACCAAGACACTCAACATGATTTATTTTTATATCTGATTTACTCTCTAGGTGTTTGAGTATTTCATCACTCCCACAGAGTTTACAAGATAGTGTTTTACAGACATCGACTTCTATCTTGTCGCTTTTTTCTAAATGAAACATAGTATAAAAAGTAGCAACCCTATAGATTTCCATCGCAGGAATAGTAGTCACTTGACTGATAGCATCAATAGCCTCAAGTGAGATGTATCCCTCCTGATACTGTGCCATCCAAAGAGAAGGTAAGCAGAGTGCCTGAGGTGCTGGATAGCGTTTTTTTAAACGCTCTATCTCAAGTAAATTATCTTCTGTAAACTTAAAACTCATCTATCCATCTCTCCTGCGATAATGTTAAGACTTCCAAGAGTCATGATAGCATCAGCTACTTGGTACTTCTCTATGATTTTAGGGTAGGCTGCGAGATGATAAAAAGAGGGAGGTCTTACTTTTACCTTGTAAGGTGTACCACTTCCATCACTTACTATATAGAATCCGAGTTCACCATTAGCCGCTTCATAAGAGCTGTAGTGTTCCCCCTCTGGTACTTTTACTCCATCAATGACAAGTTTAAACTGGTTCATCATTCCCTCAATACCACCATAAATAGACTCTTTACTTGGCATGATAATACTTTTGTCACTGATGTTAAACTCACCACCAGGCATCTGTGTCATCGCTTGACGGATAATCTTCATAGACTCATTCATCTCATCAAAACGTACCATCATTCTGTCGTAGGTATCACCAACACTTCCCACAACCATATCAAACTCAAAGTTATCGTAGAAGTAGTAAGGGTTTGAAAATCGTAGGTCAAATGCTACACCACTCGCACGAAGGTTTGGGCCTGTAAACCCGTACCCTATTGCTTCTTTTTTACTAACAGGTGATACATCGGTAATACGGTCATTATAGATACGGTTACCAACTATCATCTTTAGAGACTCTGTAATCCCAAAGTCAATTTTTTCAAGTACAGTTTTAAGATCACTCTCCCAACCCTCATACAAGTCGTGAGTCATACCACCAATACGCATATAGGAGTTTGTGAGTCGTGCTCCTGTAAGTTTAGAGAGAAAGTCATAGGCATCATTTCGTGGGTTAAAAAGGTACCAGTAGTTTGTTTGTGCTCCCATATCTAAAAGCCCCGCAGAGAGACAGACAAGGTGGTCGATGATACGAGAGAGTTCACCTACTAAAACACGAATAAATATACCCCTATCGGGGAGAGTCACATCAAGCATCTCTTCTACTGTTTTTGCAAATGCTATGTTGTTCATAATCGCAGAGCAGTAGTTAAGGCGGTCTGTATAGGGGATAATCTGATTGTAGTTATGGTTTTCACATGACTTCTCAAAGCCTCGATGTAAGTAGCCTATCTCTGACGCTGCTGCAACAATAGTCTCACCATCAAGAGCTGCAAGTGTTCGGATAGTTCCGTGGCTTGCGGGATGAGAGGGGCCTAGGTTTACTACCATTAAGTTGTCTTTTTGAAGCTCTAACTCTCGCTCTTTAAGCAGGGGAATCATCTCATCCATCAAATCTTGTGAGTAGGTACATATCTGCCCCTTGGTTATCTCATAATCTTTTCGAAGAGGATGCCCTTTAAACTCCATATGATTCAGGAGTCGTTTGAGGTTTTTATGCCCCTTAAAGATGATGCCATATTGGTCATACACCTCTCTCTCTGCCCAGTCTGCTGACTCAAAAAGTCTACTTATGCTTTGGATACTCTCTTGCATTAAGGCCACTTTATAGATACGAGTCTCTAAAAAATCTCTATGTCTTAAAATATAGACAAGCTCAAAACGTGAACTTGAAGGGTGTGCTTTGTGAAGATTATCTATGCACGTTATGTCTAAAAGAAGGATGAAACCCTCTTTCTCTTTTGCATTTTGCACTGTTTGGTAGAGTATATCCTCTTTAAGGTCTAAGGATTTAGAGATCATCAAGTCTCCCTTTAAACTCTTGGTTTCTAAGTGCAAATTTCTCTTCGCGTTTGAGTTGTCGTTGTATATCCATCACAGCATCGAGTATCGCCTCCGGTCGAGGAGGACACCCTGCAACATAGACATCTACAGGGATTATCTCATCTATGCCTTGAAGCGTTGTATAGTTGTCATAAAAACCGCCAGTAGAGGCACAAGCTCCGATGGCTACACACCACTTTGGCTCAGGCATCTGATCCCAAATCTGCTTTAAGATAGGGGCCTGTTTATAGCTAATAGTTCCCGCAACTATAAGAAGGTCAGCATGTCGAGGAGAGAAACGTAGTACCTCTGCTCCAAAACGTGAGATGTCATAACGAGAGGCTGCTGTTGCCATAAACTCAATGGCACAACAGGCCGTTCCAAAGACAAAAGGCCAGAGAGAAGCTTCTCTCCCCCAGTCAATGACAGCATCAAGTTTAGTTGTTACTACGGCTTCATCTAAAAGGTGTCTGTTACTTACGTCCATTTAAGAATTCCTGATTTATATACATAGATGAGTCCACCTATAAGTAGTCCTAAAAAGACGAACATCTCCACAAGGGCGAAAAGACCCAAGTCTCGTAGGTTAAGTGCCCATGGAAACATAAAAAGTATCTCTACATCAAAGATAATAAAGACAATACCTACAAGAAAAAACTTTACATTAAAACTCTCAAAGGAGTCTTTATAAACGGCACGAATCCCACCCTCTACAGTCTCATTTTTCCTCTTATTATCACTCTTTACACCAAGGTACTTTGTAAGATGAAAAGCGAGAGGGAGAATAATGACAATAGCAAGTATCATTAAAGAGGAAAAAAGAAGAGAACTAGGCATATTTACTCGCTTGTAATATTATTTTTTATTATAGCACTAAATCTCTTAAAAAGGGTTTTTAGAGGTACATCATTTGGGAGAGTAAAATAATCATAATCACAAGTGAAAAAGGGAAAAAGTGAGATTTAAATACCCATGGATTTATACCAAAAAGTTTTTGGTTAATACCTCGAAAACCTAACCATAAACCTAAAAATGCTTTTATCCCGAGCATAACTTGAAAGCTACTAGGACCATCCTCACCTATCTCACCATAGATATTAAAAACCATAAAGAGTCCTGAAGCAACAGCGACCATAAGTGCATAGGGTACAACTTTTCTTACATGCATCATTATCGCTTCACGAGCTTTTACTGCCTCATCCTCATTGAGTGTTTGCTTCATTTTAGAGAGAAAAAGAATATCTACTATTAAAAAACCACCATAAGTGAAAACAGAAAAAATGTGAATAGTGTGGACTAGGGTGTAGAGTAGTGTTTCATTCATTAGGTGACCTTACTTTTTTTTGTGCGATTATAGCAGAACTAGCTTTTATTTTACATAGTTAGACTATAATGTAAAACAAAAAGAGGGATGAAAATATGATGAAATTTTTACTTATAATTCTCTCTCTTTTAGCCTCTTTGAGTGCAAGAGATGCTCACTATGAAGATGAAGTAGATCATCTTTTAAAGTATGTTCAAACTACAGAGTGTAGTTACATACGAAATGGAACTTCTTATAATGGTGAAGAGGCAAGAGAACATATAGAAAAAAAGTGTTGAAGATTTTATCCGTTTAAGTGCTACAAAAAGTTTGATATTTGGAAGTAAATACTATATAGCTTGTCCTCATAAGCCAAAGGTAGAGAGTTCACAGTGGTTACTCTCAGAACTACACAGATACAGAAAAGAAGAAAATCTTAAATAGTAACAATCTTTTGTTAAGTATATATTTGTTAGTATTCATCAATATTTAAGGGGATTTTAATGGCTAAAAATTATGTAGATTTTAGAGATGCAGTGGCATTAGTTTTTGAAAATGGGAAAGAGAACAGTTTAAGTGAAAATGTAACTCTTGATATGGCTTATGGTCGTGTATTAGCCGAAGATATAAAGTGTGTTAAAAATCTTCCCTCTTTTAATAACTCTGCAATGGATGGCTTTGCTATAAAGGCGAGTGATGCAGGTAAAGAACTTGTTGTTTTAAAGAGTGTTTATGCTGGTGAGAGACATGAAGCCTCTCTCTCTGAAGGTGAGTGTTATAAGATTATGACAGGGGCACAGGTTCCTTCTGATGTTGATACTATCATTCCTATAGAAAATGTTGAATCTTTTAAAGATAATAGAGTAAAAATTCCAGCCACTGTAAAAAAAGGTGATGCCCTACGGCTAAAAGGAGAGGAGTGTGAGCTTGGTGCAACACTATTCTCAAAGGGAGAAGAAGTAACACCAAGTGTTATTGCTGTTTTAGCCTCTCAGGGTATTATGAATATCCAAGTGAAACGTCCTCTTAGCATCGCTGTAGTCTCAACTGGAAATGAACTTAAAGAGCCGTGGGAAGTAGCGAGTGAAGATGAGATATATAACTGTAACTCTTTTGCCGTTATCTCTATACTTAAAGAGAAGGGTTTTGAAGCTTCCTATATAAAGGTAATCCCTGATAACCTAGAAGATACTGTAGCCTTCATAAGTGAGCTTAAAAGTTATGACATAATCATTACGAGTGGTGGTATCTCTATGGGGGATGCTGACTTTGTAGGTCGTGGCTTTGAAGCAAATGGTTTAGAGACTCTTTTTGATGGTGTAAATATAAAACCGGGTCGCCCAATAATGATGGGAAAAATGGATAAGACTTTTGTTATCTGTCTTCCAGGAAACCCTTTAACAGCTATGGTAAACCTCTATCTTTTTGTTATCCCAGCTCTACGAAAAATACAGGGACATAAAAATTATTACCATAATATAGAACTAGCAAAAAATAGTACAGATTTTAAAACAAAAAGTGGTCGTGTAAATGTTGTTTTAGGAACACTCCAAGAGGGTGTATTTAGTGCTACAAGAGGGAACCGTTATGGTTCAGGAATGGTGAGTGTAATGCATGAGAGTAATGCGATGCTCATAACAGATGAGAGTAGTTCACTTTTTAATGAACTAGATTCACTCAAAATTATAAAACTTGATGGGGATTATCTATCAGAAGAGATAGTAATATTTAACTAAAATCTAGCTAACTTATTGTAAAATAACAAAAATAGACAGTAGGTTTTCAATGAAACAAAAAAAGATAGATAAAATACCCGCAAGATTAGATTTTTTACAGAGTGCAACTGGGTTAATACTCGCAGTTTTTATCATGGGGCATATTCTTTTTGAAGCTTCTATTCTCATCTCAAATGAGATGATGTATAGAGTGACCATAATGTTTGAAGGGTATTACTTCTTTGGTGAGAAGTATCCTGGGATCATAAGTTTTTTAGCAGCGACTATAGGGAGTATCTTTATCCTTCATGCTGTTTTAGCTGTTCGCAAATTTCCTGCATCTTATAGAGACTATAAAATAATCACAGAACATACAAAACGAATGAAACATGAAGACTCCTATCTTTGGATGGTTCAAGTTATTACTGGGTTTATGATGTTCTTTATAGGAAGTGTTCACCTCTACATAATGTTAAGTCAACCAGAAAATATTGGACCATTTGCAAGCTCAAGCAGAGTTGTTGATGAACTGATGGGACCTCTTTACTTTATGCTTCTTATCTCAGTAGTCTCTCATGCTTTTATAGGTCTTTACCGTTTAGCTTTAAAATGGGGATTTGGTGAAGGAAAAAATACAAAAGTCTCTCGTGCAAGATTTAAGCTTCTTATGAAGTTTATGATAGCCCTTTACATAGTTGTAGGGCTAGGCTCTTTAGCTAAGTACACCTACATCGGTATGACACATGACTTTAGTGATGGTGTGAAGTACAAATCTCAAACTATCCACTTGGAGGCTCACTAATGAAAGTGATATATACAGATGTTCTCATCATCGGTGGAGGTCTTGCTGGTCTCCGTGTTGCAACGGGTGTAAAAGAGAGAGGACATGATGCGATTGTCCTTACTTTAGTACCACCTAAACGTTCTCACTCTTCAGCTGCTCAAGGTGGTATGCAGGCTTCTTTAGCTAACTCTAAAATGGGGGAGGGTGATAATGAAGATGTACACTTTTCAGATACCATTAAAGGGAGTGACTGGGGTGCTGACCAAGTTGTCGCACGTATGTTTACTCACTGTGCTCCAAAAGCTATAAGAGAACTGGCTCACTGGGGTGTACCTTGGACTCGAGTGCAACGAGGAGATAGAACAGCTATCATAAATGCTAAAAAAGTGACGATTACGGAGAAAGATGATGCTCATGGCCTTATAACGGCTCGTGATTTTGGTGGAACGAAAAAGTGGAGAACTTGTTACACATCAGATGGAACAGGACACTCAATGCTCTATGCTATGGATAACAAAGCGCACGAGGATAAGGTGGAGATACATGAGCGTTTAGAAGCTATAAGTCTTATCCATGAGAATGGTCGCTGTTATGGGGCTATTGCAAGAAACCTTATGAGTGGTGAACTTGTAGCATATGTCTCAAAAGCGACAACTATCGCTACTGGTGGTTATGGTCGTATCTATAGCGTTTCAACAAACGCTATCATCTGTCAGGGAATCGGGCAGGCTATAGCACTTGAAACGGGTGTAGCAACTCTAGGAAATATGGAAGCTATACAGTTTCACCCAACGGCTATAGTTCCAGTCGGTATCCTTACAACTGAAGGGTGTCGTGGGGATGGTGGACTTCTTTTAGATAAAGATGGTTACCGTTTTATGCCAGACTATGAGCCTGAGAAAAAAGAGTTGGCTTCACGTGATGTTGTGAGTCGTAGAATGACTGAGCACATGAGAAAGGGTAAGGGTGTAAAGAGCCGTTATGGCGATCACCTGTGGTTAGATATAACTATACTTGGTCGTGAGCACATTGAGAAGAATCTTCGAGAAGTAAAAGAGATATGTGAAAACTTTTTAGGGATAGATCCAGCTGAAGAGTGGATACCAGTTCGTCCTACCCAGCACTACTCTATGGGTGGAATTCGTACCAAATATACGGGAGAGTCTCAAACACTCAAGGGTTTATACTCTGCTGGAGAAGCTGCTTGCTGGGATATGCATGGATTTAACCGTTTGGGTGGAAACTCTGTGAGTGAGACAGTTGTTGCAGGAATGTTAGTAGCTGAGTATATTAGTGATTATTTAGAGAGTGCAGAGTCACACATATCTATTCATACTGCAAATGTTGAGAAATTTTTAAAAATAGAGCAAGATAAATTAGATGCACTTCTTTCAAAAGAGGAGGGTGAGGATGCTTACAAGCTTCGCCGTCGAATGGAAGAGATAATGATGGAAGATGTAGGTATCTTTAGAAATGGGAAGGATCTTCAAAAAGCAGTTGATGAGCTTAAAGAGTTACATAAACGTGCTAAAAACATCTCTGTATTTCGTTCAAAATCTCGTGCGGCAAATCCAGCTTTGGTAAATGCTTACAGAACTCAAAAGATGATAAAAGTAGCATTGACTGTTGCCCTTGGTGCACTTCTTAGAACTGAGAGTCGTGGTGCACACTCTAGAGAGGATTATCCTGAACGTGATGATGCAAACTGGCTTAAACGGAGTATAACTTCTTGGCCAGATGCAGAAGATGAACTTCCAACTATGAGTTATGAAGAGATATCTATCGGTGAGATGGAGATGCCTCCCGGTTTTCGTGGATATGGAAAAGATTTGACACTACACCATGATGAGACACCTATACGACAATCAGCAGTAGATGCAATCACAAAAGAGTTAGAGGCTCAAGGAAAAGATAGATTTGAGATTCAGAATGCGGTGATGCCTTTTATAGAAAAGTTACCTAAAAAGTATCAAGGTATAAATGAGAGACTAGGAGAGAATGTATGAGTCAAGAAGAGAAAGCCCCAAGAATTTTAAAGATTAGTATTTTACGTTTTGATCCGCATGATCCTGATGACTTTCCTCATATGGAGACTTTTGAGGTAGAAGAGGCGATAGGAATGACTCTTTTTGTAGCCCTTAATGAGATACGAGAACATCATGACAATTCGCTAAAGTTTGACTTTGTCTGTCGTGCAGGTATCTGTGGGAGTTGTTCAATGCTTGTAAATGGTAAACCTACACTCGCTTGTAGAACACTTACTAAAAAACTAGATGCACACATAACACTTGCTCCTTTACCTCTTTTTGAGCTCATTGGTGACTTGTCTATTTACACTGGAAAATGGATGCGCGGGCTTAATGAGCGTTTAGAGACTTGGATACATAACAAATCAAATGAGTTACAAGTAGATAGACTTGAAGAGAGAATGGAACCTGCATTAGCTGATGAGATTTATGAGCTTGATCGCTGTGTCGAGTGTGGCTGTTGTGTAGCAGGTTGTGGAACTATACAGATGCGAGAGAATTTTGTTGGAGCAGTTGGACTCAACAAAGTTGCTAGATACCATCTTGACCCTCGGGATAAGAGAACAGATGAAGAGTTTTATGAGATGATAGGTGATGAGGATGGTGTTTTTGGATGTATGACTCTTTTGGGGTGTGAAGATGTCTGTCCAAAAGATCTACCACTACAGAGTAAAATCGCATATTTACGTCGAATGATGTTAAAAAATGCACTATAATTACAAAATTAATTTATAAAATATAAGGGAAATATATATGTCAATAGCAGAAACAGAAATTAAAAAATTTGAGAATGGAAACTGTGCAGAGAATAAGGTCTTTTATCAAGCAATGGAAGAGGTGATTTACTCAATTGCACCACTTTTAGAGTCAGATGAAAAGTATCAAGAGTATGCGATATTAGAGCGTCTTGTAGTTCCTGATAGAGTTATAAAGTTTAAAGTAACTTGGTTAGATGATAACAATAAGATTCAAGTAAATACTGGTTTTCGTGTACAGTTTAACAATGCTCTTGGGCCATACAAGGGTGGTTTACGTTTTCACCCAACTGTAAATGAGGGAATCCTTAAATTCTTAGGTTTTGAGCAGATCCTCAAAAATGCACTTACTGGTCTTCCTATTGGGGGAGGTAAAGGTGGTGCAGATTTTGATCCTAAAGGAAAGTCTGACTTTGAAGTTATGAAGTTCTGTTCAGCTTTTATGACTGAACTACATAAGTACATCGGTCCACGCATTGATGTTCCTGCTGGAGATATCGGTGTAGGTGGTCGTGAGATTGGTTACCTTTTTGGAGAGTATAAAAAAATCACTTCATCATTTGAGGGTGTTTTAACAGGAAAGCCTTTTTTCTTTGGTGGTTCATTAATGCGTCCTGAAGCTACAGGGTATGGAGCTGTTTATTTTACTGAGACTATGCTTGAGATGGAAGGAAAAGAGACTTTAGAAGGTAAAGTTTGTACTGTAAGTGGTGCTGGAAATGTTGCACTTCATGCTATAGAAAAACTCCAACATATTGGAGCAATTCCTGTTACTTGTACTGATTCTAAGGGTACGATTTATGATGCTCGTGGAGTTGATTTAGATCTTCTTAAAGATATTAAACTCAATCGTCGTGCTTCACTTCAAGAGTATATAGAAGTTCATCCTGAAGCGAAATATATTTCTGTTGAGGAGTATCCTGAAGGTGCTCATGCTGTTTGGGACATTCCATGTTATGCCGCTTTTCCTTGTGCAACACAGAATGAGCTGACAGATATAGATGCTCAGAACCTAATAGTAAATGGAGTAGTGAGTGTTACAGAGGGTGCAAATATGCCTTCAACTCCAAAAGCTATAAATGACTTTTTATCTCATAAAATCTGTTTTGCACCTGCTAAGGCTGCAAATGCTGGTGGTGTAGCTGTAAGTGAGTTTGAGATGGCTCAAAATGCTTCTATGATTAGATGGAGTTTTGAGAAAGTTGATGAAAAACTAAAACTTACAATGCAGCAGATTGCTAAACGTGTAGCTTTAACTGCTAAAGATTATGGTGTAGAGGGTAACTATGTAGATGGTGCAAATATCGCTAGTTTCAAAAAAGTAGCTGATGCTATGATTGCTGAGGGTATCTAGTAATACGATGAAAATATTTCTTTTTCTGATTCTAGTTTTAAGTTCCTTAAGTTTTGGTGCAGAAGTAAAATTCACTCCTTTTATAAATGCTCAGATGCGTATTATAGAGAGGATGAATGAAGATAATGTAACTAAAGAGGTGATTCAAAATCTACTTAAAGAACAAGACACTCTTTATAATCAAGCCCTCAATGACTTGATGACTAATAAAGTAAGATACATTAACAATATAGAACTTTATGAGAGTGAAATATTTTCACTTCAAAAGATTATTTCTATCAATAAACGTGCTGGAAATAAGTATGCTGTTATAAGAGATGAGGTTGTTGTAAAGTCTTATGAGCTTTTAAGAAGTCAAAACAAGATGATAAAAGCTCTTCTTTTAGGTCTTGATAGTGAAACGAAAGAAGAGTATGAAAATCTTTTAAATAGTTTGAGTTCTAAAAATCAACTAGAAGTTGCTAAACTCTATAAACACGACTATAAAGATATCCTTCTTATCGAACCTGAGTCTAAACTTTTAAAAGCAACTAAAAAAAATATTCGAGATTTTTATACATTAAGAGAGGTAAATATTGATTTAATTTCTTATATGTATAAGTTTAGTTCTAAGATGTATAGGTTAAATAAGTATTCAAAATATCATCTAATATCTTTCGTTATTTTTGTAGACTCCTCTCCCATTGTTCAAGCTATTAACCCTATAATAGAACCTTATGGATTAAACATTATTAAGTTAATATCAATCTTTTTCTTAATCTTAATAATCTCATTCTTTAGAAAAATTGTTTATGTATGGCTTGAACAGTATCTTTTTAAGATAGACTTTTTTAAAGAGTATGCTATCGATATATCTGCAAAAATACATAAACCTATAGATATTGTTATTTTAATAATAAATATTAATATGGTTATCTATGTGTACAATGACTTTAGCTCAAATGAGATTGTCTCTCGTGCTTTTAATATTGTCTATGGTTTTTATTTTACACTTATAGTCTATAAAATTATAAATACTATCGCCTCAATCAAACTCAATAAAGTTGAAGAAGATAGATCAAATATTAAAAATGATTTAGTAAATGTTGGAATAAAAATAGTTAACTTTGTTATCATAATGATAGGTATCCTTATAGTGCTGTTCTTTGCTGGTGTAAATTTAACTGCTGTTTTATCTGGTCTTGGTATCGGTGGTTTTGCTGTGGCTTTTGCTGCTAAAGATACCATCAGTAACTTTTTTGGAACACTCTCTATACTTTTTAGTGATGTCTTTTCACAAGGAGACTGGATAGAGATAGATGGACACCAAGGTGTCGTTGTTGAGATAGGACTTCGTGTGACAACCATAAGAACTTTTGATAATGCTCTTATAGCTATTCCAAATGGTACATTCGCTTCAAAAGATGTAAAAAACTGGGATAAGAGAATACTTGGTCGTAGAATCAAGATGCATATTGGTGTGAAGTATGATTCTAAAAGCGAAGATATCAAAAATGCAATTGCTGAGATACGAGTTATGTTAGACAAGCATGATGGTATAGCTACAAAAGCAACAAAATATACACATCATAATGAACGCCATCATATGGCAAAGCTTGTCTCAAAAGATGATCTGCAAGGGGTAAAAAAGAACCTTTTAGTCTATTTAGATGAGTTCTCAGATTCAAGTATAAATATCTTAGTCTACTGTTTTACAAAGTCAGTCCTCTGGGCTGAGTGGCTTGAGACAAAAGAGGATGTTATGCATAAAATTATGGAAATACTAGAGAGAAATAACTTAGAGTTTGCATTTCCTTCTCTGAGTATTTATAATGAGAGTATGCTTAAATAAGTAAAAGGAATTTTATGAGTAAAAAAATACTGAGTTTAGACTTAGGTATAACATCTATAGGATATAGTGTCTTGGAAGAAGTCTCTGAAAATAGATACTCCTTACTTGACTATGGTCTAAGTATGTTTGATAAGCCAACAGACAAAGATGGAAACTCAAAAAAACTACTTCATAGTGCTGCCTCTTCTACAAAAAATCTTTATACTTTACGAAAAAAGAGAAAAAAGAGTCTTGCAAAACTCTTTGAACTGTCTGATATCTCCACATCTTCAAAACTTTTAAATCAAGAAAAAGAGAATCTTTATATAAATAAATGGGAACTCAGAGCCAAAGAGGCTTTTTGTCGAAGACTTGAAGTGGGGGAACTCTTTACTATTTTTTATGCTTTGGCAAAGCATAGAGGATACAAGTCTTTAGAGAGTGGAGATTTGCTTGAAGAACTCTGTGAAGAGTTAAAAATAGAATATAATTTCACAAAGAAAAAAGAGGATGAAGATAAGGGAAAAATTAAACTTGCTCTTAAAACTGTAGAGAGTTTACGACTTGAAAATCCTCATAAAACTGTAGCTCAAATTATTTATGAAGAGGAGATACTAAAATCTACTCCAACATTTAGAAATCATGACAACTATAACTATATGATTCGCCGTGAGTACATAAACGATGAGATAAAAAAGATACTTTTGGCACAAGAGAAGTTTGGATTTTTTAAGAGTGATTTTGATGTGACAGCTTTTATAAAAAGAGTTATAGAAACCATAGATGACCAAAAAGAGTCTACTATTGACCTCTCTCTTTTTGGAAACTGTGAGTACTATCCCAAGTATAAGGTAGCACATCAGTACTCTCTGCTCTCTGATATCTTCAAGATGTATGAATCAGTCTCAAACATCACTTTCAATACAAAACCAACTCTCAAAATTACACCTTCCCAGATAAAAGTTATAGCAGAAGATTTTTTTGCAAAAGTGAAAAAAGGGAAGAGTATTGGCGAGGTAAAGTACAAAGATATTCGTAAGATACTGCAACTAGGTGATGATGTAAAGATATTTAATAAAGAAGATAGTTATTTGCGAGCTGGTAAAAAAATAGAAAATATAATCATAAAGTTTCATTTTGTAAATAGCCTCTCTAAAATAGATAATAGTTTTATACTTAATGCTTTAGAAGATGAGAGAGGGTATGAAGTTTTACAAAAGATTTTTGATGTTTTAGCTTATGAAAAATCTCCTAAATCTATCTATGAAAAACTCAAAAATTTAGTAGATGAGAAAACTATTATCGTGTTGATACAAAACAAACATGGAAATAGTTTAAATATCTCACACTATGCAATGGTGCAGTTTATCCCTCACTTTAAAGAGGGACTCACAACCGATGAGATAAAGAAAATACTAGGGTTAGAGAGAAAAGAGGATTATTCAAAATACAGAAAAGGGATAAAATACCTTACTATAGCTGAGTTTGAAAAAGATGAGAACTTAGAGATAAATAATCATCCCGTTAAGTATGTCGTGAGTGCAACTTTAAGAGTTGTGAAGCATCTTCATAGTGTTTATGGTGCATTTGATGAGATACGGATAGAGAGTACGCGAGAACTGAGTCAAAATGAGCAGACAAAAAAAGATATAGAGAAGGCTAACCGTGCTTTAGAGAAAGAGTTTAGCCGTATAACAGAAGATAAAGAGTATCAAAAAATTGCAGACTCTTATGGTAAAAATATTAAAAAGTATGCACGTAAAATTTTACTATGGGAAGAGCAGGAGTATTTAGATATATGTAGTGGGAAGGTTATAGGGCTGGGAGAAATCTTTAGTAATGAGGTAGATCTAGACCATATTATTCCTAAAAGTTTAGGTGGACTGAGTGTAAAGCATAACTTTGTTTTAGCACACCGTGACACAAATGTACAAAAGTCAAATAGATTAGCACTCGATTTTGTAAGTGATAGAGAGGCTTTTATAAACAGAGTAGAACATCTTTTCTCATCACATAAAATTAACTGGAAAAAAAGAAAAAATCTTTTAGCTACAAGTTTAGATGAGACATTTCAAGATGTTTTTGAGTCAAAAAGTCTTAGAGCTACGAGTTATATAGAGTCTCTTACAGCACAACTTCTTAAGTGCTACTATCCTTTTACAAATAAGAAAAAACAGCTAGATGGAAGTGCTGTCCGACATATACAAGGTCGTGCTACTTCAAACATACGTAAGCTTTTAGGTGTAAAAACAAAGGTGAGAGATACCAACATCCATCATGCTATAGATGCACTTCTTATAGGTTTTACAAACCACTTGTGGCTACAAAAACTCTCAAATACTTTTCGGGAAAATATGGGTCTCATTGATGATGAAGCAAGAGCAAAGATAAAAAAAGAGTTCCCTATCATAGAGTTAGTGGTGAATGATGAGGTGGAGTACCTAGAGCCAAAAGAGTTGTGTGATAGAATAGAGAATGCCTTTAACTCTTATGGGGAAGAGTCAGTTTTTTATAAAGATGTTTGGGGTAAAAACAGAGTTGTTAGTTTTTGGGTTTCTAAAAAGCCAATGGTCTCTAAAATTCATAAAGATACTATTTATGAAAAGAAAAAAGATGGAATTTTTACAGTTAGAGAGAGTATTTTAAATAAGTTTATAGGGCTTAAGATAACACCTACTATGAGTTCTCAAAAGTTTACGGATATTTTTAACAAAAATATCTTAGAGAAGATGTATCTCTTTAAGGTTAATCCTAAAGATTTTATTTGTGTAGTTATTCAAAAGAGAGCAGATGAGATAGCAGAGTTACTTGGAAGTCTTGAGGCACTTGATAAAAAAGATAAAGAGAGAGTGAGTAAAGCTAAAGTTGATTTAGAGGCTTTAATCCATAAAGAGATACTCGATAACAATGGAAATAGTATAAGAAAAGTGAAGTTTTTTCAAACTAACTTAACTGGTTTTGATGTTCGTGGGGGTTTAGCGACTAAGGAGAAAACTTTTATAGGGTTTCGTACTTGGTTAAAAGAAGGGAAGTTAAACTATGAACGAATAGATGTAGCAAACTTGCAAAAAATAGAGAAACTCAACGATAGTAGCTTTAAAGTTTACAAAAATGATGAAATCTTTTTTATTATGCCTGATGGAAGTCGTAGAGGTGGAAAAATTGTGAGTTTTTTAGAGGAGACTAAAAAAAGTGCATTTCAAAATGCTAAGTATCCTACTTCAAGTGAATATCAACCAATGCCGTTTTGTAAAATGAATAAAGGTAAAAAAAGTGGAGCAAAACAACAATCAATAGGAAAAGCAATAGGCATAATAAAACTAAACCTAGATATAATAGGAAATATAAAATCCTATCAAGTCATAGGAGATGCAAAGAGTGATTTTTTAGATTTTGTAAAGGAGAGTATACGTGGCTAATGTTTATGATGGCTTGACTACTTACCAAAAAAAAGCGATAAGAGATAGACTCAAAATAGAGTGGATCTATACATCTAATGCTATAGAAGGAAACACTGTATCACTTGGAGATACGGCATTTATAGTGCAAGAGGGACTTACTATCTCTGGTATCACACTTAAAGAGCATGAAGAGGTTGTTGGTCATGCTAGAGCAGTGGATATTGTCTATGAATTACTTAAAAAAGAGAAACTAGAAGAGGAAGATGTTTTTAAACTTCATAAAGCTGTACAGACCAGTTTAGTGATAGATATTGACTGCCCTCTAGGTGCTTATAAAGTCGAAGTAAATGGAAGGTATGTCAGCCTAGATGGAAAAACAGAACATAAGTACTACCCTCATCCACGAGATATGAAACATCTTATGTCATTATGGTTTGATGAGTTTGAAAATATAAAAGCTCAAAATCTTTCATTAGAGGAGAGTATAAAAAAATATACTCGTTGTCATATCGCTTTTACTGCTATTCATCCATTTTTTGATGGTAACGGAAGATTGGCAAGATTGTTGGCAAATATTTATATGCTTAAAAATGGTTTTCTGCCTCTTCTCGTAAATAATAGAGAGAGAAAATTATATATAGAGTTACTCTCTCGTTACAACTTAAGTGTTCCTGATTTAAATGCCAAATCAACTTCTTTAGTAGAAGAGAATGATACCTTTTTGAAACTTTATGAGTTTTTCTTGTCAGAGTATAAAAACTCACAAACTCTTCTTGATGAGATAAAGAGTTAAAAGATGGCTGGCAAGGTTGTTCATCTCACGAAGCCTTGTAAGATAAAGGTACGAGATGCAAATTTACTTCTCTTCTTTTATGAAGAAGAACAAGAGGTAAAGGTTACCATAAAAGATATAGACTTTTGACTCTTTGATAACACTCAGTTTAGTATCACAGGTAAAACACTACAACTACTTTCAAAGTATGGAGTCGCAACTCTTTTTATAGATGATGAGTTTCATCCATCTTCAATACTTACACCTTTTCATCAACACTCAACAATGAGTGAAATTGCTCATGCTCAGGTAAATCTCTCACAATTATTCAAAGATAAACTCTGGCAAAATATAATAAAATCAAAGATAGCCAATCAAGCAGATGTTTTAGAGTTTTTTAATCGTTCTCGATATGTAGAGCTTAAAGAGCTCTCAAAGTCTGTAAAAGCTTATGATAGTAACTCAGATGAAGCACAAGCTGCAAGACTCTACTGGAGAGAGCTTTTTAACATGAAAACATTTAGAAGAGAGCAGGGAAGTGAGGACATTATAAACTCAATGCTAAACTACACTTACTCTATTTTAAGAGCAAGCATAGCGAGAAATGTGGTTGTTGGAGGAATGCTTCCTATCTTTGGAATTTGGCATAAAAACAGGTACAATGCTTTTGCTTTAGTTGATGACCTTATAGAGCCTTTTCGTCCCATTTGTGACCTCTATGTTAAGATACTTTTAAATACAAAATATATAGGTGCAAACAACCTTAGTGTAAATATAAAAAGAGATCTAGTCAATGTATTACTTTTAGAGTGTGTTAGCATAAATGGTGGTAGTTCAACAGTAGCAAAGGCAATGGAGCTTTTTGTAAGAGAGTATAAAAAATCTATGTTGAGCAACACTCCAAATACTCTTTTTTTTCCAAAAATAAACTTTGAGCAGATTCAAAATGAGCTCTTTTAAAATCATGTGGCATATGATAATGTTTGATCTTCCAACTAAACGAAAGAAAGATAAAAAACGCTACCATTGGTTTCATGATGAGCTAGCAAAAGAGGGCTATGTAATGATACAGTACTCTGTATATGCAAAAGTTTATAGCTCCCCTGAATCAGCAGGTTATGGTAAAAAAAGAATGGTAGATTTTATAGAAAAAAATGTTAAACATGGCAATATTAGAATGTTAATGTTCACAGATAATCAGTTTGCAAATATGAAAGTGATAATAGGTGAAAAGTCAGTAGAAGAAGAGAACGAGCCCAAACAGCTGTTACTTTTTTAAATTGAAAAAGGGCAGTAGTCGAAACTACTGCCTAAAGTCATCTAGGAGAAATCCTAGACTTAGTTTAATACCCCTATTAAACGACAATGCCATACAACATTGCTTCTGTAAGTGTAGCTAAAAATGGGTAAAAATCAGCATTTTTAAAAAGAAATCTTATATTTATCGGTTTTAAT
>JAMORO010000016.1 GCA_027063505.1 Sulfurimonas sp.
TTTTTGCTTGCATAAAAAATCCTATAAAGTTATTAAGATTATTATAACATTTGTTTGTAAAGAGAGAAGATGAAAGTTATAAAGTGATATTTTCTATAAGTTCTATATCAGTAGGTGTTACGATAATAGCATCAAGAGTAAAATCAACATCAAGAGAGTTTTTTTTCATATAAACATGTGCAGTTTTAACAAGTTTGTTTATTTTAGAAGGAGTGATATTCTGAACAGCCAACTCATAATCCTCCCCACTCTTCACCTCAACAAAGTGAAGCACATCATCTTTTGTAGCAATGATATCTACCTCACCAAAACGAGAGTAAAAGTTTCGCTCGGCTATAAAGTAGCCTCGCTCTTCTAAAAACAGAACTGCTTTATCCTCAGCTATATTTCCTTTGGCTCTGCTCATACTTTAAATCCTATATCTTGTTCAAACCCTAAAGAGAGATCGAAAAACAGTACATCCAAATGAAGTTCATTCTTTATGTAACTTACTCTTTCTAACTCTAACTCACTGTTTTTAGGGTAAATAAGATAGAGCTGTGAAGTCTGTTTATACTTTGTTCCATAGGCATAAAGTTGGTACATATCCGCTTGGCTTATATCTTTTTGAAAGAGGATATTTTTATACTTTGTATCGGCTATTATCTCTAACTCACTCCCCTTATTTATCACTATATCTGGTCGCAAGGCAAACTTCTTATGTGAGTCAACAAGATACTTTCCTTTATCTTGAAGTTTAACATCTAAACCTTGGCGTTTAAGATAGCTTCCTACATAAGACTCAAAGAGAGTGTTCATATCAAAAAGAAGTGCAAACGCCAGACTTGAACCTTTGTAAGGGGAAAAAGAGTTCTCTAAAAGAAAGACTTTTACATACTGCATTACTAACTCATAGGCTTTCATGTTTTTATTAAGTTTGACTTTTTTAAAATCCTCTTTAGGAGTATGACTCACCCTAATAGAGTCAAATACAAAAAGAAACTCTCGTATCTTTTGCTGATTTTTATTGAGTTTAGATTTTTTATAGAGATACTTTAGGGTTGTTTTTATGAGTCTATTTTCCACTCTATCGCTACTAAACTCCTCATACTCTACAAAAAATCTCTCTTTATGAATAGCATTATGTCTTATCTGCTGTGATACCTTGAGTTTCCCTTTTAAGAAGTGTAAATTCTCCTCTTGAGATATATACTCACTCTTAATTCCTGAGCGAATAAGAGTAGAGAGTTCTTCTAAAAACATACTTATAAATATCTCTAAAAGTGGAAGTTTTGAGCTCTTTAAGTGGGCACTACTCAGATGTTTAAAGGGAGATTTTTTAAGAGTTTTAAGCATCTTTAACAAAATAGTTTTAGACTCTGAAGTAGTTAAATTTTGTATCTTTGGAAGTATCTCTATGGTTGTGCCATCTTTTGTTTGGATAACTCCTACATAGTTTTGAGCTTTAAGTACCTTACCAAAACCTTTTTGTGTTCCTAGTTTTAAATACCTAGCATACTCATCATCAGATAGAACAAACTCTTCAAGTTCCAAAAAGCTTTTCTCATCTATGTAGTGAGCTTCTTCCTTGCATAAGCTAGTTTTTCTAGTGTGTAAAAACTCATACTCTTTAAGTGTTATCTGACTTGACATAATCTTTCATAAGCATCTATCTCAAACTCACTCTTCACAGAGTAACTCATCTTATCCTCTTCTAAATACTCATCATCAATAGTCCCAAATATCTTTATAGCATCCTCTCGTAACTCCTCTATAAAGCCATCATTAAGCACAAGTAAAATCTTCTTCCAATCATCATAAAAATACTCTTGAAGCAGTGGAATAACCTTGTTTCGCATAATGGCGTTTAAATCATCAAGAGTTGACTCCTCATTTAGTTCCATAAAGTAAGCATGCCCGATGGTATGTTCTCTATCGTAGAGGTACTTAACTCTGGCGTTTATGGTTTGTAAAAGAGATTTGATTTCTATACCCTCTATCTCAAACACTAAGAGTTCAGCCTTAGGCATCATCTCCACAAAATCAAAACGACGTCGCAGTGCTGTATCTAAGAGGGCTATACTTCTGTCTGCTGTGTTCATAGTTCCTATAATATAGAGATTTTTAGGAACCCTAAAAAGTTCATTTGAGTAGGGAAGTTTCACTTGAATCTCCTCATCTGAACCTAATCGTTTCGAGGGTTCTATGAGAGTGATAAGTTCTCCGAAGATTTTTGAAATATTTCCTCTGTTTATTTCATCTATGATTATTATGTAATTCTTATCATTTTGCTTATTATTTTTTCTTTCTAAATAAGTTTGTGCAAGATTTTTAAAAGCATTTGGGTAGCCATTAATAATGAATTTTTCAGTAGTTTTACTCATTTTATCCACAGCATTTTTTGTATTCAAATCTTCTAAAGTTATAATTTCTTTTTCAATCAAACTTAATACTTCATTTAATAAATACATAGGGATAGGAATAATACTTCCATTTTGTCTTTTTAATTTTAACAGTTCTTCACTTAAACCAATAATTTCATATTTACCAATGAATTGCCCTAGATAAAAGATATTATTTGAATTTGCTTTATGACATAAATTTTTAAACACCCCATCTTCAATGTTATAAGAGATATTTCCATCAATAGTACTTGCCTTTATCCCCTCAACAAACTCCTCATAACCATAACTCTGATGAAAAGTAACAAACTCTATCTGACCAGCATCTCGTAAGACTTCAAATCTTTTTTTAGCATCAGTTCTATTCTCTGACACTTTTCCATCTATAATCTCTAATGCTCTGTTAATAGTATTGTAAGTTTTTCCTGTTCCGGGAGGACCATAGAGGATTTGGTTTAATTGAATACTTTTTTTACTTTTTGGTTTTTTAGGCTTATTTATCTGTTTCAAAAATTGAATATATTTCTTAATAGCTGCACTTGGCAATTGATTTCTTGTTTCACGATTAAATTCTGACAAATCTCCTTTACTTGAAAGTCTATTATACAATTTATCAAGATAAACTAAATCTTCACATTCAAAAATATTTTTATAATCTTCTTCTCCAAGTTCACTTAATTTTTGTGGTAATAAAAATTTTAAAGCCTTAGGATACGAAGATATTGGTGACTCTGTTTTAACTTCATCTTTTAACCATTTTATAAATTGATTTTCTTTATTATTCATATTTAATCCGTTTTATTTAATACTGAAACTATTATATCATAGGAGAATTAAGAGGAAGAGACAATAGTAGCCAGAGGGTGATGAATCCCTCTGTTTTGATTAGTATATATATGGTGTAAAAACCATAAAAACTAAAAAGACTACTATTAGTTTTGTGATCAACGCAATTCCTTTGTATTGGATTCCCACCCAACACACCCACAAAAAAAAAGGGCGACTAGAAATAAATCTAGTCGCCCTTCAATCCAATACTTTGAGATCATCACTCTCAAAAATATAAGAAATTACATTGATCATTTGAATTATAACAAATTAAGACAAATGTGTCAAAATCTAGCAGTTAATAATCTCAACTTTTATAGTCTTAAATGCAGCAGTTAAGATAACTTCATCTGCTGCATCTCCAAAGAGTGCATTAATGCGTGAGCTTGCATGATGGAAGGTTGCAAAGAGAGTTTTAGGTTGTACTTTATCTGTAATCTTTATAGTAAGTGGATTTGTCTCTCCAAACTCACTTTTAAGAACTACTTTCTCACTTGTAAAGTCTGCTGCATCATCTTCACATACAAGAAGTATATCTTCATCATAGCGTTTCATAAGACTTGGACTTCTTGAAGTTTGTGCTGCATTGTTGTAGTGAGCTAAAGTACGACCAGTACTAAGGTGATATCCTGTCAGTTTTTTCTCCATGATCTCTTGTATCATACCACGAAGTCTATACTGATTGTATTTAAAGTGACCAAGTCCATCATCTGTACGGAAGTCTAGCTGGTGAAGAATCGGTGTATCTTCTGTGTGCACTGGCCACTGTAGTCCACGTTTACGGTGTTTCTCAAGTCTATGATAGTCTGCACCAGAAAAACGTCTATAGGCTACTTTTTGAACCTCTTCCCATACATCTTTACTTGTTTTATAGTTTGCATCGCCACCCATTTTCTGGTCAAGAAGTGTTAAAACTTCCCAGTCATCAGGTAGATCTGATTTAACTAGAGGTTGTGAGAGATGGAGTCTTCTCATGGCGTTTACATAAACGCCAGTTTTCTCATAAGCAGACTTTACACCCACAACGATATCTGCACGATTAGCAATGTCTGTCATAAATAACTCTTGCACAAAAATCATATCTAGCTTATCAAATGCACGATCTACTTTATTTAGATTTGGATGTATATGAGTTAAATCTTCACCGATGTTAAGAACCACTTTCACTCTATCTTCAAGCATCTCATCCACAAGTTGAGGAGTCATAAGACCTATCTCTTTTGGCGTTTGATAATCAGGGTCGAAGTATGGGAGCATTCCCATGTCACAAGTTCCTTGCACATTGTTCTGTCCACGAAGAGGCATAAGTCCCGCTCCACTTTTTCCAATGTTTCCTGTCATAAGAGATAGGTGAACCATAGCCATAACAGAGTAAGAACCATCTATATGCTCAGTTATTCCAAGTCCCCAAAATATCATAGACTTTTTAAGAGCATACTCACGAGCTACTTTTTTAATCATCTTTGAGAGATACTCATACCCCTCAATGTTATTATAGTAGTCAGGATTAGCATATGGGTCATTCATAATTTTTTCTTTAAACTCAGCAAATCCTGCCGTTCTATCCTCAACAAAACTCTCATCATATAACTCTTCATCTATAATGACATAAGCCATCATATTTAGAGTAAGTAGATTTGCTTCATGTGGCATAATAGCCTTGTACTTTGCAAAACGGTGCAGTTTAATCTCACGAACATCAAAAACAGCTAAGTTGTCGTGTTCACGAGCTACATCGATGATACGATTTGCGATGATAGGGTGTGCTTCAGTTGTGTTTGAACCTATAACGACCATAAACTCAACATTATAAATATCATTGTATGGGTTAGTTGCAGCACCCTCACCGATAGTCACTTTCATACCACTTAGAGATGGAGAGTGACAAACACGAGCACAGTTATCTACATGGGGAGAGTTAAGAGTGTGGCGTGTAAATTTTTGGAAAAGATAAGCAGACTCACAAGAAGTTCTCGCTCCACCAATAGAACAGATAGATTTTCTACCATACTTCTCTTGAGTTTTCTTCATCATCATAGCAGCAGCAGTAGTTGCAGACTCCAAGTCTGTTTCAACCCAAGTCTCATCTAAATCTGTAAGAGTCGAAGCAATAGCCTCTTTAATCTCAGGATTGTTTTCTAACCACACTTTTCTTATGCGAGGTATACGAAGTCTATCATCAGCATCCACAAAATCAAAACCATACTTACCCTTAATACAGAGTTTCCCTTGAGAAACAACACCATCAGGATGTGCAAAAATCTTTACAATTTTGTTCTCTTTAGTGTCTACATGAGCAGCTATGTCACAACCAACTCCACAGTATGTACAAACGCTGTCAATAGTTACAATATTTTCCATATTTAATCATCCCACAAATAATTTTTTAAAGAGTACATTAAATAATATGCTGTTTAAAAAATCTGAAAAGATTTAGCGAAGAGAGTTTACAATCTTCTCTCTTAAAAAGCTTGGAAGTAGATTTAAAAGCTTAATGATTAAATAAAATCTAAGGGGAAAAATATATTGACGTCTATTTTTCTCTATAGCTCGAATTATTTTAGACACACCCTGAGATGTTTCAAGTATCAAGGGCATATTAAACTCATTCTTATCTGTCAGTTCACTCTTTATAAAACCGGGTAAAATATTGATAACTTTGATGCCATACTTATTGTACTTATAACGGATACCTTCAGCATAAGCATTAAGCGCTCGCTTTGAAGAGGAGTAGACTTTTGAGCTTGGCATAGAGAAGAGTGAAGCCAGTGAAGATATAAAGACAATTTTTCCACTTTTCTGTTTTTTAAAAAGCGGTAACAGTACTTCTAACACAGCATGAACGGAGAGTACATTCACCTCGAAAAGTTTTTGAAACTCAGCTATTGTTGGAATATAATCCTCTTTAGTTGTATGTCCTAGTGATACCCCCGCATTTAATATCACCATATCTAAAGAGTCTATCTCCCTAAGTTTCTCCTGTAACAGACTAAAATTTGTCACATCAACAACAATAATATCAATACTTTGACACTTCTCATACAACTCTTTACGAAGCTCATAAAGTCTCTCTTCACGTCGAGCTAAAAGGAGGAGATGATTCTCACTCTTTGCATATTGTCGAGCAAGTTCAGCACCAAGTCCAGAACTTGCACCAGTTATTAATATTTTCATCTCATTCTCATCTTTAAATTTTAAGTAAAAAGCTACATATGTATTCATATAAGAGCATATAATACAATAATTTGCTATACTTATTTTATCTAATATTAAAGGAAATTCTCATCAAAAACAAAAATATCATACTTTTTACTATTTTGACTTTTATAGTACTACTATTGAGTGCCTGTAGCGAGGATGATACTCTTAAAGATACAGAGTCAAAAGATACAAGTTCCACTCCAATAGATTCAAAATATAGTATCAGTTATAAAGGCTTATCTACCTATAACCAAGAGCTAGAGTTTGCTAACTATGGGCTCCCCCCTCTCAGCAACACAGAATTTAATGCACTAAAAGAGTCTGAGAGACTCCTTATTGCCGACAAACTTCTTACTACTCTCTTTTTTGGCTTCCCTAGTGCAATACTCAAAGAGAAAATCGATTCAGGTGTTTTTATCAGTACTCTTTTTCAAGATCTCCAAGAGAAGCGAACAGATATAGCACAACTCGAATCTGAAATAATAGATGAAGAAAAATATTATCGACCTAGTGGGGAATCAGAGTCTATTGACATACTCTCAAGATTTTATGCTGCAAAAGAGTTAGATAGATACTTTTTTAACAACTGGTCTGCATATATTTTAACGCAGTCTATAATGTTCTCTCCAGCTTATGAGTTAGACTCTAGTCATGCTCCTAATATTGCACGTGTGTACAATAGACTTGTTACTCTTTTAGAAGATGAGGCAGGAATGCGATTTATCACCTATATTCATATGAGTAGCGAAGATAACTGGAGACGTTTTAGAAGTCCTGAAGATAATGGACGAGAGATGTTAGAGATCTATACTTACGATGCCAACGACACACATGTACCAATAGCTGCAACAGCACTTCAAAACTGGAAACTAGATAAAAATAACGATACTCTTGTTATAAGTCTGAATGAGAACACACAGCCTTTATCTCTTTTTGGAACAACTATATATAATGGTGATGATTTTTACAGAGAGATGGTTAAATCATCAGATTTCACTTATGGTGTAGTTAGACGTCTTGTAGAGTTTTTCTTTCCTGAGAGTAGTGCAGAAAAAACAGCTTCAATTACACAAAGCATCGTCTCTTCAAAGCCAGAGACTTGGCAGGGTATCTTAAAGCAGATTATTTTTTCAAAAGAGTACCTCCTACATACAACAAAAGTCAAAAGTGCAGAAGAGACATTTTTTTCTTTTGCAAAAAAAATAGACTATAAAACAAAAACATATACTATTTTTAATTTTAAAAGAGCACTTGAGAAGATGCATCAAGCAAGTATGAAATATAAACTTGGGAAACTCGATCCAGTTCCCCTCGATACACTCTCATTTGCAAACTATAGTAAGTATATAAGAGAAGAGGTATTATTAAAATACTCAGAACCAGCATATGAAACTCACTATGCCAGCTATGCAAGACAAGGCTGGAGTGATAGTTTTATTAGTATGAATCATTATGAAGTTGAGCCTTTTAATGGTGTAAACACCCTCCATAATTTAATAAACTATCTTTTTAATCTTATCGCTATACGTGATGTCACCCAAGATGAATTAGCTATGTTTGATACTCTTATGCTACAAGAAAGATCAGGGGTAATAGAAGTTGCTGATCGCTTTGACACATTGAACAACCGTTTAAATGATGATGGCATTAGACTAGGTGAGAAATATTCTCGCTATGTAACATATGTCGTTTTAGATTATCTTAGTAGATTAGAAGATACTTATATTTACAAGAAGGTAAATTAAATGAAAAGAAGAAATTTTATAAAACTCTCTTTAATTGCTACGACATCACTACTCGTACCAAATACTCTCAAAGCAGAGACAGATTTTTCTGGTGTTGTTTTTGATAAAGATATTTATAGTGCAAATGCTGCACAGGTTATAATGATTTATCTTTATGGTGGAGCAAGTCAACTAGCAGGTAACCTTACAAATATAGACGAGATAAAAGAGAAGTCTCAAAGTTCTTATGATATTTACTTTAGAGGTATTACCCCTACCCAAAATGGCTTCTGGCAAGAAGCAGGAGGAACCCATCTTGAAGAGATGATAGCAAACAATGACTTAACACTCTTTAGAACCTGCTACTCCCAACTCAGAGAAGAGAGTAATAATAAAGCCCATGGTCTCTGTACTGCTCAAAACCAACGAGGCTCTTTTAGTGAGTCAGCTGCAGGAGTAGTAACAAACCTTACACAGATTCTCTCAAACCAAAATCTTGTTAATGAAAATAGTGTTATGCCTTTTATAACAATGGAGGGCAATTCAGCATTTTATGCAGAGGGTAATACAACCGTACCTAGTTATCTCAAAGCTGTAGGCCTCAATGAAAATCTAGATAATCCTTATCAAAGATATGTTAGATATTGGTTTGAATATACTGCAGATGAAAGGAAAATTACAAATTATAACCGTAATGATGAGAGTGGTTTTGATCCTGTATTTAATAAGACTATGAATAGTATGGCACAACAACATAATACCCATACAAAAATAAAAAATGCTTTTCAAAAAAGAGAACCTTTAAGTAACTTTATCACTGAGATAGCTACACAAACTATACCTGATTTAGGAGCTGATGCATATCCTACAAACAGTACATTCGCATCCACATTAGCCTCCTCAATCAAAGTAATGGCTAATAATCCTGATACAAAAGTACTAACTATGAATACTGGTGGTTTAGGTGGATGGGATGATCATAATGAAGCGCGAAACTATGTTACACGATGTGAAGACCTCTATAAAACACTCAAATCCTCAATGGCACATCTCAAAGCCCTAGGAAAAGAGGAAAATATTAGTATTATGGTATTTGCCGAGTTTGGGAGAAATGTTAACCTCAATTCTGCACAAGGTTGGGACCATGGAAACTTACAAAACTTTTTAGTTTTAGGTGGAAAAAAATATTTCAATCATCAAGGGGTTGTAGGGAGAACTAAAGTAGATAGTAGTGGTGCTATCAATAGACTTTACCTGAAACCTGATGATGGTAGCTATAGTTTTGAACCCTTAAGTATTGCAGCTACACTCTACAAAGTATTTGGAATTACAAATCCTGAAATTTTAACAGATGGAAATAGTGCTGTAAGTATTTAATATTTCCTATTTTGTAGTCATTTTCAAAATAGGAGTAAAGACCAGCTCTTTATTATCCATAAAGACTTTACATCTTTGTATGTAAAACTCATATAACTTCGAAGGATAGAGATTTTGCAGTTTAGAATATAGTGTGAATGCTTCTATAACATCCCCACCTCTAAAGAGTTGTGTCGCTTTTTTGTATAAATGCAACTCTTCATCTAAAATTGTTTTATTGGAACATATAACTTCATGTATCTCAACAGCCTCATTTTTTCCTTTCACTTCCACCAAATCTATAGGACGAATTTTATACTCTCCTACTAACTGTTTATATGTTACATTAGATATGAGTATTTGAGCACCATACTGTTTGGTCAGTCCTTCTAAACGCGATGCAAGATTCACATTATCACCGATAATAGTATAATCACTTCGCCCCTCAGAGCCCATATCTCCAGCAGTTACAATACCCGTATGAACTCCTATCCCAATAGCTATAGTAACATCATACTTTGGTGTAATAACAGCATTTACATCTACAAGCATCTCTATCTGCTCTATTGCACTTTTAAGTGCTCTATCGGCATGATTTTCAACCTCGACTGGTGCATTCCAATATGCCATAATAGCATCACCAATAAACTTATCAATAGTTCCTTTATGCTCTACAATATTATCCACCATTGGAGTCATATAAGTATTTAACATCTGAATAAGTTTATCAGGAGAACCAATTTTCTCAGAAATCGTAGTAAAGGAGCGAATATCACTAAAGAGTACCGTTGCTTCAAGCTCTCGTGAAGCAACAAGATCTTCACTTGCGTGTTTTAATAAATACTCCATAACAGCAGGAGAGACTTTCTTACCTAACATTCTTTTAGCCTGCTCTTTTTGGCGTGAAGCGATAATATAATCTAGTCCAACTGAGACTATAAGAGTCAGAAAATATGCAAAGAGAGGAAACAGAAGATTAAGCATTACACCATAATCAAAGAGTATCATAAAGAAAAGCTTATAGAGTCCATACACTGAAATAATTGCAAAAGGAATAATAGACCAAGATTGAATAAGAGAGAAAAGGAATAAAAAGAGAAAAACAATACTCCAGATAATAAATATATCATAAATAACCATATCTGCTGGTTTTCTTAAAAAGTCCCCTTTTAAGATATTGTCTAAAGCATTTGCATGTACCTCAACACCGGCTATCGCATTATCATAAGGGATAGATCGTAGATCAAAGAGACCAACAGCAGATGTTCCAACTAAAACAAACTTATCTTTTATAGCATTTACATCAAACTTACCTTGTAGAATATCACTAGCAGAGATATATTTAAAATGTTTACCTGGACCCCGAAAATTTACACTTAAACGACCAACATTATCCAAAGGTATATCATACTCTCCAAAAGAGAGATTTCTTGCTCCTGCACTGTCACCATGTACTACAACTTTGTTGATACCACTGTAGATACGTATCATCTCCAACACAAGAGATGGATATAAAACGCCATCATACTTCATCAGAAGAGGTACATTTCTAATCATCCCTCCCTCATCAGGAGTATTATTAAAAAAGCCACTAGAGTACATTGCATCTTGTAGTATTTCTATGTTAAGAATCACACCTTTTGGTTCAAGTATAGTATCTTTTTTCATACCTTTCTCTATAAATACAGCAGGAATCATAGGTGTGTTTTCCTCTTTTGTAGGTTCAAAGGTAAAGATATATCCACCTACAACAGGTGTTTGCATTAATGTTTCTGCTAATATTGCATCATAATTTGGAAGTTCTTTTGAAAATCTATGAGGGGAGGTTCTATCCTCTTCAGCAAACACAATATCTAACCCAATAATTCCAGCCCCACTCTCACTTAACTTATAAAAAAGGTCTGCTAAAACATTTCGAGACCATGGCCACTGCCCATACTCTTGCAGAGATTTTTCATCAATATCAACAATAACAACACTATCTGATTTTGGAAGTTCTCCACGAAGAATAAAAGTAAAATCTCTTAAACGATTATCAAAAGAGAAGAAAGCTTGTGGCATAAAAAGATATGCCACAGAGAGACCTATGGCTAAACTAAACGCTATTGTAAGTCGAAATAGAAAGTTTTTCAAATGTTAGTACTGTTGCGGTCTATCTTCCGCACTGGTAGTAATAACATTTAAGTCCTCTTCAATGTCATCATCTGGGTTTTCTGCAACATTAGTCTCATCTTCAACAATTTGTGTAATATCCGCAATAGCTTCAGTTGGAACAACACCCTCATCTATCGCTTTAATAACCATGCCTTTTAATTTTGAAAGTTCTTTTGGTGCTTTACTCATATCAAATTTTTTCACATCAAATTTACCTTTGAAAATTTCAGCCATCATACCTGCATCTAACTCCTGTTGAGCACCTTCAAACTCTACAAAAATTGCACCCTCATAACACTTAAAAACTTCACTCTCACCTAATATATTTCCCGAAAAGTCTGTTCCACGAATACCAATCGTTGCTGAAACAGTTTTTACTTTAAAACGTTCAGGTGCTAACTTCCCAATCTCTCCCGTCACAGAACGGAAAAAACCACGATTTGCTCGCATAGTAAGTTTAGAGTTTTTACTACTGTCATAAAAATACTCTTCAAAACTAAATGAGGAGTTTGAACCTATGGTTACAACTGTTTCATCTTGTAGCATGACTTGTATACGACTTTTTTTAGCAGTAAGAAGAGTATCCCCTTTCTCTAAAACCATGCCATTAGTAGCATTAAGAGTTTTCTCTCCGCGTTTTACATCTGCAGAACCTTTTATAGCCATTATATTGCCTATATTTGCCCAAAGTGAAAGAGTTAATAATAGTAGTATAAATATTTTCATAATAATCTCCTAGTAGTTTGCACTAATGCCAAACATAGCAATATTTTTTGTATACTCTGCTGGTACATAGTTTGAACTATTTTTTATATATCTATCTGACAAGAACAGTTCATAGTTTTTAGCAAAGAAGTGTGAAAGTTTCAACTCAACTTGATTATAGTCATCAGCTCTTGTTGTTGTGTCTGTTAAATCAAGAAGGTCACTTCTATCATCATAGCTACCATGTCTATATCTATAGTCAAGACGAGAAACCAACCAATCTGCTACATTGTAATTCACTCCAAAGGAAGCTGTTAGCATCTGTTTATCTAAAAAAGAGAAGTGTATAGTTTCACTCGAGGAGTACTCTTCCCAAAAAATATTTGCATAGGCGAAGTTCTTACCAAAGAGATAGTAAAGACCAGCTCCTGCACCATAAGAGCTATCTGCCATTCCTGTATATTGAACCTCACTGTATGTTCGAGAAGCGTACTTTGCATTGAGATTCAGAATAAAATTTTTATTGAATGTAAGATTTACTTTTGGCATCACACGTATTTGGCCCAAAAGGTCTACATCAAGATAATTTACTCTATCATAGCCTACAGGAAGATAAATAGTGTAACCATCTCCTGCATATCCAATACCGGCTTCAGCCCCAATAACTACCATATCATAGTAGTGTGCACTCGCATTATTTTGATAAAAAGCTTTTAAGTCTCCTCGAAGATACCAACCACCTTTTTCATCGAGCTCATTAATATAACTCAAACTTCCATTAAACCTTGAAAAAAGAGTAGCTTGCTCGCCTTCACTTCCAGTAACACCTATGTAATCATCTAAAGCACTTGAAGTAGCACTTACATTAATGTTACTATCATGCCCAACACTTACTGTTGCTTTTGCTTTAAATGAGCTAATATCTTCACTATCAAGAAGCTCAAGAGAACTTCTCTGCTCAGGTGTAAGTTGATAAGATTGAAGAGTTTTACTCATCTCACTTGAAAGTGAATTACGGTGTGTATCATTATAGATCTCAAGAAGTTTTAAACGTGACTGCGTATCCTTTTCATCTAACATAGCCACACGTTCATAAGCACTCATAGCCTGCTTTGTATGTCCTAAAGCTTCTTCACTTTTTGCCCATACAAGATGTAACTTAGGGTTTGAATACTCATTTGTTGAAGATTTGGCCTCTTTTATAGCATTTGTATACTCCGCAGCATCATAAAACTCTTGTGCTTTTTCATAGCTTGCATTTGCTAAAACGGTTAATGTTGATAGTATTATTAAACTTTTCATTTTATTACCTCTACTGAAACTGTGTCGTGAAGCTTGTATTATAATCAACTCCACCATTAAATGGATTCCCAAGCATATCTTTAATGTTATTCGCTTTTATAGTTAATGTATAGTTATGATCATCTATTAAGTTGTTATCTAAGTCCAAGTAATAATCATCAGTTAAAAATGGGTCAGAACTATGGATCAATGTAAATGTAAGTGGATTTAAAGAACTATTTGTATCATCTCTAAGTTCAAAATCACTCGCAAAGATAGTCTTATGATCTAAATATACATCATTAAAGCCCACATTCACTACTGCATCTGCTGTTTCAGGAGGATAAAAAGGGTTAAGAGCAGGATTAACATCATCAAACTCTGCATTAAAAAGTTCCAAAGCTCCAGACTTACTTAAAGAGACAAGGAAAGGAGGACCAGAGAGAACTCCATCTGATGTATATTTATCATAATGAACAACTGATACAGAAGCAGTTACTGTAGCGCTATTAACAATATTATCAACACCTGTAGAACTAGCAACAATAAAACCTTTGTCCGTAGCAAAATAAGGATTTCCAGTATAAATATCTTTTGTATACACTGTTACATCATTTACTGTTGAGGGAATATCGTATCTAAGGGATGCACTAATAGTACCATCATAGTTAACACCTCTAATTATTCCTGATGAAGCGACTGTATACACTTTAGTATTTGGCATTGTAAAGAGTTGTTTTACTGAACCATTCATATCTACCTTAGATATGAATGTTCCATTCTCATCAAGTGTAACCACATTTCCATTATAATCAGCAACATAAATTTTTCTATCTTGATCAATATAATCTATAACATCTAAAGATGTTCCAACTATAGAAGTATTTACCTCTTTAAAAAAAGTAACTGCATTTGTTGCACTGTCATAATTATAAATCTTTAAACCTAAGTTAGGATTAGTTGTATAAATTCTATCTGGCAAATAAGTAGTATTATTTGGTCTTCCCATGTGAACTCCATATATACTACTACCCTCATCTACATGGCTGTGTTCTACTAAATTCCCATTTTTAAACTCTAAAAGATACATTCCATCATTAAGTGTTCCTACCGCTACAAACGGATAATATGCTTCTAATAATGTAATTTGTGAAGCTAAAACAAATGTACTATTTAGCTCTATATTAGGAATACTTTTGGGAATATGGTAATTTACATTATATACATCTATTCCCCCTTGTCTAGCTACAACGATAAGGGAGTCATCTTCTGCATTACTAAGAGTACGTACAAAATAAGAAGATTTAAAAGTCTCCATCTTATTTAAAACTTTATATCCAGGCTCAGAGATTGGACTATTTGTCTGACTCTTAGTTTTAAAACTCCATGTCTTGCCACTACCGTAATAAGATCCAGATATACTATATAAACCTAATTTTAATGTCACAGTAATATCTGTATCATATGGAAGAGGAGTAGATGGAATAAACTTAAGTAAAGAGTTAAATACCTCTGTTTTACCAGCTATAGGAGTACCTTGACTAGTGACAACTTCTAGATATTCATTACCACTATATTCAGGTTCAGCTGAAAGGTTAGAGTTAAAATCCATTAGAATTTCTGTTTCAACAAATACATCTGCATCTCCATCTAAGGGTTTAGTCTCTTCAAATTTTAAGGTTATTGGCTCAGAACTAGTACTTTGTGTTTGAAATTCATGCACATAGTTTTCTGATAAAGAGCGATCATAGATATCTTTTACATCAGTTGTAACCGTAACTCTATAAGTTGCATCTGCATCAAAATATTGATAAGGGGTGATAATAACTTTTTGTTTATCATCTACTTCTAAATATGCACCTACAGGGTAAGGCTCTGATGAATCTGGATAGTTAGGATCAACAGGAGGGATATACTCTAAATAGATGTGAGATGTATTTACTGTGTCTTGTGAAAGATTTGCTGTAAAAGTGAGTACTATTTTCTGGTTTACAGCGATAAGAAGGGTATCAGAAATACCTTTCTTAATACTTAAAAATTTTGTTTTAGCAACTGAAGTAGTCTCTACTACATCATTATTACCACAACCAAACAACAAAAGTGTGAAAATTACGAGGGATATATACTTTATCATTTTTCAGCTCCATAACTTATTATATTAAATTATAGAGCTTAAATGATAAAAATATACTGAATAAGTTAACAGATGTTAAACAATGCGAATCATTACTGGTCTAGCATTTACAAAGTCTAATGCTTCTATCTCAGAAATCATTGCTTGAATATCACTCTCTTTTGCACTGTGTGTTGAGATAAGGAGGTTTGCACTTGAGTTCTCACTAGGACGCTGTAGCATAGTCTCTATAGAGATTGAGTTTGCTTCAAAGATTTTAGTCAGTTTTGCAAGAACACCTGCTCTATCTGATACATTTACTCTTAGATAGTATTTTGACTCAATATTTGCCGTTGATTTAAGAGTTAGTTGACTCCCTTCCATAGGTCTGTTAAAGCCTAACATAGGTGTTGATTTACCACTTCTTGCAATGTCAATGATATTTGCTACAACAGCAGAAGCAGTAGCATCGCCACCTGCTCCAGGACCATAGTATAGTGTTTCACCAACTTTATCACCAACAACAGAGATAGCATTCATAACACCATCTATCTTTGCTATCATTTCCTCTTGTTTTATTAGACAGGCATGTACACGAAGCTCTACTTCATTTCCATCTTTTTTAGCGATTCCAAGAAGTTTTATAGCATAACCAAACTCTTTAGCAAAAGCGATATCTTCACTTCGTACATTGTCAATTCCCTCTATGAGAATATCTTCAGGTTTAGCATCTATACCATAAGCGATAGAGGCTAAAATGAGAAGTTTATGAGCTGCATCAAAACCACCTACATCAAAAGTAGGATCAGCCTCTGCATAGCCTAGTTCTTGAGCCTCTTGTAAGATAGCATCATATGAAACGCCATTGTTCGTCATCTCTGTCATCATGTAGTTACATGTGCCATTCATAATTCCCATAATAGACTCAATATGATTAGCAGAGAGGCCATCACGAAGAGCATTAATGATAGGAATACCACCCGCAACAGAAGCCTCATACTCAAATGCTTTTGTTCCAGCGATATCTTGAAGTTCATAACGGTGATATGCTAAAAGTGCTTTGTTAGCAGTAACAACAGCTTTCCCAGACTCTAATGCATGTTTTACAACTTCAAATGGCTCTTCAACACCACCCATAAGTTCAACAACGATATCAATCTCAGGGTCATTAAGAACATCATCAACATTATCAGTTAAAACGATGTCAACACCACGATCTTTAGAGAGATTTTTCACTACACCACTCTTTGCTATGATATCTACACCGGCACGAGCACTTATAACATCTGCATTATCTTTTAAGATATTTGCAACACTTGCTCCAACAGTTCCAACACCGATTATTCCAACTTTTATCATTACTCGCCTTCTTCTTGTTTACAGTTATCAAACTGTTTTAAAAACTGCTTTATATTCTTTGCAGCTTGACGGATACGGTTGTCATTTTCAATAAGTGCTATACGAACATAGCCCTCACCACTCTCTCCAAAACCAATTCCTGGAGCTACTGCAACACCCGCTTCTTTAAGTAGACGTTTAGAGAACTCTAAAGAGCCTAAATGCTGTACACACTCTGGCATACGAGCCCATGAGAACATACTCGCTTCATTTTTTACTATATGCCAACCAGCACGACCAAAAGCTTCTATAAGAACTTCTTGACGGTGATTATACTTCTCAGTAATATCTCTCACACACTGCTGATCTCCGTTAAGAGCTACAGTAGCAGCAACTTGAATAGGAGTAAACATACCGTAATCTAACCAAGACTTAATCTTTACAAGGGCTCCGATAAGTCTTGCATTTCCAGCAAAGAAACCAACTCTCCATCCAGCCATATTATAACTTTTTGAGAGTGTAAATGACTCAACCGCCACATCTTTTGCACCGGGTACTGAAAGGATAGAAGGAGTAACATAACCATCAAAAGTGATATCTCCATAAGCAATATCAGAGATAACATAAAATCTTTTCTCTTTAGCCATAGCTACAAGTCTTACATAAAAATCTTGTGTAACAGTAGCAGTTGTAGGATTATGAGGGAAATTTACAAGAACATACTTAGGCTTAACAGGAGCCTCTTCAAAGATACGTTCTAGTTCATTAAAGAAATGATCCTCATCTATGCGATACTTCTCATCAAATTTAATAGCAAACTTGATAACTTTTCCACCAGCTAAGATAAAAGAGAACTCATGAATAGGGTAAGTAGGATCAGGAACAACAGCTACATCACCTGCATTTGTGATGGCATAAGTAAGGTGAGCATATCCCTCTTTTGAACCCATTGTAGCAACACACTCTGTCATTGGGTCGAGTATACACTCGTAACGACGCTCATACCAATCAGCTACAGCTTTAAGAAGTTTTGGAATACCCTTAGATGTTGAGTAACCGTGTGTTTTAGTCTTTTTTGCAGACTCAACTAGTTTCTCACGAATATGTGCAGGAGTATCTCCATCAGGATTTCCCATAGAAAAATCTATAACATCCGCACCAGCTCGACGCTCGCTCATTTTAAGGTCATTAACCTCTGCAAACACATACTCTGGAAGCATATCAACTCTGTCAAATTTCATCTCATCAAACATATCTAGCCCTCTAAATTTATTAATGACATTTTATCTAAATATATTTAGAATAAGCTAATGGCGTTTTATTTACTTAGATGTACTTGGAAGGAGAGTAAGTTCATCACGTACATTTTTAAGAGTATAAAGGTCAGAAATTTTCATATATTTAGCATTTTCTGGAATATCTAACTCAATTTTATGCCGAATATTATCCTCTTTTAATACTTTTAAAAGATGCAGTGAAGGGTCATAATAAGCGATATAAGGATACCAACGATTTCTTCTACTGCTTGTAATTTGCAATTTTTTTATCTTAGAAACATTCAACCAGTGTGCATAATGTGAGCGCTTTAATCTTACTTCATGAGTACTCTCTAATGTTTTTAGATTAAGATATCCTCTAGCCATATCTATAACATAGGTCCACTCATACTTTGAGTTTCTCTCTATATCTATAATTTTACAGCCACTTTTAGCGAGCTCTTTTTCTAAAACTAATGGATCTGTTGCATACTCAGAGGTTAAACTTATATTCCATGTAAACTCTGATGCATCAAGGTTTGAAGCCGTTGTTACATAGCGATAGTAACCAATATTTCGGAGTGTATCACCCATAATTTTTACAAAGAAAAGAGGTGCACCACTTGTTTTAAAATTTAGTTTCAACTCTTGGGGTGTCTCAAAAAACAGTTTTAAAAGGCCATTCTCTTTAAGTGTTTGAACAATCTTTACAGCATCCACTCTCTGGTTTTTATAAAATGCTTCTCTTGGTTCAAATATAAGATCAATAAATTCTCTATTTTCGCTATATGTTTGTGCATCTAAAAATATTTTTATTTTTGAATCAAGTGGGTTCTCTATCTCTACTTTTACCTCTATCTCATCTGCATAGCATACTTGAAAAAGAAGAGTAATAAGTAAAAAAAACTTTACCATGAATGGCCTCTATTTAATTTTTTAAACTCTTTTTTACTTATAGCTGTAAGTTCACCATCTCTATATAAAAAACGAATATTATTATATGTTTTAAACTTTTTTGCCTTAGAGTCAACAAACATATTAATATGACCATGTCCAAATATTAGAAGCCAATTTTTGTTTGGATCTAAATCTATAGAACCTTTTAAAGTCTTTTGGTAATGTTTATGTGTTTGCATATCTATATAACCAAACCATACTTTCGTTTTAGCGACTATCTCAAAAGAGTGATCTACATCTTCAACAGGAGTCTCAATAACTACTTTTTGATTCTCTTCTAAAATGATTTCAGGCTCAATTGTTGTACTATTATTTTCTCTCTTTGTGACATTTCTTTCTACTATAATATCTTTTTTTATACTATCTATAATGGTGTTATCAACACTCATAGTATCTTGAGAAACTTCAGGGGATGAGATATAGTTAAAGGTGAGTACAATGAGAAAAACAAAAAAAACAAAAAAACTATACAGAAGTGTTTTACTGTTCTTTTGGCTATTTTTTTGTGAAACAAAAAGTGAACTATTCTCTCCACTAATTTTTTTATCTACAAAAAAATCCTCACCACTCTGGCGAATCTCTTCAAGATTAAGAGAGTACTCCCTCTCTATAATAGAGATAAATCCAAGAAACTGAACTTTGGAAAAGCCTTCAAAACTACTATGTAAAATTGCTTGAACATGTTTTATAGGTATATGTGTATCTTCATATATTTTTTGTGCACCTAACTCTTGTAGTTTCTCTAACTTATCGTCCATTATCGCATCCTATCCATTAAAATAGCACCAGCGACACTTACATTTAGTGAATCAAACTCATGCTTCATCTTTATACTTACTGCACAGTCTAGTTTTGAAACTATACGAGAAGTAAGACCTTCTCCTTCACTACCTAAAACTAAAACTTTTTTTCTATCAATTCGAGTTTCACGAATATCCATACCACTCATATCTGCACCATAAGTAGTAAATCCAGACATTTTGAAGTCATTTAAAACATCATGAATATTATGCTCAATTGCAAAAGGCATATCATACAGAGCCCCTGTACTTGTTCTCATAATAGTATCAAGTGGTAACTGTTTAACACCACAAGCCACTATTGCATCTACACCCATCGCATAAGCACTTCTAACAAGTGCTCCAATGTTTCCAACATCAGTAAGACCTGAGAGAATAAGTACAAATTTTTTCTCTAAGAAGAAGTCATACTGCTGTAGGTGTACATCCTCAACCTCAGCTAAAAAACCTTGGTGAGAAGCATTTTTACACATTTTTTGTGCTGCTTCATTAGGGATACGTTTAATCTCAAAGCCCATTTTCATGAGGCGAGAATACTCTTTTTTCTCTAACTCTTTAGCGAGGTAAAGTTTTTTAATTTTATTCGGGTATTTATTAATTAAATAATATATTGGTTGTTTTGCGTATATTAACATAGAGGTATTTTATCTAAAAAAGCTTATAAGTCCAACAGTCTTTGATAACAAGCTTTTGTATTTTCGCCTGTAATTTTAGAGATAAGTTTTGCTTGCACTTTTTTAGGAAGATCTAAAGCCAAAATATCTTTTTGACTTATTGCAGAGTCTGCTTGTGTTTCTGCAGCAGATATAACAACAACCCACTCTCCTCGGAAGTTACCATCTAAATGAGTAAGTGCTTCATCAGCTGTACCACGAAAATACTTCTGATACTTTTTTGTAAGCTCTTTTGCTAAAAATATCTCACGAGTAGACTCTTCTTCTTTAATCTCTAAAAGAAGTTTTTCTATACGGTGAGGGGACTCATACAGAACTGTTGTAAATCCATTATGTAGTGCTTTTTGTAATCCAGCAGCACGAGAAGAGCCCTTATGATCCAAAAAGCCTAAAAAGAGCATCTTAGTCTCTTCAAATCCCGCTGCAACAAAAGCGGTAAGAACAGCATTCGCACCAGGAAGTACATCAAAGGCCACATTTTCTCTCAAACAGTATGCTACAAGTGCTTGACCCGGATCGCTTACACCTGGCATCCCAGCATCACTAGCATAAACAACATTTGAGTCAAAAAAATCGGGTGATAGTTTTTCAATAAAATGTTTTTCATTATGTGAATGAAGAGAGATAAACTCTTGATCTTCGTTAAAGTTTGTATTGTAACGCTCTTTAAGTATGTGGATAAGTTTTTTTGTAACGCGAGTATCTTCGCAGAGGAGTATATCAGCCTCACTCAGAAGTTCAATACTTCTGAGTGAGATGTCGCCTATGTTACCAATGGGGGTTGGAACTAGACTAAGCAAGAGAAAATCTTGACTATTTTTTAGCGTAACGAGCGTTAAATTTCTCGATTCTACCAGCTGTATCTACCATTCTCTCAGAACCTGTGAAGAATGGGTGACACTCATTACAGATGTCTATTTTAAGTGTGTCTTGAGCTGCTTTGTTCTCAAAAGTGTTTCCACAAGCACAAGTTACTGTACAAGTTACAAATTCTGGGTGTAAATCTTTTTTCATTTTTTTGCCTTTTGCTTCACGTCTTGTGTACGTAAAACTATATATTTTTAAATCCGTATGGGAGCAGATTCTTGAAGTCGCATTATATCTAAATATTTTATACTTTACAATTAAAGTAAGATTTTAGAGGCTACCGCTATCACAGCAGATTCAGAGCGAAGTACCATAGGGGAGTTGAGTCTAAAAACCTCTTGTCCCTTGAGTAACTCTTTTTCAACAGGTGAAAATCCACCTTCACACCCTATAAGTACTCTTTGAAACTCACACTTTTCATCTAAAACTTTCTCTGTAAAATCAAATACTTTTGTATCGGGATACTCTGCTATAAAACTCTCTATATTTTTATAACTATCAAACACCATAAGTGAGGTTCGCCCACTCTGCTGCATTGATGCTTCTACAATCCGCTCATAGCGTTTAAAGTCCTGCTTAAAGTTTTTTTGACTTCTATCACAGCCTATAAAAGAGATACGACTCACCCCTATCTCACAAAGTGAAGCGAGGACTTTTTCTACAGACTTTGAATCGATGATACACCAAGCTACATGTAGCTCTTTTTCACTTTTTACCTCTTTAATCTTTGAATCAAGGAGTGATAAATTAAGTGCTCGAGGTTCAAGAGAGTCTATTTTATATCTATGGAGTAGTTGTATGTTGTCTCTGTTTCGTACATGAAGAGTATCCCCTTCACCATGGCGACGTGCCTTTACAAGATACTTATGCATTTCACCTTTGATGTGTAGCGTTTGGTTTCCAGCTTGTGCATCAAAGAAATAGATCATAGAAACCACATTCCTAACGATATTATAACCATCATAAAAAACTCAACTTGTAAAATAGTTCTAGCCATCGGCTTATAGGCATTAAAAGCATGATCTTTTGTTGTACTAAGATACTTTAAAGATTTTACTCTTTTTACTTCTAAAACAATGTAAACAATACTAATTATAATCATAATAATATTTGCAAAGGTAAAATCTAGATGCTTTGCCGCCATCATAATAGTTCCTGTAAAAATTACAAAACCTAAAACTGTAAAAGTGATTGGCCAGAGAACTATACTGTGAATTCTTTTATATTTTTTTAAGTCTGTATAACTTATTAAAAGAAAAAGATTCATAAAAATTGCCATTAAAATAGCACCTGCACCAACACTATGAAGGGATAGACCCATATTATACATTTCATTCATGGCGCAATTATAATATAAAAAGCTTATTTCATCTTTTTTGATTCAAAATAGACTTTAAATGCTTGTTGTGAGATAGTCTCATAGGAGTCTGTATCAATACTTTTTTTACTATACTTAAAAACAGCAGCCGTCAACTCTTTCCCAAAGACACAACCTGTATCTACTCCAAGAGAGTATTTATCTTCTCTTACTCTATCAAAAACATGATGTCCATATACAATAAACCCTTCCCGACCGTCATATACTTCAGACCAGTAGCAGAAATTTTTCTCCCACTCTTTTGGTTTTAAAAGTCTGTAGTTTTTATCAAGATACCTTACTTTTGTAAGTTCTTGTTCCTCCTCCTCGGAGAGATTCGCCAAGTTTATTAGGGGAGTTATTCCAGCATGAATAATAGTAAGATTTTTGACTCTATAAAAAAAGGGAAGTGATGCCAAAAAGCTCTGTTGTTTTTCACTAAACATCTCTGGGTTTTTATGGAGTAGTCTATCATCATTATTCCCTCGAACAACGATGATTTTCTCTTGGATTATATACTCTAGTGTCTCTAAATCTTTAGGCCCTTTACTTATAAGGTCACCAACAGAGATCTCTATATCACCCTTTTTGGGAGCTATTTTATGGCGTAGAGCGATAAGCTCATCGAGACAACCATGGATGTCTCCATATATTATAACTCTTTTACTCATCAACTTTTGGTTTATCATAACCTCTTCTAAACTCACTTAAACAGAGATCTGAAAACTCTTCAAAATCTTCTAAGGTAAAGTTTATAGTATTAAAATCAAACTTTTCATCCTCTAAAATACAGTAGGATCCTTTTGTACTACATACTACTACTTTAAAGCGATAAAGTTTTGACTTACTATCTATAAAATGAATCCAAAGATGTTTATCTCCATCCTCTTTTATATTTGTCATATAGTCAAATTTTATAATCTCTTTGAGTTGAATATCAGAAATTTTTGCAAGAAGATTTTTTTGAAAATAGTCATCTATTTCACCAACAATCTCTTTATAATGTTCAGAGATAAGAGCTGCTCTTCTCTCTTTATACTCTTGGTCGAGTGCGAGTAAAAGTTTATGTGCCATTAATGAAACCTATACATCTTTAGGATTAATAAACTTTTTACTCTCTAAAATATCATCAAAGAGAGTTTTAGTATGCCAGTCTTCTTTTATAGGTTCACTAAAGAGTATATCTTTTAAGTCAATACTCCCCATCTGCTGTGAGTAGGCATCTTCTCTAAAACATTGTGCATAGCCTGTTTGAGTCTCATGCACTATGACACTATTAAGCTTCACTTCTCGCTCTCCATTAAGTGTTGTAACAAGTTGCAGTAGCTTATCTATCATCAAGTATATCACACGAGAGAACTGTTCAGCAGAGGGAGACACGGGTAGTGATATCCAACGATCTGAATGTTTTTTCATATCTTCTAAGTAAGTTGCATCATCACCACTCCAGAGAGTAATGGCATGATCAAAACTCTCAACAAGATCTTTCATATTTTGTTTCATTAAACCAAAATCATAAACCATCTGACCATTATCTAAAAAGTTCGACTCAAAAAGTAGTTCCACTCTATAGGAGTGGCCATGTAGAGAACTTCTACACTTTATAGTTGAGCAGCCACGAACTATATGTGCATTTTCAAACTTAAACATTTTTCTGATTATCATCTATACACCTTTATTTTCATCCCAAATACGAATATGTAATCTGTCACTAAAGTTATACCCTTTTACCTTGCAGTACTCTATAAGAGGTTCACTGTTCCTCTCTACTTCCTCTTTTGAACCACCTAGAGGCATACAGTAAACAGTTGTTTTAGGTGCATGTATAATAATCTCACTTATCTCTTCATCAAGTGCTAGATTAATTGACTCTGCATCTATAGAGAACTTAAAAAAGGTATCTTTTGCATTTGAAGCAATGTTATAAATAACATCTCCTCTGACTCTCTTGCCAAATGGTTCATTTGAGTTGCTTAGCTTTACAGAAAGAGCAAAAGTGCACTCTCTGTAAATACTATACTGCTCAAAATTTACATTAAGTGAGCCATTTGTCTCGAAAGTTACTCTATGCCCTTTTTCATTGAGAGCTTCTAAAAACTCAATAAATATAGCATCATTTGCATATATTAGAGGCTCTCCTCCTGTGAGGACAATATCAACAGCCCCTGGAAGTTCATAGAGATCTAAAACATTAAGGAGTTCCCCAGCAGATGTAACAGCTGCCCATGTATGAGAAAAGTGCTCTTTATTAACTGCATAGACAGTATCGCACCCCAAAACATCCACACCACTTGCAGATCTTTCACTACAAGCAAAACCTTCACATTTCATATTGCAGCCACCAAAACGAAAAAAAAGTGAAGGTGTACCTACATACTTTCCTTCACCCTGTATGGAGTAAAAATGTTCAACTAGATAGACCACTAATCAACCACCTGTTTCATAAAATGCGCGAGAAGAGGACTCTCCATCTTCTCCACCCCAACGATTTTTTTCTGGTTTTGTACGTACTACCTCTTTTAACACTGCAGCAGCACCTTTAATGTCTCCACGCTTTACTGCCTCAGCTATGCTCATAGACTCATCAAAATAGAGACAAGGGATCAAATTTCCCTCAGCAGTTAGTCGAATACGGTTGCACTGCTTACAAAAGTCATCTGCATATGGCTCAATGATTCCAAATCTATATCCATCTTTCATAGTATAATAGTGAGAAGGAGATGAGCCATCAAATCCATCATCACTAAACTCATACTTTTCTCCCAAGATAGTAAGTAATTCAGTAGATTTCAGTCCACTAATTCCCTCTTTAGCATATTTATTTTCCATATACTCTATAAATCTTACACTCATATTGCGTGCTTTACAGTACTCTAAAATATCTATAATCTCATCTGCATTGAGGGTTTTCATAGGTACCATATTAACTTTTACTTTCAAGCCAACTTTTAGTGCCTCTTCTACTCCCTCTAAAACATTCTTTAAAACATCTTTTCCAGCTATCTCTTGTGCTATCTCTGGTTTAAGTGTATCTATACTTACATTGATACGTTTAAGTCCTGCATCTTTTAAACGCTGTGCTGTTCCTTTAAGTAAAAAAGCATTTGATGTCATTGCTAAATCTATTGAGGGTTCATAATCATATATCATTTTAATAAAGACATCAAGATCTTCACGAAGCAGTGGTTCTCCACCTGTAATGCGGATTTTTCTTATCCCTTCATCAATGGCTACTTTCATAAACTCAAAAAGTTCATCAAAATTAAGAAGATTCTCTTTTGGAACCCAAGAAAAGGGTTTCTCTGGCATACAGTACGTACATCTAAAATTGCAGCGTTCTGTAACGGAAACTCTTAAGTAATCAACAACTCGATCATAACTATCTACAAGCATAATTCAACCTCTTTTTATATATAGCAATTATATCCTTTGGAGTTGAAAATAGCTTGAGTTTTAAGTTTTGACCTCTATCTCAATAGTATTTGCTAAAATATCGTGTAGTGATTTTTTATCTTTTCTGTATAGCCCTGTAAAAAGTCCTAAAAGGATTGTTGCAGAAAACAGAAATGCTATAAAACGCCAGAGTGCACGAATAAAAGATATGTTTTCGTGAGTAGTCTCATCAACAACTTTCATTGTGTAAGCTTTTTTACCGGGTGTTTGTCCAAATTTTGATATCAAAGTAGCATATATAAGCCCATAAATAGTAACCCCGACAAGAGGTGCTAGCTGTGATGCTTGGAATTCATCTTTGCCATCCATTACTACATAAGTAATTAGATATAAAATAGGTGCATATATCATAAACATATCGGTAATAAATGCTTTAATTTTATCTACACTATTTGCATACTTTATGGCAAGAGTTTTGTCTCTGTTTTGATTGTTTTGTTTTGATTGTTTTTTTAATTTTCTAAATCTCATAAGAGAGATTATAGCAGATAGTAGTTTAAGATAACTGGGTTTAACCAGTTATCTTAGAAAGTATTTAGTGAAGGTCACGCCATACTTGTTTTTTCCAAAGGATAGCAAAAATCACAAAGATTAGCATGTAAAGCATAACATTTACACCTATACTTTCACGTTCGTGACGTTTTGTATCTCCAGAGTCTTCAAGGTACTCAATAACTTTCTCAGCAGACTCAGCAGTTACACCAACACGTGGCATTGCAGTTCCTGCAAGATAGTTTTGAGGGTTCTCAACAAAAGTAGATATAAAGTGTTCACCACGTGAACGGATATACATACTTAAATCTGGTGGTAATTTACCCATATAAGCTTTTAAAGAGTCTTGATAGTCAAGTACTTGAGTATCAAATGCTAACTCATCTTGTTTCTTTTTAAACATAGGTTTTGAACCAATTTGTGTCCATTTTTCATAATGAACAGCGTGACATCTACCACAAGCAGTCTCAAACGCCATTGCTGGTGTTAAATCTTCTGCCTTAGGTGCGATTGACACTAAGTAAGCAACCATATCAGCAACTTCTTGATCCATATCTCCACCTGCTCCATAAAATGGAACCATTGGGTGCATTTGACCTTTGTTTATATCAAATTTATGCTCAACCATAAGTGCATGAGCAGGATTTTTGATTAAATCTGTTAAGAATTTTGCATCATATACTAAACCAGCATTACTTAAGTCTGGTGGGTTAACACCATAAGAAGCAGCAGCTGTTACAGCATCCATAGGAGCTGGCATTCCAGCAGCTTCTATTCCGTGACAACCAGTACATGCAGCAGCACCAAGAACTAACTCTTGACCACGAGCTACATCACCAGTTTTTGTTGGTGCTGGTAAATCTGCATAAGCGAAGTGTTCACTCTCAACATGCTTGTGCATTTGTGAGTGAGCAAATGGCTCAACTAAGTAATAAGTTACAAGAGTAAAAATTATTACAACAACTAATATTAATGGTTCTTTATTTTTCATTTTTTACCCCTAAGCCTTTTTTTCCATCATTGTGATTATTGGAAGTAGTATCCATAACCCAATGAATGTTAATGCTGCAACTAAACCGATAGTACTAAAGATACCTTCTGGTGGTAGTTTACCCATAGCTGTCAGTACGATCATATCAACTAACATTGCCCAGAACCAGTATTTAAACAGACCACGACGTGATGCTGGAACAGTGTTTGGACTTCTATCTAAGAATGGAAGCATAATGAAAATAACTTGTGCAAATGCAAATGCCATTAGACCAATATCAGTTGAGAACGGACGTAAGATCTCGTAAGACCATAAGAAATACCACTCAGGATAGATGTGTGCTGGAGTCTTAAGACCATCAGCAGGATCAAAGTTAACTGCATCCATAGCAAAACCGTAGTGATAAAATACTAAGTAGAAGAAAAATACTAAGTAGAATGCAACTACCATCATATCTTTAGCCATAAAGTCATTTGCAAATCTAATTACTTTAGATCCTGCTTTATCACCTTTAAGGTATTTGTCTGCTTCTACATCAAAATCAATATCTTCACCATCTTGATTATTAACATGTGGAATACGAAGTGCACCAAAGTGAAGTCCGATTAGACCCATGATAGCAACTGGTATAAGAAGTACATGTAACATAAAGAAACGAGTTAAGAATGCTTGAGCAGGAACATAATCCCCACGAATCCACTCAACAAGACCATCTGCATGCAGTGAACCACCAGCAAAAAGGTTAGTAATAACCATACCAGCCCAGTAAGACATTTGACCCCATGGTAACATGTATCCTGAAAATGCTTCTGCTGAAAATGCAACAAAAAGAAGCATACCAGAGATCCAGATCATTTCACGACCTTTTTTATAAGAACCGTAATAGATACCTGTAAACATATGAATGTATATGATTAAGAAAACAACAGATGCCGCAACACCATGAACATGTCTCCATAACCAACCAAAATCAACCTCACGCATAATAGTATAGTTTACACTATCAAATGCAGTGTTAACATTTGGTTGGTAATACATTAGTAAGAAAATTCCTGAAACTAATAACAGTGCAAAAGTGATAACTAAAACCATCCCCATTGCCCATAAAAAGTTAATATTTTTCGGAATCCAATACTCCGACATCATTACCTTTTCGACTTTTTCGATTGCTAAACGTTGGTTTAACCAATCTTTAATACTTGTAGCTTTTGTAAAATGTGCCATTATTTCCCTTTAAATTAAAGCGTAACGCCAGTTTCTTTCATCTTTTTATACTCAGGACCTTCTTCACCCAGAACCAATGCATTCCCATCTATTTTAAAAGGAGGAATATCAAGTCCACGTGGTGGTGGTGCTTTTGTTACATCACCAGTAAAGTCATACATACCACCATGACAAGCACAAAGAAATGTTTTCTCAGCATTATCATAACTTGGAATACAACCAAGGTGAGTACATAAACCAAGGTTTACCATATAGTGATCACTACCAACTACAATAGTACGACCTTTCTGTTTTTCATCAAGTTTAGCAATCATATCTGCTGTATACTTAAGAACAAAAATAGGCTTCCCTCTCCATTTTTCTGTAACAAGTTCATTCTCATTATATGCTGACATATCAAGAGTAGTAAAACCTGCGGCCTTAACACTTGGAAGTGGATCCCAAGACTTCTTCATAGCAAAGAGTGAAGCTACAGCACCAACTGCTGCTACACCACCAAATGCTTTTCCCATAAAACCTCTACGACTAGAATCTTTCATATTTACTCACTTATTGTGAAATTTGCATGTAATTATATACTAAACTATATATGTTAATTATAAAGTTAAGCTCTCTTTTATTAATTCAATAATTTTATTATCATTTTGTGTCAATTTTACATAGTTTCGTTGAGAAATAGTATTTATTATCACATTTAAGTGATTTTTATCATACTCATTGACTATTGGGACATTCCATTCTTCAAATCTACTGTTATAATCCGTTATATAATCTTCTCTCTGTACATATATGGGTCTTCCACCTGAAGCCAGTGAATCTATGACTGATTGAGGAGAGCAAGTGATTAAAATTTCTGTTTTCATAATCATCTCATCATACTCTTCAAACTCAAAATGATTTGGAAATTTTTTCTCTAACATCGCTTCATAATCTAAAAAATAGTAAAAGCCAAGTTGTAAATAGATATCTAATCCCGCAACAAAATCAATATTTTTCTCTAAATCTTTTTCATAATCATCATCACCAAAAAAGTAGGATATTTTGATACTTTTTTCTTCATTTGCATTTAAAAACTTCTCTTCAATAGCAATAGAGTTATTTTTTATAGGTATAAAAGCAGAAAAATACTCTTTCATATCTTCAATCATAATAGGATTCGCTTCATCAGAATCAAAAATAAGTCTATCTCCATTATTTGCAATTTGAGGAATATTTCTAACAACATCAAGTCCAACACATTTCTCTATACCGAACTCACGAGCAATCTGTGCAATACGATAATCTGATGTAAGAAGTGTTATATCTTCATCTAGTCCATTAAGTATTGCTACTGCTCTACGAAATCTATCAAGTCCTATTCTATGCCCAGTATGTGCATAATAGTATGTTTTAGTATAGGGAGTATTTACAAATTTATTTGTCATTTTTTGCATCTCTCTTTGCCATTTTTATATATATATGAAGTATCTCTATAGCTGCTGGAGTTATTCCTGAGATGTTCATAGCTGCTTGAAGTGTTGGAGGTGCAAAACTTTTTAACTTCTCTTGAACTTCTTTACTCAAACCACTCACAACAGTAAAATCAAATCCCTCTGGAATAGCTATCTTCAAGTATTTTTTCATACGTTCTATCTCTTGACTCTGCTTATCTATATAACGAGCATATTTACCCTCTACTAGGATCTCTTCTTTGATGTACTCATCAAACTTTGCTAACTCTGGAACTATTTTAAGCATCTTTTCTACATCAAAAGTTTTACGAGCTACAAGTTGCTGTGCCGTTGAGACATCCTTAAGTGGTTGTTCATCCATCTCGGCTAAAAGTGCATTAAACTCTTTGTTTGGAGTAAACTTAGTATCTTCTAACAACTGTGCTCCATAACGAATCTCTTCATCTTTTTTCTTTACTCTCTCATACTCTGTATCACTTATAAGACCAAGTTCATGACCATATTTTCCAAGTCTAGTATCTGCCGACTCTTCACGAAGGAGAAGTCTATACTCTGCACGGGAAGTAAACATTCTATAGGGCTCGTTAGTTCCTTTTGTAACTAAGTCATCTATAAGAACACCGATGTAAGCCTCATCACGTCTAAGTATCAGCGGTTCTTTATCTTGAAGGCTTAGACTTGCATTTATCCCAGCCATAAGACCTTGAGCTGCGGCCTCTTCATATCCAGTTGTTCCATTTATCTGACCTGCACAGTAGAGACCCTTTATCTTTTTAGTCTCGAGAGAGTGTCTAAGCTCTCGTGGATCAACAAAGTCATACTCAATAGCATAACCATAACGAACTATTTTCGCCTTTTCCATACCCATAACTGAGTGAATCATATCACGTTGGACTTCTGGTGGAAGAGATGTTGAAAGGCCATTTATATAACACTCCGTATTATCCATCGTTTGTGGTTCTATAAAGAGATGATGCCTGTCTTTCTCAGCAAATTTACTTACCTTATCTTCGATACTAGGACAATAACGAGGAGATTTCCCTTCGATTTGTCCTGTAAAGAGTGGTGCACGGTAGAAGTTAGAGGAGATAATCTCATGTGTCAGTTCATTTGTATAAGCGATGAAACAAGGGAGTTGCTTTTTAGTTGCACGAAACTCTTCACGATTTGTTCTAAACGAAAAAGGGCTAGGTAGTTCATCTCCACCCTGCTCTTCCATTACAGAAAAGTCAATAGTTGAACTATCTATTCTCGCACATGTTCCTGTTTTAAGCCGTGCCATCTCTAAACCAGCGTCCTCTTTGAGTGAAGCAGAAAGCCCAACACTTCGCTCTTCACCATATCGACCACCTAGCTTTTGAACCTCACCAATATGTAAGATACCATTTAAAAATGTCCCTGAAGTGATAATAACTTTAGACGCTTTATACTCATTTAAGAGATCAGTTTTGACACCTTTCACCTCTTCATTTTCTATCACAAGCGACTCAACAGTCTCCTGTGCTAGTGAAAGATTTGGAGTGTTTAAGATAACATTACGAGCTATAACTCTATACTTATCCATATCTATCTGTGCACGGCTTCCTCGAACAGCAGGCCCTTTAGTCTGATTAAGTATACGAAACTGAATTCCAGCCTCATCGGTAATAAGTCCCATCTCTCCACCAAGAGCATCAAGCTCTCGAACTAAGTGTCCTTTAGCAAGACCACCTACAGCAGGATTACAGCTTGTTGCTCCAACATTTTCTGCGAGCATAGAGATTAAAAGAGTGTTATTCCCCATTCTTGCACTTGCAAGTGAAGCTTCAACACCTGCATGACCACCACCTACTACTATTACATCGTAATTCATTTTTGCTCTCCTGCTTCTTAGCACTTGCCAACTTTTAACTAAATGTTTTCATAAAGCGAATTTTAAAAATCAAAAAAAATTCAAGGATGAATTCTGATTTTTAACCCTCAGTAAAGCCACATAGAAGTGGTTTGGAGAATATGCTTGTGGAAATATTTAGCTAAAAGTTACATAGTAACCCTTTTTCTTTAAATGGAATTTTATCATTTTTGTGTATCATTTGCATAATATAAACTAAATTAGTTAAGGTTTTTAAGATGAGTAATGATTTATTTAAAGATTATGTACCTGAAGTTGTTGAATATGATGAGAACATTGATGGTAGTGATGAACATAAAATTAGAAATGAACACTTAGAAGTAAAAGATAACCTACTAGAGAAAATACGAAAAGCAAAAGCTGCCGCAAAAGGCAATAAAACAACTTTTAGACAAAATATAAGAACAGAAAACGACAAGAGCTAAAGCTCAGCCAAAGGGAGATACTAAATGACGACTCGGAATAAAAATGATAAATAAAGCCAACCAAGCTTACAATGCAAAAGATTATAAAACAGCTCTTGAACTCTACTCACAACTCGCAAAAGAGGGAGATGCTACTGCACAAACTTCCTTAGCATTTATGTACCAAAATGCTCAAGGGTGTGAAAAAAATGAAAAAGCGGCACTAGAACTCTACACTCTAGCTGCTGAAGCAAAACAACCTTATGCACTTTTCAACCTCGCTATTCTTTATGAGAATGGTATTGGTGGTGTAGAACATGACCAGTTTAAAGCTCATGAACTCCACCTTGCAGCAGCAGAACGAGAAGTTCCACCAGCACAGTATGAAGTAGCTCTTATGCTAGAGCGTGGTCTTGGTTGTGTGCAGAACTATAGTGAAGCTGCATTTTGGTATGAAGAGGCTGCTAAACGTGGTCATATACAGGCCTTTAATAACCTTGGTGTTCTCTATAAAGATGGTCTCGGTGTACCTCAAGATGATGCACGATGCTTTATCTGTTTTGATAAAGCGGCTGAGGGTGGATTAGCCCAAGGATACTACAATCTCGGTCTTTTATATGATCAAGGTGTAGGGTGTGAACAAGATAACGATAAAGCACTTGACTTATGTCGTAAAGCAGCTTATGCCGGACATGAAAAAGCAAAAAGTATCATCCAAGGTCTTCAAGAAGACGGCAAGATAGTCTTTTAAAATGTTTACAGGACTCATAAGAGAAATCGCCACTGTTAAGAGCTTTGTAGGCTCTACTCTCACTATAAAAGCTAAACTCAAAGCTGGCATTGGTGATAGTATTGCCATTAATGGTGCTTGTTTAACTGTTGTTGCTGTTAATGGAGATGGGTTTAGTGTAGAACTCTCCCCAGAATCTCAAAAGCATTTAGTGATAGAAAACTATACACATGAAGTGCATATTGAACCTGCTATGATGATGGGTGATAGATTTGAGGGGCATGTTGTTCAAGGGCATATAGATGCTATTGGTGAGATAACTGACATTAAAAATCTTGGAAACTCTTATGATGTTTTTATAAAAGTAGATAAGAAGCATATAGCGTTTATAGTTCCCAAAGGTTCCATCACTATAGATGGAGTAAGTCTTACAGTAAATGATGTAAATGCCGACACCTTCCGTCTTACCATCATACCTCATACGATGAAAGAGACTCTCTTTAAACGCTATAAGAAAGGAACAAAGGTAAATGTAGAGACAGATATGTTTGCTCGTTATGTTTCTCATATCATTACACATCAAACAAAAAGTTCTTCACTCTCTTGGGATCAAGTCGATGCCATTAATGCAAGCTTTTAAAAAGCATTGCATTTTGCCATATTTTTATAACTACAATTAAAATATCACTATAATCATTTCGTTACATTAGGATAAACAATCAAAAATCGACTGCTCAAAGACATTTTCGGACATAATAGTTTTCGTGACTTACAAGAGGAGGGAGTTGATACCATTTTAAATGGACAAGACCTTCTTATGATACTACCGACGGGTGGTGGAAAATCTCTAGTATTTCAACTTCCTACCATGATGATGGAGGGGATTACTATAGTAGTATCTCCCCTTATCGCTCTTATGCAAGACCAAGTAGCAGCACTTCAAGCACAAAAAATAAATGCACAGATGATAAGTTCTGCTCAAAGCTACGAAGAAGTAGATGAGATCATGTATGCGGCTGTTAATGGTGACCTAAAATTTCTCTATCTATCACCAGAGCGTTTAAACAATGGTAAAACTCTCGACTTTTTACACAACTTAAACATAAACTTTTTTGTGATAGATGAAGCCCACTGTATCTCTCAGTGGGGACATGAGTTTCGTGATGACTACCGTGCTTTAGGCAACCTCAAAGAGAATTTTCCATACACAACCATAGCCGCATTTACTGCAACAAGTACAGATAATGTAACAGATGATATACTCAGAGAGTTACGAGTTAATGAGCCTAAAGTTCTTAAGGGTAAAATATTTCGTAAAAACATCTTTATCTCAGCACAAAGACGAATAAGTAACGGACAAGCTCAACTCAAAAACTTTCTACTTCGACATGAAAATGAGTCAGGTATTATCTATGTAAGCTCTCGTAAAAAAGCAGAAGAACTCTCTAGCTTTTTAAACCAGAGTGGCTATAAATCTCTTGCGTATCATGCAGGACTCCCCCAACATGTAAGAGAGCAGAACTTTAAAGTATTTGTCAATGACAATGTCGATATTATGGTAGCAACTATAGCATTTGGTATGGGAATAGACAAGAGTGATATTCGCTTTGTTGTACATATGTCTCTGCCAAAGTCTCAAGAGAACTACTACCAAGAGATAGGAAGAGCTGGTCGTGATGGAGATGATAGTGAAGTCCTTCTTCTTTTTAATGCAGGGGATATAGTTCTGCATAAACGCTTTTTACATGACATAGCTAATGAAGAGTACAAGAGTCACTTAGAGACAAAAATAGATCAAATATACAAATATGCTACAAGTGAACTCTGTTTTCATAAACAACTCGCAGAGTACTTTGATGATACTCTTGATTCATGTAGTGATAGATGTGACAACTGTCTAAGTAGTGATGATAAACGCCAAGACATAACTAAAGAGGCACAGATGATTCTCTCTGCCATATATAAAACAGACCAAGGTTTTGGAAAGAACTATGTTATAGATATTTTACGAGGTTCAAGTGAACAAAAAATTCTTACTAATGGAGCAGATAAACTCTCCATGTATGGTATAGGATTGGCACTTAGCAAAAAAGAGTGGTTTATCATAGTAGAGCGGCTTCTTGAACTCAAGATACTCATTCTTGGAGATTTTAGTGTATTAAAACTTACAAATGATGCGATAGAAGTGCTAAAATCTTTAAAACTTGTAGATATAAAATCATCTCGTTTGATAATCAATGAACGAGAGAAAAAAGTAAAACAGGCTAAAGAGTTTGATTATGATGAAGAGCTCTTTGAAGAACTCCGAATCAAACGTAGTGAATTAGCAAGTGAGATGGGAGTCCCCGCTTACATTATTTTTAGTGATAAAACACTCAAACACTTAGCAAATGATAAACCCCACGATAAAAAGAGTATGCTAGAGGTAAACGGCATAGGGGAGAAAAAGTATGAACAGTATGGTGAGGATTTTTTAACACTTATAAATAGTTAAAAAGCTAAAGACATCCCTATTCCAAAATTATACCCCTCAAGTCCTTTCTCTTGTACAGTACTTGCCTCAATATAATAACGAGAAGACCAAAACTTTTTTTGAGGTGTATTATAATAAAATATTCCACCAAATGTAGCAAATTTATTAAGTTGTGTTACATCACTCACTACTCCAGATAAATAATTTGCATTAAAGTATGTCTCAAGAGTAATATAATTTACACCAAAATTATAGAGTGGTTCAGACTCGACACCAAGTGAAAGTTTTATAACACTAGATGCTGTAGTAAATTTTGACAACTCTTCATAATTAAATTTAGATTTTGTTTCATAAACTTCATAAGAGAGTTTAGCATAAGGCTTATACTCTGCTACTATAGGTCTATACTCTAACTCTGTAAAAAATTTATAGCTTAGATTATCATTATAATTTTGTCTAAAAAAATCTTCTATAGCATCCCCTATGCTATTATCTGTTGCTTTTAAACTCACTCCAGATCGAGAATAAATCACCTCCATTCCTCCAGAGAATGTAAACTTTTTTGCAATTTTATAGCGAATACCAGCACCTAAACCTGCGGTATATGTTCTAATATGACTATCAATATCTAATCTAACATCTATAGATTTTTTTATTTTTATATCAGATATAAAAGTTCTACTATACCCAATATTTCCCACAAAAAATAAGTTTAAATTAGTATTAGATTCTATCTGTACCTTAAAAGGCAGATGTAAAATATTCATTTGAACACCAATATGTGTAAAGTTGTATTGTCCTGAACTCAAACCATCTTGTGATGTAAAAATCAACAGTGTATTTAAATTTGCTAAATGTGCATTTTTTACTAAATCAGGGCTTAAATCTTCGGCAATTACTTGCTTATATAGCACCAAAATAAATAGTAAAAATTTTAATCTCATAAATCCCTATCTCTTAATGCCTCTATATCTTTATTGCATGATATCTTATGCTTCATATCAACTACTTTAAACTCTTTAAGCTCTTTAAAAGCAGCTACTGTAGAGACCCTAAAACCCTCTCCCTCATTTAAATGCAAAATAAATCCATTGTTATAAAGTGCTAGCCTCGTTTTAAGGGCTATAGAGTATGTTGTTAAAATAGCATCAGACTTCATAACTTTTTTAATATCTTCAAAATACTCTTGTGTCCAAAGAATAGGATTTGATGATGGAGAAAATGCATCTTGATAAATTATATCAAATTTATTATGAAACTTTTTAATATACTCTCTTGCATCTCCTAAATAAACTTCAATATAAAGATTACCACTCTTATAAATCCCCTTACTACTTAAGGTTGTAATAACTTCTCTAAAAGATTCAAACTCTTTTGGATATGTAAAATACTCTAAAGATTTTACAAGGGAAGCATCTAGTTCAGGAGAGTATATATTTATTTTTTTATCTGGAAAGTTCTCTTTTACATAGAGAAGTGTTGCTAAAGTGTTAAAACCGAGTCCATAGCATATATCGAGGATATTTACTTCTTCACTAACTATAACACTAAAAGCAGGAATAACATGTTTTTTTAATGATTCAGCTAATGCTCCGTCTTTAGTTGAGTGATAGTGTTCATCATACTCTTTTGAGTATGCAGTATAGGAACCATCTTCACTGAGTTTTAAAGAGTGCAATGCATCATCAAAAGTATTACTCAAAGACCATTACCCCACATATGAAGCTTTTTTGCCATAACAAGGTCATACTCAGGAAGAACATCAATATAGTTTTGTGAACGAAACTCAAACTCTTCTAAGATGTTCAGTGTCTCTTCTATATTCATCGTTCCTTTTTTTTGCATTATGATTATCTCTGCTGCATTTGCAAGAGTTGCATATGCGATTTTCAATATACCTTTTTGATTTGTATGCTGATGAAAAACATCTTTAAAAATAACAATATCATTTGTTCGAGGAAGTACTCTAAAGGCTTGTGTAAAGTTTTTAATATACTGAATATTCGCATCTGGAAATTTTTCTTTTAGATCTAATTCACTTTGAGAATAAAGTACTAGATTTAAAACACCATCCACACTCTCCATTAACTTGTATAATGCATCTGTAGTAGCATCTACTTCATCAGTAACCTGTAGATAATTATTTCCAGGATATGGATTAAAAAGTTCTAAAAACTGTTTCAAATCCATTGTCAATCCTAATAGGCTAAATCGTGAAGTTCACGGAAAAGATATGCTTCTACTATTTCATCTATAGTTTTTTGAGTATGTGCTACTAAAACTATCATAGACATATTCATAAAATCCATTACTGGTTCAGCATCATTTTGCACAACAACTGCTTCACTCCAGTTATTAAACCCATCGAATTTTTCATTATGAAGTACTTCAACAAGTTCACCCTCTTCTATACGAAGTTGTGCCCATATTTTCACCTCAAATACTTTTGTAATTTCTGCCTCTTGAACTTCATCTGAGTTCATTGGTACTAGAACTAACATTAACCGTTAATCTCTTTAAGTTTTTTCTTTGAAAGAGTCAGTTTTTTGTTATCCATAATCCCAATTTTATTTGCAAGAATATCATTTGCTATTTTTTTAGCATTTTTAAGTGAATGCATTTTATACGTTCCACACTGATAAATATTTAATTCAGGAATATCTGCTTCACTTTTTACTTTTAAAACATCTTTCATAGATTTTTTCCAAGCTTTAGCAACTTTTTTTTCATCAGGAGTTCCAAGAACTGACATATAAAAACCAGTACGGCACCCCATAGGTGAAAGATCAATAATCTCAACTTTTTTAGAGTTTAAATGATCTCTCATAAACCCAGCAAAAAGATGTTCTAGGGTATGAATACCACGACCATCCATTTTATCAACATTTGGCTTGTAAAAACGGAGATCATATACTGTGATTGCATCCCCAGAAGGAGACTTCATCCCCTTAGCTTTACGAACTGCAGGAGCAGGCATGATAGTGTGGTCAACTGTAAAAGAGTCTAATAATGGCATAAAGATATCCTTAATTTTAATTACAAGTATTTTAGCGAAATAGGTTGATTTTTTTTTGAAATAAAGAAGTTATATGAGTGTTAAAGCTTTTAGTGAGGCTAAAGCCACACATCCGAGTAGCACATGAATATTATATACGAAAATTAGAAGTTTTAGATTTGGTGTAAGTTGTGTTTAACTCAGACTAAGGCTATACTGAAGTATGCCGTGTCTGAGTTGGACGCAAATTGCGCCAAAGCTGGAATCCTTTAAACGCGAGCTTCTTCACGTTTATTTAGGTATGCCCAGTTAGCATCTACACGCTCTTGCCACTCTTTGATCATATGTTTATACTGATCTTTAAAAAGGTGCTTAAAACGTCCTTGTGCTGCTAGATACTCTTCAACAGGAACAACATTTTTTGGTCTATAAGTAATGTTAAGTTCATGTCCATCAATGATTTCATAAAGTGGGAACACTAATGAATCAGTTGAAAGATCAGTCAGAGCCATAGTATCTTTAGGATCAAATTTCCACTCAGTTGTACAAGGAGATACTGCATTGATAAACACAGGACCATCTACTGCCATACCGTGTTGAATTTTCTTCACCATGTCTTTCCATTTGTTTGGAGCAACTTGTGCAGAGTAAGGGATACCATGAGAAGCCATAATAGCTACCATATCTTTTTTGTTTTTCTTTTCACCATAACTTACACGTCCAGCAGGAGATGTTGTTGCTGATGAACCGATAGGAGTAGAAGATGAACGTTGTCCACCAGTATTTGCATATACTTCGTTGTCAAGAACAACATGCATCATATTATGACCACGCTCCATACAACCAGAAATCCACTGAAAACCGATATCGTAAGAAGCACCATCACCTGCAAAAGATACGAACTTTGGATTACGATCAGGCTGCTTTAGGCGACCTTTTGTTTTAAGTGCTTTATACATTGCTTCAGCACCTGAAACAGCAGTAGAACCATTTTCAAAACCGATGTGAATCCAAGAAGCATCCCAAGATGTATATGGATAAACAGCAGTACAAACTTCAAGACACCCTGTAGATGCTGAAAGAATTAAGTCATCATTTGTTGCGTTTAGAACTTCACGAACAATGATAGAGTGTGCACAACCAGGGCAAAGAAGGTTTGCACCTTCAAAACGGTCTGCAGATGTTGAAAACTCTTTTAAGTT
>JAMORO010000017.1 GCA_027063505.1 Sulfurimonas sp.
CTCAAACATTCTCTTAACTCTTCAACTCGAAAAGTTCGTAACCTGTTTTAAACAAGGTGTCTCTGTTTGTGGATGGGAATTATAGGGTTGTATTGCTTAAATATCGCTTAAATCATGAAAAGAGTTTAAAGCTTCTCTTATTGTTACTATCGTGCATAAAATATTTTATTATATTTTTATGACAATAAAACATATATTATCAATTCTATTATATGTAAGCTTATTTATGTTGCTGTTGATTAACTCTTTACCTATAAAATTCTATACATAAACAAATATCTTATATAGATATAATAAAGGAATTAAAATGGGATTATATGATCGTGATTATGCAAGAGGTAACTCTTATGCATATGAAAGTAGTAGTCGTAGTGAAACTCAAATAGTTTCTTTTGTAAAAGAGACTTATAAACTTTTTGCTGCTTCTATGATGGCAGGTGCTGTTGGTGCTTATGTTGGTGTTCCTTTAGCTGGAACTATTGCTGTAAATTTCTGGCCTCTCTTTTTCTTAGAGATTGGACTTCTAATAGGACTTCAATTTGTAAAGAACAAACCAGGAATCAATTTAATGGTAATGTTTGGTTTTGTTTTTATGACGGGACTTATGCTTGCACCTCTTTTAGCTAGAACACTTGGGATGAGTGGAGGAGCTTCTATCATAGGAAATGCTTTTGCTATGACTTCTGTAGTTTTTGGTGCGATGAGCTTCTATGCTATTAAAACAACGAAAGACTTTACAAGTTATGGAAAACCTCTTATGATTGCACTCGTTGTAATCATTGGTTTTTCTATTCTAAATATCTTTCTTGGTAACCCTTTAATACATGTTATCCTTTCAGGAGCTATTGTTATTTTATTTAGTATCTTAGTTATTTTTGATACTCAAAATATTATGTGTGGAGCTTATGAAACACCAATTGATGGAGCTATCGCTCTTTACTTAGACTTTTTAAATATCTTTACTGCACTATTACAACTTTTTGGAATCTTCGGTAACGATGACTAAGAACGAACTCTCACCCGAACTCTATCGGGTGATTGATGCAAATATAAACCGCTTAAAAGAGGGTATCCGTGTCATAGAAGACATTATGCGTTACCGAGACAATAACAAAACACTCTCCAGACAACTCAAAGACCTCAGACATAAAGCTCGTGTAAATGAGACTCGAGAACTCCTTAAGTATCGCGATAGCATAAATGATGTACTCAGAGCCTCTTCAAAGAGTGAACTCAACCGTACAGATATTCAGAGTATACTGAGTGCTAACTTTAAACGAGGGCAAGAGTCTGCTAGAGTTTTAGAAGAGCTTTATAAACTAGAGAATATTGAATATAGTGAAAACTTTAAGTTCATAAGATATGAACTTTATAACCTAGAAAAAGAGATTATACTTTCTGAGATAAATTAGTCATTATAGATAAAAGCCACTTCAAACTCTAAGTAGTTTAAAGGGTACTCTTTCATTAATCGTTTCATATCTTTAAAACTTAGTAAGTTTCTTGAACCACTAACACCACTTCCTTTTATATAACGAAACATCTCTCTTACACTCTCAAACTCTAACTTATAACTTACAACCTCATATTTTGCATCAAAATATAGCTCTGAGAGCCTCTGTATCTCCTCTTTATTACGAAGGAGAGGTTTAAGTCCTGCTGTCTCATTTAACGTTTTAAAGGTACCTGCTGTAAAGATTGCCAAAGAGACAGGAGTATTTAAAAGAGCTATACTTTTAAATACTCCCTCTAAACTCTCCGCCCACTGTAGTGCTGAAGCTGAAAAGATATGATCAAAATCATATGTTTGTAAGGTATCAAAAAGTGTCGCATCATTAAAGTCTCCATAGATAGCCTCTACTTTTTTAGACTTTGGATGCAACTCAAGCATACCTGGTGCAAAATCCACTCCAGTAAAGTGTCTATACTTCCACTCTATAGCCTGAACAACTGCCCCACTTCCACATCCAAGATCTAAGATCTGCTGTGGCTCTGACACCACATCATTCAAGAGTTTTTTAATCACACTGTTTTGTATTACATTATACGAGTTATACTCTAGTGCATGATTAGAGAACTCTGTACTAATTTTCATTTTTTATTTACAACTAACGAAATAACAAAAAAAGCTATTACACTTAGAACTATTGTTGCACCAGAGGGAAGGGAAAAGTAATATGAAAGTGTCATTCCAAAAATCACACTAGAGAGCGCAAAAAAGAGAGAAATTAGCATAGTATTTCTAAAGCCTACTCTATACTGTAATGCTGCTGCAGTAGGAATCACCATCAAAGCTCCAATTAACAGACTTCCTACCACTCTTATTGAGAGTGCAATAATGATAGCTACTACGGTTACTAATAAAAAATTAAGTAGTTTCACTCTTATACCACTTGTCTGTGCTACCTCTTCATCATAGGCTATAAAATAAAGCTCTTTACTAAACATAAGTAAAAGGGCTAAAGCTAAACTACCAAAGATGACTATAGTAATAACATCTTCATCTGTTACAGAGAGAATAGAACCGAAGAGATAAGAGAACAGGGAGTTATTAAATGCTCCCCCTAAAGAGACAATAATAACAGCTAATGCTAGAGAGCCTGATAAAATTATCGAGAGGATAGCATCCGAGTAGAGAGAGAAAGAACTTCTGAGATACTCAATAAGCCATGCAGAGAGGATAGCAACCACTACCGCTACCCATAAAGGATTGTATCCTGCGACTAAACCTACTGCAACCCCTACAAGTGCAGAATGTGCTAATGTTTCACTCATAAGTGAGTAGCGTTTTAGAACTATAAATGTTCCACTAATAGAAGCAAGAACAGCGATAAATAACCCTGCAACAAAAGCACGCTGCATAAAGTCATATTCAAACATTTCAAACATTCATCTACTCCTAATGCTCATGTTTATGGTTGTGAAGCAGATGTGCTTCTATGCCATAAAGTTCTGTCATATCTTCACAGGAAAGTGCTTCTTTTGGATTGTTACAGATCGTGGCTTTTTGGTTTATAGTAAAAAGTCTCCCTATATCATCTGCAATTACCCCAACATCATGAGTAATAAAAACGATAGTGATATTCTCCTCTTTATTTAACTTTGAGAGAAGTTTATAAAAACGCTGTTGTGAGACAGCATCTACACCAGTATTTGGCTCATCTAAGATAAGAATTTCAGGGGAAGATGCTAAGGCTCTAGCTATCATTGTACGCTGACGCTGTCCACCAGAAAGAGTCCCCACCATTTTATCTTTAAGCTGAACTATATCCATTTTCTTCATTGCATCGTGTACCATCTGTGAGTCCTCTTTTGAAAACCCTGTAAAGACACCCCGTTTAGCAACTCTCCCCATGTTTACAATATCCTCTACTGTTGCAGGAAAATTTGCATCTACATGAGAAGCACGTTGCGGTACAAAGCCTATTTTATGCCACTCGTTAAAGTTTTTTAGTTTTTTTCCAAAAAGTCGTACTTCCCCACTAGTTGGTTTTTCTAAGCCTAAAAGCATTCTAATCAGTGTTGTTTTTCCTCCACCATTTGGACCTATAATAGCAACATACTCACCATTATATATCTCTAATGATATTTTTGAAAGGATATCTTGACCTCGTACACTAAAGCTCAAGTTTTTCACATCAAAGATAGGAACTTTAAACTTTAGTTGCACTGCATAGCCTTAGAGAGTTTCAGTAAGTTCTCTTGCATAAGTTCTTTATATGTAACACTTTTAGCTGCTTGATCTGCTGTAATATTTCCAAGTGTTTGAAGTACATCAACTTTTACCTCTGCATCTTTTGCGATAGAGTCAATCACTTTAGCATTTACAAAATTCTCATAAAAAATTGTATCTACACCATCTTTTTCAATTTCTAAAAGAATTCTTTTAATATCATTTGGAGAGGGAACTGCCTCAGGAGAGAGTCCACTTAAAGATTCTGAGTGAAAATTATATTTACCTGCAAGATAACCTATAGAATTATGGTTTAAAATTACATTTTTCACTTTACAAGAGAGGAGTACTCTTTTATACTGATTATCTAACTCTTTTAACATTGAGAAATATCTATCTTTTTTTTCTACATACTGTTTTTCATTTTCAGGAGATAGGAGTATCAGCTCTTCTGTTATTTTAGTTGCAATTTTTTGCATGTTTTCAAAATCTAACCAGTAGTGTGGGTCTAAACCTCCATGAGAAGCATGATGTTCATGGTGATGTTCATCATCTTCTTCTATCTTTCTCAGTGAAACATATTGACTCATATCAACTGTTTTTGCTTTAAAATGGATCTTTTCTATCCACGGTTCTAGTCCTGCTCCACTATAGAAGACTAAAGTACTTTTCTCAATCCCTGCCATTATTTTTGGTGTTAGCTCAAAACTATGCGGATCTGTACCAAAAGGAAGAATATTCTTTACAAAGACACTCTCTCCTGCTATATATTTTGTCACATCATAAAGAGCAAATGTACTCACAGTTACTATAGGTTTTTCATTCTCTATTTTTGGAGATGAATCTAAAACAAATACTTCCAAGGATACAAAGATCACAATAAGTAAAATTGCTATTATTTTAAAATTTTTCATACTTCACCATTCAATATAATTTATGAAATTATACCCTTTTTTTCTTCTTACTATAATGAGATTATTTTATTTAAGTTAAGTTAATAGCGATATAAAGTTTTTTTAGATATAATTCGCCACTTTAAAATATAGGAATCTATATATGACAACTAGTCTTTTACTTATTGTACAAATTGTTTTAGTGATTATTTTAGTAATCGCTGTTTTATTACAAAAAAGCTCAAGCATTGGTCTTGGTGCATACAGTGGCTCAAATGAGTCTGTATTTGGAGCAAAAGGTCCTGCTAGTTTTTTAACAAAGGCTACTTTTACTATAGGATTTTTATTTGTAGTGAATACTATCACTTTAGGTTATATGTACTCTCAAGCAGCACAAGCATCTGTAATTGATGATATGATTGAAGATACAAATGTTGTTGCACCAGTTGCAGTAACACTTCCTACTTCTACAACTTCCGTAGAAACAAACACAACAAAATAGTTTGTCGGCTTAAACGCCACAAACTCCTCTCTCTTTACTCAATCTTAAAATAGATTCGATACAATTACATCATTAAATTTTCATACCCTAAGGAAAAAATATGTTAAACGAAATTTTTGACAACTGTAACACTAAAATGCAAGGTAGCGTTGACCATATGCACCGCGATTTCAAAACACTACGAACTGGAAAAGTTCTTATAAGTGTTTTAGATAATGTAAAAATTGACTACTATGGAACACCCACACCTCTTGATCAAGTTGGTTCAGTTATAGCCACTGATGCAACAACAATAGTTGTAAATCCTTGGGAAAAAAATCTTTTACAAGATATTGAATCTGCTATTGCAGCTGCAAATATTGGTGTAAACCCAAATAATGATGGAGATCAAATCAAACTTTTCTTCCCACCTATGACAGTAGAACAACGTAAAGAGTCTGTAAAACAGATGAAAACGATGGGTGAAAATGCAAAAGTATCTATCCGTAATGATAGACGTGATTCAAATGATAAAATCAAAAAACTTGAAAAAGAGAAAGAGATTACAGCAGATGAGTCTAAAGCTGCACAAGATACGATTCAAAAGACTACAGATAAGTTTATCGCAACAATCGAGTCTACTTTAAAAGAGAAAGAACAAGAGATTTTAAAGGTTTAATGATGGATGTTAAAAAAATATACATGGATGCAGATGCTCTTTTAGAGGGGCACTTTAAATTAAGCTCAGGGAATCACTCTCAGTTTTATCTACAATCTGCAAAGGTTTTAGAAGATCCAAAAACTGCAAAAGTTTTGGCTCAGGCTTTAGCTATTCAAATTAAAGAAAGTGGCCTAGAGATAGATACAGTTTGTGCTCCTGCACTTGGTGGTCTTATTGCTGGTTTTGCATTAGCAACTGCTCTTGATGTACGTTTTATCTTTGCTGAGCGTGTTGATGGTGTTATGACTATCAGACGTGGTTTTGAAGTTGCTAAAGATGAAAAAGTTCTTATGTGTGAAGATATCATTACAACAGGTGGGTCTGCTATGGAAGCTGCTCGTGCTGTTGAGGCACTTGGTGGAAAGATAGTTGGTGCAGCAGCACTGGCTAACCGTGGTTTTTGTAAACATGAGAACTCTGACATCGAGACAAAACCTAATTGTAAACTTCCAACTGATATTCCATTTTTTGCTTTAGCTGATTTTACATTTGAGATGTATGCACCAGATGCCTGTCCTCTATGTAAAGATGGTAGTGAAGCTATAAAACCTGGAAGTCGTGGAAACTAAACACTTCTAAAGCTCACACGGTTTACCAAAGTAATACCCTTGTGAGTAATCTACTCCAAGCGATTTTAAAAGATTAAAAATCGCTTCATTCTCAACATACTCTGCTATTACTTGAATATTTTGCTCCTTTGCAAAACCTACCATTGTTTTAACTATAGAGAGAGAAAACTTATTTGTAAGAATATCTTTAATTAAACTACCATCAAGTTTTAAGATATCAGGTTGATACTCTAACAGTCTTTCAAAACTAGAATACCCTGATCCAAAATCATCTATAGCTATACGAACACCCATACTTTTCACTTTAACAATAAACTCTTTAATAAGATCAAAATCTTTTACTTCTTCATCCTCTAGAAGTTCTAAAACTACTCTATGTGCATGTTCCTTATGCTCCTCAAGAAGAGATAGTATCTTCTCTTTTGTGACTGATTTTTCAATATCTAAGGCAGAAATATTCATAGAGATATCTACATCAGTCTTTAAAAGTGCGGCAAAAGAGTTATCTAACACCATGGATGTTATCTGATTGTAATACTTTCCTTTTTTTGCTATATTTAAAAAAACAAAAGGTGATATTACATTGTCTTCCTCATCAACTAATCTCACTAAGGACTCATACTTTACAATTTTTTGTGTAGCATTCTCTACTATAGGTTGAAAATAAGAGATAATTTTTCTATTTATAATTGCTGTTTTAACCATTTTTAAAACTTTAAGATTTTGTTCTGCCTCTTTGTGTTCATTTTGTGCAAAATTATTTGCTAAGATATAGTTATGTTTTGTCACTATTAAGTTTTGTAAGCCATATCGTGCATTCTCAAGAACCTCTTCCCCATAAGAGATACTAATTAAAATAGAAACATCATAATCTAAATCTCCTATACTCATATGAGCCTCTTCTACATTAGCTTGAAAGAGCTTAAGGCTTTTTTCAAGCTCTTTATCATCTAAATGACAATTTTTCTTATCTTTTGCAAAGGCATACTCTCCATGATTTAAGCGAAAAATACTTTTAAAAGACAACTCTTCAGGCATAAGTTTTAAAAGTTTATTTGAAAATACTTCCTCTATTTCATGAAGTACTTTTTCAGGATAAAAATTCTCTATATCATCAAAGTTCTCTATTCTTATCAAAACAACAATGGGATTTAATGCACTATCAATAAGGTCTTCTAATCGCTTCATAGGACTCATAATAGCTGTTACATCATGTCTTAGTGCTATATACTCGAGTATGTTATCTCTCTCGTCTAATATAGGTTTAATTGTGCTATCTAGATAGTAAGCTTTTCCAGTTTTTGTAATATTTTTTATAATACCTTTCCAAACTTTTTTATCTATTTTAAGAGTTTTATTTATTTCATCTCTTATTTTTCTATCCTGCTCAAGAAGCATCATTTTATGATAATCACTTCCTATAAGTTCCTCTTTTGCATACTCTGATATCTCACAATATGCGCTATTTACATAGGTAAGTACATCATTAGTATCAATTATAGAGAGTATAGAACTTTGATCTGCAATATCTTTATACTGATCAAGAAAAAGTTTATTCTTAGCCGCTTCAATATTTTCTACAGCTTTTGTAATAACACCGATAAACTGCTCAAAGTTAATTGGTTTTATAAGGTAGCCCTCTATCCCGATCTTTATACTCTCTATAAAGTAAGTTGATTCAGTATATGCTGAAAAGATCAGACTTACAACGGTAGGATCTATCTTTTTAACTTCTTTAAGCATCTCTAAGCCATCTAATTTTGGCATATTTATATCTGTGATGATGAGATCTATATCACCCTCTTTAAACTTTTCTAAGCCATCAACCCCATCAACACCAACAACAATCCGATCAAAAAACTGTTCAAGAATACCTAAGGTAGAGAGTCTTGCATTCTCATTATCTTCGACATAAAGTAGTTTTAGTTTTTTTGTTATTTTTACTATCTCTTTTAAATTTTGCAAAACGATCTCCCTAAGCAGTCCCAAGTTCTATACAAAACATGGCTCCTTCCTCAGTATTTTCAACACTTAAAACACCATTACAGTGATCTTCAACGATAACTTTACTCATATATAACCCTAAACCTGTTCCATCTTTTTTCTTTTTTGTAGAGAAGTAGGGATCAAAAATTTTATCTATAATTGAAGAGTCAATACCACCACCATTATCTTTAATTTCCAAGAATCTTCTTCCTTTATCTGTATATGTATGTATAATAATATATGGATTTTCTATCTCTCTTTCAATCAAAATATCTTCAGCATTCTTAATAAGGTTAAGGAGTACCTGCTTTAATTCATTAGCATAAGAGAGAGTCTCCTCCTTTGAGTGTAACTCTTGTATAAGTTTTATATTATGTTTTTTGAGAGAAATTTTTATAATACTATAGACAGATTCAAAAAGAGTATCTAAACTAATCTCTATCTTTTCCTTATTTGGCTTATAAAAGTTTCTAAAATCATTTATAGTTTCACTTAGGTGTGTTGCATATCCAGAGATATTATTTGACATCTCCTCTACATACTCATTATCTATTGTACCTAATTTTGTTCGAAGTATCATAGCAGTACTCGTTGCACTAATTGCACTCAGCGGTTGACGCCACTGATGTGCTATCATACTTATCATCTCACCCATCTGGGCTAAACGAGACTGCTGTTGCAATAATTTTTCTTTCTCTTTTAAATCACTTAAATCCATCATCGTTGTCATTCTAATTCTTTGAGAATCTATCAGTACATATTTCGCACTAATAAGTGTTGGGAACTCTGTTCCATCTTTCTTTTTCATAATAAGTTCGTAGGGTTCGGATGACTCATGTTTCAGAGCTTCTTGTACAATAGGAATAGATTTTTCAGGAATAAAGTTAAGCATACTTATCCCAACTATCTCCGCTTTAGAATCATACCCAAAACGATCAAGGGCAGCTTGATTCATATCTGTCATAATGCCTTGCTCATCTTGAAATGCCACCATAATCATCGATGTTCCTAACATATCCTCTATAATTGTAGTAGACTCTTTAACCCTCTGCTCTAGTGTCTCTTTTAGCATAATATTCTCAACAAGAGCACTGTACATAACATACCCATTTCTTAACATTACAAACATATATACAAAAACAGCTAAAGAAAAGGAGTAAAAAATTTCACCTCCCTTGTAAAGGAATAAACCCCAAATAGGAAGAAGATTACTAATCACATAAATTGCAAAAGCATGATAAATACTTCCCAAGGTTGCAATTGAACCAGAGACAAGAGAGATGGTGATAACAGCGATAAAGAGTAACTGTAAATCTGAGACATATAAAGAACTATAGATAAGTGCTACAGCATGTAAGAGGGAACTTATAAATATAAGCCAAAAAGTATAAGATAAACATCTATTGACACTCTTATCTCTTAACTTATTGGCCTCTTTTGTTTTATGTATAAGAGAGACTCTAAGTATAAATATTATAACATTTACACTAATCCAAAAAAGTAAATATTTATGCTCTATGATATCAATAAGAATAGCACTAAGAAGTACAGGAGTAAGTATATTAACTGCTAAACTACCAACAACAGTTGCCTTTAGAAGCATTTCTATTAAAATATGATGATAATTAATACTTATATATTCTTTCATACACCAAGTATATCTTTAAAATGATAAATGTTTATTTAAGTGTATTTAAGTTGACAAGTTATCATTCTCTCAACAAGTACTCTAGCAACCTCAACTTTGCCATCAACAACGACTGTTATGTTAAGATCTTCTAGCTTTTTTTTCTCTTCTAAAGAGACAACTTTGACAATAAGATTTGCATTATATGAGTGTTTCAAAATTGCTTCACAGATTAATCTTTTTTTATCTATATTATCGAGTGTTACAATAATTGATGATGCTTTTTCAATATTAAGTGCATTTAAAATAGAACTTTTTGAGGCATCTCCCAAATAAGCTTCTATATCTTCATTTAGAGCCTCTTTTACATGCTTGTTTGAGTTGTCTACAACTATAAAAGGAGCATCTAACTCCTCTAAGTGCTTTGTGACGAACTTTCCAACTACACTATAACCACATACTATAACATGGTCCTGTCTCGATGCGAGAGAGGTCATATCTGTTACAATATCTTTACTCTTTATAATCTTCTCTACAAAATCATTAATCCGTGTAATAAAAAATGGGGTTACTATCATAGAGAAAATAACTACCAACACTAAAAGACTCACTAAATCTTTATCAAGAATATTTCCAGCAGAGGCAACGGCGAAAATAACAAACGAGAACTCTCCAACTTGAGAGAGAGAAAGTGCACTTTTAAGCGATGTTGCACTATTTGATGATAAACGTAATAAAAGGAAGATAATTAATGTTTTAAAGATAAGTATAAGTGTAAAAAGACCTACTATAAGAGCGATATTTGATACAAACATATCTATATCTATCTTCATTCCAACTGTTACAAAAAATGTTCCAAGTAAAATATCTTTAAAAGGTGCTATCTCTGACTCAACTTTATGATGATACTTGGTCTCAGCTATAATCATTCCTGCTACAAAAGCACCAAGAGAGTAAGTGAACCCCATGGATGAAGCAAAAAGTGAAGCACCAACAACAATAAAAAGAACAGAACCCATAAAGAGTTCATCGAGTTCAGATGAAGCCGAGAAGTGAAGTAGCCAGGTTACAAGTCTTTTCCCAACTACAAAGAGAAGTCCAACAACTATTATGGCAGAGACGATTGTATGCATTAAAATAGTTGCTACACTCTCATCTCCCTCATTTGTTAAAAATCCAATAAGAATTAAAATTGGGATAACTGCAATATCCTGAAAGATAAGAATTCCAGTAGAATTTTGACCATATGGGGTATAAATCTCTTTAGAACTTTTAAGATAACTTAACACTACGGCTGTAGAGGAGAGAGAAAAGGCTAAAGAGATAATAATAGAGGAAATAGAATCAAGCATAAAAATATAGTGAGCTGCAATATAAACGACTACAGTTGTAAAACCAACTTGCATTAAACCATTACCAAAGATCTCTTTTTTCATCGTTCCCATCTTTGCCAAAGATATCTCAAGTCCTATAGTAAACATCAAAAAGACTATACCAAACTCGCCTACCATCTCAAGTTCATGAGAGTGTCCTGCTTCACGAAGATCAAAGGCATATACTATAATTGTTCCAGTAATAATATAACCAATAATCTGCGAAATACCTATCTTTTTAAGAAAAATATTTACTACTATAGAGATTCCTAGTGCGACAATAATATAAAGAAGTGTACTTTCCATTAGCGAGGGTGTGGCCCTTTTTTTGATTCTTTATAAAGCTTTATCAGTGTCTCTCGCTCTTCCTCTGAAAGAAGAGTTCTCTGTGCTGCATTTTGTAAACGCATTACACCCTCTGGAGTTTGAGAAACTCTTTGTGGTGTTCTATAAATTTTTCCATTTTTTACATCTATTTCGGCTTTGTAAAAGTATCTATCTGTTGGATTAAATAGGATTACACCAGAATCATTTTCTATCCAGTGAAAAGAGGCATCCCCTTTTAAGTAGGCTTGAAAAGTTGACCCATCAGGCTGTGTATATGTATGAAGACCACCTCTTGCAGGTGCTGCACTAAGAGTAGCACTAAATACCACCATAACTACTAAATAATATAAAAACTGTTTCATCTCTTTTTCTCCTATATCTGTATGCTAAAAGTCATTGTTCTAGCCTCTGTATCTTCACTCACAACTTTAACTATATAACCGGAGTTACTTCCTGTATAAAGCTTAGTATGTGTTGTATCCATCGTTGAACCTACAGTAAAAACATCTTCAAAGTTTGCTCGTAAACCAGGCTGTGTAGCCATTGTAGTTTTATAGCTTTTTTGTACTATCGCTACTTTATAATGGTTTCCTAGTGTCTGATTCCCACCCTCTGAATTATTCTCTTTATTACTATCTACATGATACAAAATACTAAAGAGTCTATCTGTTGTAAATGTAGTATCAGCACTCATAAAACCAGCATCGGAAATAGATCTTTGTGTATCTCGACACCCAATTAAGAAATACTCATTTGGTAGTGTTGTTGTAAGCTTTAGTAGTTCAGTATCACTACACTTTAAAGTAACAGATGAGGGATTATCAACAACTGTTGTAACACGACTAGGCATCACTTCAAATTTTGAATATACTCCAAACTGTGTAGGAGAGTCTCCATCATAAGAGTCAGCATCCCCTTTTGCCCATGTACCACCACCCATAATATCAAAATAGCCAATACCAGCACCTGTATATGAAGTATCGTAGAGATCAATTAGATTTAGCATTGAATGCCCCACTTCATGTGCAATTATCCCAATACTTGCTTCATGCTTACTAGCCGTACCATTTCCATGAATAGAGCCAAATGCACCATAACTTCCCGATGTATTCGCATCTCCGGTAGCATACATTAATTTTACACCATTAATTAGAGGTGCATTTACTGTAGCATTTTCATAATTCCAAGAGTGTGCCCATAATGCATCTTTAGTATCGCCATAAGACATCTCACCACCAGCTACAATAAAAATTATCTGTAATTCTGAGTAATCGATAATGCCATTACTATCTTTATCAAAAAGAGAAAAGTCAACATTTGATGTAACAGTATTACTCGTTATAGCATCTGTTATATCTGTACTAACAAATGAAACAAAATCATAATCTCTTCCATCTGCTGTTATCCGGTCAGGCCTATTTTTTCCCATAGGGACACTTATCACACCATCATTTGATGTACCTTGATTTTCATTTATTGGAGAGAGTTGTATTTTAGAGTGTGTACTGTCTGCATACCAACGATTTACAGAAGCTTGTGAAGCATCAAAGATTTTATCATGCCACACATTTGCATCATCCTCAGAGTAATCATTCCAATTCATCAAAACAACAAGAGTTGGTACTGTTATTTGAGTATCTCCAGCAACCACTTTATATACCTCTACCTGACCTGTTCCTCCTAAAGAGTCTCCTACATCTGTGCCTGTATCTTCAAGTCCACTACCACAAGAAGAGAGTAAAATAATTAGTGCAAACACCAAAAATGCTTTTTGTATTTTATATTGATTCATATTTTTTCACTTATATAAGTATTTTATATATCATATCGAATTATTCCTTATGTCATAAGAAATTAAACTACTTTATTATATAATCGCGTTTATAATTAATGCATATATGGAGCAACTACATGACTAAATACATTTTCGTAACCGGTGGGGTTTTATCTTCTCTTGGAAAAGGGATTACAGCGGCTAGTGTTGGTACACTACTAAAACACTCTGGTTTTGATGTAGGTATGCTAAAAATCGATCCATATATAAATGTTGACCCAGGGACTATGTCTCCGCTGGAGCATGGTGAAGTTTTTGTTACTAAAGATGGTGCTGAGACTGACCTTGACATCGGAAATTATGAACGTTTTTTAGATGTTTCATTTTTAAAATCAGCTAACTTTACAACAGGACAAGTTTACTCTTCTGTTATTGAAAGAGAGCGTGCTGGTGGTTACTTAGGTCAAACAATTCAAGTAATTCCTCATATTGTTGGTGAGATTGTAAATCGTATCAAAAAAGCTGGAGAGGGTCATGATATTCTCGTGGTTGAGCTTGGTGGAACAGTTGGAGACATAGAAGGACTTCCATTTATGGAAGCTATTCGTCAGATGAAACATGATGATGAAGTAGCAGGAACATTTTTTATCCATGTAACACTTATCCCATACATCAAAGCAGCTGGTGAGTTAAAGTCTAAACCAACACAACACTCAGTTCAAGAGCTTCGTCGTATAGGTATCACTCCTCAGATGATTATCGCTAGAAGTGAAAATGGTCTTCCAAAAACATTTAAGAAAAAACTTGCAATGAGCTGTGATGTTCATCCTGATAGTGTTATAGAAGCACTTGATGCGAAGACTATTTATGATATCCCTGTAACTTTCCTACGTCAACATATTCTAAAACCAATTTCAAAAGAGTTAGAACTTGGAGACCTTGATCCTGATATGGAAAAATGGGATACTCTTGTTAAGAAGATAGTACAACCCAAGAACAAAACAGTAGTTGGTTTTGTAGGAAAATATCTTGAACTTAAAGAAGCATATAAATCACTTACTGAGTCACTAATTCACTGTGGTGCACATTTAGATACTCGTGTAGAGATAGCATGGGTAGATAGTGAAGAGATAGAAGAGAAAGGGGCCGAGGTACTCTTAGCTGATTGTGATAGCGTTTTAGTTGCAGGTGGTTTTGGTTCTCGTGGTGTTGAGGGTAAAATTCAAGCTATTAAGTATGCTCGTGTAAACAAAGTGCCTTACCTTGGTATCTGTCTGGGAATGCAACTTACACTTGTTGAGTATGCTAGAAATGTACTTGGTCTTGAGGGTGCTAACTCAATTGAGTTTGATGAAAATACACCACATCCTATGGTTTACCTCATAGACAACTTTTTAGATCAAAATGGTGGTGCACAACTTCGTACACATGAGTCTCCAATGGGAGGAACTCTTCGTTTAGGTGAGTACCCATGTGATACTAAAGATGGTTCACTTATCCAAAAAGCATATAGTGGTGAAAAAACTATATATGAACGCCATCGTCACCGTTACGAAGCAAACCCTGCATACCGTGAACAACTAGAGAAAGCGGGAATGATAGTAACTGGAGAGTCTAATGGTCTTATAGAGACAGTAGAGATAGAGGGTCATCCTTGGTTTCTTGGTGTTCAGTTTCACCCAGAGTTTACATCACGCTTACAAACGCCAAATGCTTCTATACTCGCATTTGTTGAGGCATCTTTAAAGGCTGAGTAAATTCTCTCTCTAAATATATGACATATCGTCATATATTTTCCCTTTCTTCTCTTTTTACTCTATAATCCTTTTTATGAAACCTATTCCAACTTTAAACAAACAAGAACTCTTTGCCCTACTCTCACAGCGTTTTAGTGATGAAGAGAAAAAACTCTCTCAGATTCCTAACCCTGCTCTACTTCTTCATGCTCCCCAAGCTGCAAAGAAGATTGCTGAAGCTATTCGTACAAACAAAAAAATAACGTTAGTGGGTGACTATGATGTTGATGGAGTGAGTTCCACGGCTATCATGGTCGACTTTTTCAGACAGATACCCTACCCTCTTGAAGCCATTATCCCTAACCGTTTTAGAGATGGTTATGGGGTCAGTCCTACAGTTTTAGAGAGAGTGGATGCAGACTTAATAATAACTGTTGACAATGGTATATCAGCCATAGAAGCAGCTAAAATCTGTAAAGAGAGAGGTATTGAACTTATCATTACCGATCATCATACTCCCTCAAAGATTTTACCTGATGCTCTTTTTATAGTTGACCCTAAACTTGATGATTGTGACTACCCTTTTAAAGAGATATGTGGAGCACAAGTAGCTTGGCTACTACTAGCACTTGTAAAAAAAGAGTTAGCTCTCGCTATAGATATGCGACAGTTTTTAGATATTTTAGCCATAGCAATTATTGCAGATATTATGCCACTTATAGATATAAATAGAACACTTGTTAAAGAGGGACTAAAACTTATAAGTAACTCTTCTCGCCCCTCCTCTATAATTATCAGAGACTTTTTAAATAAATCTACTATAACAAGTGAAGATATAGCGTTTCAGATAGCACCCCGTATAAACTCAGCAGGACGTCTTGAAGATGCAAGTATAGCATTAGAGTTTTTCACAGCACAAGATACAAACAGTGCATATAAACAGTTTGAGCTTCTCGGAAAACTCAACGATCTACGTAAAGAGACAGAGGCTGAAACTACAAAAAAAGCAGTGCTTGAAGTGAATGAAGATGATCTAGTTACTGTTGTGAGTGGTGAAGGGTGGCATGAGGGTGTTGTAGGCATCATTGCTTCGCGTTTAGTTGATAAGTTTGGTAGACCGGCTATCGTTTTAAGTGTTGAAAATGGTGTCGCTAAGGGGAGTGCGAGAAGTATTGGAGATGTCAGTATTTACGAGCTTATCAAAGAAAATGAACACTTATTAACTAAGTTTGGTGGTCACAAAATGGCTGCTGGACTTGGACTCAAAGCAGAAAACATTACAGCGTTTAGAGAAGCTATAAATAAGTCTGCAAAAAGAGTAGATCCCAAAGACTTTATACCAAAAGAATCCGTAAGTGGAATCCTCAATGCTGAAGATATTGATTATGAACTTTTAAGTTTATTAGAGAGTTTTGAGCCCTATGGAGAAGCAAATCTTCGCCCCTCTTTTTTACTTGAAAATGCAGAAGTTGTAAATATCAAACTTATGGGAGCGGATAAATCTCACTCTCGAATCGAAGTACGACAGTTTTCACATCAAAGAAAAACTCTCGAGATTATCGCCTTTCGAACAGTTTTTGAGATGCCCGAAGATAGAAAAATAACTTGCTCATATAAAGTTGCCAAAAATGAATTTAATGGAAAAGTAAGTGTTCAACTTCTATGTGATAAGATTTACTAATACGACAAGCACCCTTAAGCAAGAATAGAGTAGAATATTTTACTAGATAAAAAAGGGTTCTATTGGATAAAAAAGATATTTTAAGAATCACACAAAAAGAGAATAATCTCTCCCGTCGTGATGCAATCAAACTCATGGGAATCTCTCCCATTGCAGCCGGAGTCTTAGCTTCTACAACTGGAAGTTCTATTTCTCAAGCGAGTACAGATGTCATAGGAAAAGTACTTATAGTTGGGGGTGGAGCAGGTGCTATTATGGCACTTTCACGTCTAAAAAGAGCTATATCAAACCCTGACATTACTATCATTGCACCCAATGAAACACATCTTTACCAACCAGGTCAGGTATTTGTTGGTGCAGGTGTAATGGAGTTTGAAGATCTTTTATTAAATAATAATAACTATATAAATCAAGATGAGATAACATGGATTAAAGATGAAGTAAAAACTTTTGATGCTGATAATAACTGTGTTATTACCCGTGCAGGTAAAGAAGTAAAATATGATGTCTTAGTTGTAGCAGTAGGAGTTCAGTATCACTACGAGGCCATTAAAGGTCTGAGCAAAGAGGATATCGGTAAAAATGGAATCACAAGTGTTTATCTAAGTGATCTTGAAAAAGGAACTGCAGTAGGTGCAACCGCAACTTGGGAGTGGTTTAAGGAGCTCAAAGAGGCAGCTAAAACAGGGAAGCCAAAAGTTATCTATACACAGCCAAACACCCCTATTAAGTGTGGTGGAGCACCTCAAAAAATGTTACACCTTAGTGCTGACTATCTAAGAAAAGATGGACTAAGTGCTGAGTATCAATTTGTAACAAGTAATGCAAAACTCTTCTCTCTTCCTGCCATTGATAAAGCGCTTCATGAAGTTCAAGCAACTTATGACACTATCACAAACAAATTTCAGCACCATCTACAGTCCATTGATGTTCAAGCAAAAAAAGCTACATTTATTCATGCTTACGATGTCCAAGAGATTGATGAAGATTTTGGGACAAAAGAGATGGTAAGTAAAACAGATACCGTTGTGCTAGATTATGACTTTATTCATGTTGTACCCCCAATGAGCCCAGTTGATGCAGTTATGGAGTCAACACTTGTAGGAAAAAGTGGATGGTTAGATGTAGATAAACATACACTCCAGCACAAAAAGTATAAAAATGTATTTGGGATTGGTGATGTTTGTGGTATTCCTATGGGGAAAACAGGAGGATCTGCTCGTCATCATGGTCCAGTCATAACACAAAATATTATTGACTTTATGGCTAAAAAAGAGCTCAGTGCTACCTTTGATGGATATACTGTTTGTCCCATTAAAACAGAGTATGGTAAAATTATCATGGCTGAGTTTAACTATAAAGGTCCCGCACCAACTATGCCTTTAGCTTTTGATAAGCCTCGATGGTTATGGTGGGCATTTGATCTTTATATGCTCAAACCAATGTATCAGTATCTTATGCTAACGGGTAAATTTTAGGAGTTTCTCAGTGCTAGTTTCTCAGGAGTGTTATAGAACACGATCAGATATAACAACATTTACTCTTTTACAAGAAGACACTCTAGCCTTTAGTACTAAAGTACATGGATTAAAACTCTTCTCCACACTAGAGTGCAGTGTAACTAAAAACATTTCACTAGACCTCCTTGGACATAAAACAACAGCAGTAGCTTTTAGTAAAACAGAGACCCTTATGGCCTTTGCAAATAGCAATACAATCTATATAGTTAACACACAGAACAAACTACTTATCCAAACAATACGAACTTTTGAAGGTGAAATAGAAAAAATAATTTTTATTCCTAACACAAAATATCTTATCGCAGGAACAAGTCATGGCAGGGTAATGCAATATCGTTATGATGGTCGTTCAGGACTTTCACGACTTTTTTCATTTACTAAAAATAGTTTACAAAAAAGTGAATATAAAGAGAGCTATATAAGTGCATTAAGCTTTTCTGATGGTATTTTAGCAATAAGCGGAAATGATGGTAGCATTGTGATACTTCGCCTCAACACTTATAGAAATCGACATATTTTTGACAACTTAAAAGCTAGGATAAGTGCACTCTGTTTTTTAGATAACTCAACTGTAGTCAGTGCTACTATAAATGGACTTATAACTATCCATTCACATAAAAAATATGAGATGAAAAAGAGTATTGACACTTCGCTACGAAATATTCACTCTATAGTTATAATGCCAAATCCAAACTTTATCATGCTAAGTGGTGCATCACACAAACTACTCCTTATTGACATTAAAAAAGCAAAAGTTGTTACAACCAGTTATCTCTCCTTTGATCAAAATATTTCACATCTAGATCTCACAAAAGATAATCAACTCCTTATAGTACTCCAATCACGTAGAATAATAAAAGTAAAACTTCCTACAGCCCAAGATATTAAAGAGTTTCTACTTCATAATGAGCTAGATAAAGCATATAAAATCATTGATAAAGATCCTATGTTGCAAGGAACACGAGAGCATAAAAGAGTGGAAGTAATGTATGAGAAGCTCTACGAACAAGCTGTTAGTGCACTTATAGACTCAAATACAAAAGAGGCTAAAAAATTAATGCTAATGTTCAGTAATATTGCTAGTAAAAAAGATGAGATAAGCTCTATTTTTCGTGCCTTTGAGTACTATCCTCGCTTTATTACCCTCTATCTTGAGAAAAAGCATGCACTAGCCTATGCAATGGCTGAAAAGTATCCTACACTCAAACGAACACAGCAGTATAAAAAAATGGAAGAAAAATTTAAAGAGACCTATACTTTTGCACAAAAACAGATACTTCTAGGGAGAGAGGATATTGCAAAAGAGATACTCTCCGTTTATGCTACAGTCCTTTCAAAAAGAGCTCTCTTAAATCTTGTACTCAAACAAAATAGAGATTTTATCGCCTTTTTAAAAGCAGTTAATGAAAAAGATTTTGCTACAGTAGATGCGTTAGTAAAAAAGAATGAAGCTTTTATGCAGATTCCAAGTTTTACAGCGCTACAACATGAGATAGATAACTCTTTAAAAAAGGTCCAAACTCTTATTAATAAAGGGGACACAGAGGAAGCTATTTTAGTGATTAAAAAGTATCTTAATACTCCAAGTATCAAAGCTGAGCTACAGCGACTCTATAGTGACTCAAAACTAGTAAAAAAACTCCAACAGAACTATGAAGCAGATAATTTTATAAACTGTTATGAAATTCTTGATAGTAGTGAAACTATCCACAATTTAAATCTTTCCAAAATGCTTGAAAAACACTGGACAAAAATTATTAACGAAGCAGAAGAGTTTGCTCTTAAAGGAGATTTAAAAGGAATTAAGAGAGTTTTTGGTGAATTGATAAAAGTAAAAACAAGAACTGATAAGATAGGAGATCTACTTCGTCTAAGTTTCACTGTAAAAATCAGATCACTGATTGCAAACAAGAGTTATAAAAATGCACAATCTATTATCTACTCATATATAGATATATTTGGACTAGATAGCGAGATGCGACTACTTATGCGAAGTTTTGAGAGAGTTATTGGAAAAAAACTTGCAATTATTCAAAATAAAGATCAAGTTGTTCCACGAGATAACTGGCTAAACTCTTCTCTTATTATGAACTAGCCAGCGTCCATTAGCTCTATCAAAACGCTACTACTACTCTCGAAGCTCTCTTTATACATAGAGCCTTGAGAGATAAACTTCTGCATAACCTCTTTTTTATCTATAGCTTCATCAAGTTCTGCATCTGTTCCTTTTGTATAGGCACCAATACGGATAAGTGTCTCATTCTCTTTAAGAAGTGTGTAGAGCCTTCGAAACTTCATAACAGCTCTAAAGTGCTCAGGAGTGATAATATCATTCATAACACGTGATGCGGAGTTTAAAATATGTACAGGAGGGTAGATACCAAAGTCTGTCATCTCACGAGAGAGAACAATATGCCCATCTAAGATAGAACGTGATTGATCGGCGATAGGATCACTCATATCATCTCCCTCTATAAGCACTGTGAAAAACGCTGTGATACTCCCTTTACCTTCCTCTTTTCCTGCACGCTCCATAAGTTGTGGTAAGAGAGTTAAAGAGGAGGGTGGATACCCTTTTGAAGTTGGTGGTTCACCAAGAGCAAGGCCTATCTCACGCTGTGCCATCGCAAAACGAGTGACCGAATCCATAATGAAAAGAACATCTAGTCCCTTATCTTTAAAAAACTCTGCTACACTCATTGCGGCAAAAGCACCATACTTACGCATTAAAGGGGAGTCATCTGAAGTAGCTACAATGATAACTGTATTTGTAAGATCACCCCCAAGATTTTTCTCTATAAACTCAGGTATCTCACGACCACGCTCACCAATAAGTGCTACAACTTTTATGGGAGCTTCAGCCCCACGAACAATCATCCCCATAAGTGTTGATTTTCCAACTCCTGAGCCTGCAAATATACCAAGTTTTTGACCCTTTCCACAAGTCAGTAGTCCATCAATACTCTTGACTCCAACACTAAAAACTTCATCGATCATACCACGCTTCATAGCAGAGATAGGTGCTTTTATAATAGGTGAGAGTTTCGATGATGATATAGGTCCTTTATCATCAATAGGTCTCATAAAAGGGTCAACAACACGCCCTAAAAGAGAATCACCTATGGGGATATTCATCCCTGTAGAGTCTAAAAATACTTTATCACCTGAGCGAAAACCATCTACAAAACTAAAAGGTGTTATAAAAAAAGTAGGACCATCTATCTCAGTAACCATTCCTACAGTCTCTTGATTTGTCTCATTGGAGATGATTTTAACCATATCACTAATGCTTACACTAAGACCACGAGCAGTAATTACTGTAGCATTTATCTTTACTACTTCACCAAAAGATACAGAGTAGTTTTTAGAAGCTAACTTCTCTTTGAGTGAGGAGAATGGCATACTTTAGTATCTAGTTCCCGTTGGAGAGTTTATAAGGGAGAAGAATTCTGCGCGAGTCTTTTCATCTTTTTTAAAGAGTCCTCTTAGTGCTGAAGAGGTTGTAGTTGAGTTTATCTTTTCAACACCACGCATCTCCATACACATATGACGGGCCTGAATGACAACCGCTACACCTTTTGGCCCAATAGCCTCCATAATAGCATCAGCAATCTGCTCTGTAAGTTGCTCTTGAATCTGCATACGACGAGCAAAAACATTTACCACACGAGGAATCTTTGAGAGACCGACTACTTTACCATCTGGTATATAAGCTACATGAACACGTCCAATAATAGGAAGCAAGTGATGCTCACAAGTGGAGTAAAACTCGATATCTCTTACAAGTACCATCTCATCATTAGAGCTTGTAAAAAGTGCTTTAGAGAGTATCTCTGTTGGATTTTCTTTATAACCACCATAGATAAACTCATAGGCCTTTCGTACACGTTTAGGTGTCTCTATAAGACCCTCTCTAGATGGGTCTTCACCAACATGAAGCATCATAGATTTTACTGCATTTTCAAATTCAATATTTTTAGTTTCTGACAATTTTTTGCCCTTGGAAATTTTTCACAATTATATCATAGTAAATAGAGTATCTATTGAATGAAGCCTTAAATAAACAGACAAAAATTGCCCTTCTTGTACTCTTTGCTATGGGGATGATGTCCGGTGTTGACAGTTAGTAAACGCTATCGTAGCATAAGAGTACATGCGATAGGACTACTAAAATCGAGCTTCTACTTTGGTCAGTTTCTCTCTTCACTAAGAAGGTGATAAGAAGGTTCTACTCTCAAAGGAGAGTAGAGCAGGAGTCTTAGTGAACCAACATATGTGGAACAATAAGTGGATACTTTTTCATCTTTCTGAAGATGTGCTTACGAACAACTTGACGAACATCATTTTCTAAAGCACGAGAATTCTCGATAAGCCCTGGTTTGATATTTGTTAAGAAGATTTCTAGTACATCTTCTATCTCTTTAGCAAATGCTTTATCGAGTCTATCTGGAACGATACCAAAAGTTGTAACTTTTGGCTTGCTTAGCATTTTAGAGTTTTGCTCACTTACTTCAGCAACAATCATTACAACACCATCAGATGCTAGTTTTTGACGATCAAGAATGATATCATCATCAATTTTATGATTGTTTTGGTTATCTATGTAAGTTTTACCAGTTTTCACTGTTTTCACTTTTCTCATATACTTCGGTGCAACTTCTATCTGCTCACCATCAGTCATAAGAAGAATGTTTCTCTCTGGAACACCACACATCATGCCTGTTTCACGGTGTTTCATAACATGGTTATACTCACCATGAACTGGTAAGAAAAATTTAGGATTAACTAAACGTAGCATAAGTTTTTGCTCTTCCATAGAGGCATGACCTGATACATGAATATCTTTACTCATCTCTATCTTCGCACCAGCACGTTGGAGGTGGTTAAGCATACCAGAGATACTTCCCTCATTACCAGGAATAGCACGAGATGAAAGAACTATTAAATCTGTTGGTTTAATCTTAATATGTCTATGCTCACCAATACTCATTCTGAAAAGTGCAGAGTTAGCCTCACCTTGAGAACCAGTAGTAACGATAAGAACTTCTTTGTCATTAAGGTGTGCAACTTCATCTGCATCAACAAAAATATTTTTAGGAAAACGTACATAATCATACTGCAGTGCCATCTCAATATTTCGCTCCATAGAACGACCGATAACACAAACCTTACGACCATACTTGATACCGTACTGAATAGCTTGTTGCACACGGTGGATGTTTGAACTAAAAGTAGAGAGAAGAATACGACCTTCTGCTTTGCTAAAAATTCTATCAAGTGCTGGAGCAACGTTTAACTCAGAACCAGTTGCAATAGGGTTATGTGAGTTTGTTGAGTCAGAAAGAAGACAAAGAACACCTTTATCTCCATAGTATGCTAAACGATGTAAGTCAGCAGTATATCCATCAACAGGTGTATAATCTATCTTGAAGTCACCTGTGTGAATGATAGTACCCGCATCAGTAGTAATCGCTAAAGATGAAGAGTCGATGATAGAGTGAGTCATATGCATCCACTCTATTTTGAAATCATTTCCTATCTCATATATTTCACGTTTAACAATAGGGTTAAAGAATTTTCTATGCTCTTTAATATGATGCTCATCAAACTTGTTCCCAATCATAGCTAAAGGAAGTGGCGTACCATATATAGGGAATTGCATCTCTTTATAAAGGTAAGGCATAGCTCCAATATGATCTTCATGAGCATGAGTAATGATAACACCAACGATCTTATCTTTGATTTCACGAAGATAAGAGAAGTCAGGAATTAAGATATCAACACCGTGCATAGTTTCATCCGGGAAACTCATACCAACATCAATTAAAATCGCTTCTTTTTCAGTTTCAAAAACACAAATATTTCCACCAATCTCACCGAGACCACCAAGTGGAGTAATACGTACTTTTGCTTTAGAGTTTAAGTCAAGTTTATAGTGAGGGTTAAGTCTCTGCTTATGTGCCTCTTGATTTTTAACAACAAAAGATTTAAGGTTTTCATCAACTGGGGTAGGTGCTCTACGATGACGATTTTTATTTTTATTTCTGTTATTATTTGATTTACTACCTGCTGGTTTATCGCCATTACCGTTAGTATTTCTATTTTGGTTATTGTTAGGTTTACGGTTGTTATTGTTTCTTCTATTGTTATTGTTTCTATTTTGTGTCGGTTTTGCATCTATTGATGCTTTTACCTGTGTTGACGCTTTTACTTGTGTTGTTGGTGCTGCTTGGGTTGTAGGTGCTGCGACTGTTTCGCTTGACCCTTTATTCTCTTCTGCCATCCAAACTCCTTTGTATATTTATATTATTTTATAGAGTTGGTGATAGTCCTGAGTGCTAACTTGATGAGGGCGAATCGTATGTATTAGTTCAAGCTTATCAAAAGCTTCTTGAAGTTGGGGTTTATCATACTTTTGCGAAAGATTTTTCATAAGAGTTTTACGAGGTTGCGTAAATGCAACTCTAAGCATATCCTCAAACTCTTTGTCTGATCTATCAGCATTTTTTTGTATAAGAAAAACAGCGGAGTCTACTTTTGGCTGTGGATCAAATGCAGTTGGAGGAACTTTTACAACAATCTCTGCTGTTCCTACAGTTTGAGCAATAATACCCAAACTTCCAAATACTTTTTCACCCGCAGTCGCACAAAACTTCTCTGCAACTTCTAACTGTACCATTACTAAAATATTCTTACACATTGGATCTGCGAGTGCTTTAAGTATGATGTTCGTAGCTATGTAATAGGGCAAGTTTGCCACTAAGTCATACGGTTCATCCACCAAAGCAGTCTGCCAAGCTTGTAAAACATCCCCACAGTTTATGTGGAGTCGCTTGGTAGCGATCTCTTTTTCGAAGGTATTTTGTAACAGTTTACACAAGTCGGTATCTACCTCAAAAGCTTCTACACTTCTGACATCAACTAAAAATTTAGTTAAATCACCTAAGCCAGGCCCAATCTCCACGAGTTTATTCTCATTCTTGGGCATCGCTTCGACGATTTTTCTTAAAACTGATTGGTCTTTGAGAAAATTCTGTCCAAATTTCTTCTTAGCCACAATATTTTGTGTATTCATAACTGTTAGTCTATTATAAGTTACCTTATATAAAGGTAACAAGTATCAAGAATAGTCATATTTTAGATTAAAGCCTCAATCTTTTCATCACTTACAGCTAATAACCTTCTCTCTAGTCTATTTATCTCGTCAACTAATGTTTTAGATATATTTTCAATCTCATCATAGTAACCCTTAGCAAGTGTATGTTCTGCATCACTAATCTTTTTTTTATTAAAGCCAAAGAGTTTAGCAAAAAATCCACTTTTCTCTTCTGAAAAATAGACATTAAATATTTTCAAATAAGTATCATGAAGATCAAAATGTAGTTTTTCTATACTCTGCATACACTCTAAAGGATTATTTGAAAGTGCATTTAAAATCTGTCCATCACTATAAAACCACTTACCAAAATTACACTCTGTAGCATCAATAGGAATCGAACTTTTTTTTATATCGACACCATTAATCAATAGCTTCGCTTTTTGAACCCATTTTATATGGGCAGATTTTGCAGCTCTTAAATGATTTAAAACATCTTCTTTTTTCATTCCAGGATTTCCCTTTGTTAATATTAGTAATTATTATAGTATATTTTGCTTCACATTTTCTTTAAACAATAAATTGAGTTTGTTTCACGTGAAACATTTTACTTATTTTTCCATATCAACTATTAAGCCTAAATATGTATAATTCTATCTATATAATATAAGGGATATTTCTATAAAGTTAATAGTAACTAGAATTAGAACTCCCCATAAGGTACTTAAAGTATGAACTATTTCGCAAAAAGAATTATTCCTTGTCTTGATGTAAAAGATGGACGTGTTGTTAAAGGTGTTAACTTTGTTGGACTTAAAGATGCAGGTGATCCGGTTGAAGTTGCACGAAGATATAATGAAGAGGGAGCAGATGAACTCACATTTTTAGATATCACCGCTTCATCTGATAACCGAGATACTATCGTGGACATAGTAGCCCAAGTTGCACGAGAAATATTTATACCTTTAACAGTTGGTGGAGGAATCCGTAAACTAGAAGATATCTACGGACTACTCAATGTTGGTTGCGATAAAGTGAGTGTAAACTCAGCAGCTATTAAACGTCCAGAACTTATAAATGAAGGTTCTAAACGTTTTGGCTCTCAATGTATAGTAACTGCTATTGATGTCAAAAGAACAGAGAGTGGAAAGTATCATGTATTTCTTAATGGTGGTCGAGTAGATACAGGCCTTGATGCAGTAGAGTGGGCAAAAGAAGTAGTCGATAGAGGGGCAGGGGAGATACTCCTAACTTCTATGGATGCTGATGGAACAAAAGCTGGTTTTGAGCTTAATATTACAGAACAAATATCTAGAGCTGTAAATGTACCAGTTATTGCAAGTGGTGGAGCAGGGACTATGGAACACATAAAAGAAGCATTTGAGTGTGGAGCTGATGCTGCACTTGCTGCTTCTATCTTTCACTACAAAGAGATTGATATAATGGATCTTAAACACTATCTTCATAATGAAAATATTCCGGTGCGTTTATAGATGATAATCTGCGCAGGAAATAACGAAACATTTGATTTCGCACAACCAATGGGTGTTGGTCTTATAGAGACAGCTATGAACCTCACGCGCCTCTGCCTTTTTGACAAACCAGAGTTTATCCTCTTTGTTGGAAGTGCAGGAAGCTATGGAGATGCAAAACTCTTCGATATAGTAGAGAGTAAAACAGCTGCTAACATTGAGTTAGCTTTTTTGAGTAATGATGCTTATACACCTCTAGATAATGTTGTTACAACTAACGAAACTAACATTAAAGATATCGTAGTGAACTCTTCTAACTATATAAGCACTAACGAAACACTCACAAAAAACTTTTTAAAGTTTGGAGTTGGAATAGAAAATATGGAGTTTTTTGCAGTCCTTCAAGTCGCAAAAGAGTTTGATATTCCAGCCGGTGGTGTTTTTTGTATAACAAACTTTACTAACAAAAATGCCCATGAGGACTTTATGAAAAACCATGATAAAGCAAAAGAACTCCTCACACAACATGTAAAAAAACGTATCAAGGAGCTAACTTCTAAATGAATGAACTAAAACCATCACTAATGGACTATACACAAAAAGAACTTCTAGAGTTTATCAAACCATCATTTCGAGCAAAACAACTGTTTGGTTGGATGTATCATCAGTATGCTTCAAACTATGATGAGATGAAAAACATTCCTAAATCTATGAAAGAGGAGTTAGCAAAAAAATACTTAGTTAATCCCCTAAAAATAGTAAATAAAGAGGAGTCTACAGATGGAACTATCAAGTATCTCTTAGAACTTCAAGATGGCAAAACGATGGAAGCAGTCTGGCTCAAGATGAAAGATGAGCAAAAAGATGAATCAGGAAATGTTTTTCAAGAAGCAAAATATACTATCTGTGTCTCTACTCAAGTAGGGTGTAAAGTGGGATGTACTTTTTGTCTAACTGCAAAAGGTGGTTTTACAAGAGACCTCACAGCAGGAGAGATAGTTGCACAAGTTGTAACACTCAAAAAAGATAACAACCACAAACACAACCGTAAGATAAACATCGTTTATATGGGTATGGGTGAGCCACTCGATAACCTAACAAACCTCACAAAAGCGATAGAGATCTTTAAAGAAGAGGAAGGCCTCTGTATTGGTGGTAAACGCCAAACTGTTAGTACTAGTGGTTTAAGTTCTAAAATAGATAGACTTGGAGAGATGGACTTAGGTGTTCATATAGCTATCTCTCTACATGCTGTTGATGATAAACTACGCTCTGAACTTATTCCAATGAATAAAGCACATAATATACAGTCAATTATAGATGCGGTTAAACGCTTTCCTATAGATACTCGTAAACGTGTTATGTTTGAGTACCTTGTTATTAAAGGTAAAAATGATGATATTGGAAGTGCTAAAAAACTTGTAAAACTTCTTACAGACATTAAAGCGAAAGTAAACCTTATCTACTTTAATCCATATCCGGGAACAGACTATGACAGACCAACTCGTGCTGATATGGTTGCCTTTCAAGAGTATTTAGTAAACCACGGTCTTCTCTGCACTATACGTGACTCAAAGGGAATTGACATTAGTGCTGCTTGTGGTCAGCTAAAAGAAAAAACAGAAACACTTAACTAACAACTCTAGGAGTATAATTTCAAGTATGAAGTTATACTAGAGCTCTTTTACTCTACAAAGAGAGTTATAATATACTTCTTCAATAAAATCAAAGGAATCAAATGAGTGGTGTTGACATAGCAGAAATCATTCTATTAGTTGTTGTCTTTGCAGTGGGAGTAGGTGGTTTCATCTATGCTGCTACTAAAGAAGATTAGTCTTTTACCTAATTTATGGTAAAATAATTTAAAATCAAAAAAGGAATGACAAATGGCAGAAAAAACTGATGCAGACAGAATAAAAGAAGTATATAAACTATGTAAAGGTCACTTTGGTGATGTTCAATTTGTAGGTATTAAATACCACAATAAAATTGGTTGGATGGCAAAAGCACAACTTGGTGAAGATTTTGAGAATCTTTCGGCAGATGGAAAAACTAGTTCTGACGCTCTAAGAAATTTACGTGGTCGTGTGAAAAAAATCATTAAAAGATATAACGGCGTTTAATAACCAAATGTAAGTAAACGACCAACACACCAGGGAGGTCGTTTATGAGTGTAATAATACCCTACTAATCTTATAAATACCTAACAAATAATCTTCAAAGTTAAAACTTACATTTCAAAATCTTACTTTTAAAACAAACTCTAAAGAAAAATAAATCTACTATTCTTCTCTATCTGTCTATTATTCACATATTGTTGTAAAGTGTGAATAGCATAAACCTTTAGTAGAAATAAATTTGAAAATTCTTATAGATTTTAAGAATTTATTTATATAAAAATTTGCTGAATCAGAATCTTTACTCTTACTTAAACTCCCTAGTATAGGGATTTATTGACTAGTGAGAAAGAAGTGGGATTATAAATCAATTCTATTTTTAGTTCTTTTAAAAGTTATTCACATCCATTGATTCAAAACAGACATTTTTAAAATCAACACTACTTCTAATCTTATAAACCTCCGAGTAAAGTTCAAACTCTAATTCACAAGCATGAAGAAGTAAACGCGATGCTCCTCCATTTTTAATTCTATCGAGTGGAGACAACTCTTTATCTAAAAACTTTACAAGATTAGCATCATCTTGACCATAAACTGGGTCACCAACTATTGTATGTTTCACGTGAAACAAATGCACCCGTATCTGATGTTGTCTTCCTGTGTGAGGAGAACACTCTACAAGAGTCATATCTTTCTCGGGGAAATACTCTAATGGCTTAAAAGTAGTCTTAGAAGCTTTACCATCTTCATGAACTTTAACTATCATTCTAACCATTGCGGAACTTTGATCTTGTGAACGCAGAAGAGGAGCTTCAACTACAAGCTCCTCTTTCATCTCACCATGAACCATTGCAAGATACTTCTTCTTCATATCTCGCTCTTGGAACATCATCTTTATTTCTCGTTCACTTACCTTGTTTTTGGCACAGAGAACTAATCCACTTGTCTCTTGGTCTATACGATGAGCGATGTTAGCATCGCGACCAAACTGAAACTTAAGTTCATCTATAAGAGAGTAGGGTGTGCGTTTTGTCTGAGGATGCACTAGCACACCACTTGGCTTATCAAAAACAACAAACTCCTCCTCTTCAAAAGTAGCTTTTAGTCCTTTTGTAATTGGCTCAAAGTGAATGAACTCTATCTCACCCTCTATCTCACCTGCAGTACGAACCATCTTCTCTCCATCTACTAAAACTCTTCCTTTAGATATGAAACGCTGTGCTTCTCTCTGTGTGTATCCAAGTTCGTTTACTATATAAAAAACAGCTCTCTGTCTTTTCTCTACAAAATATTTATTCTTTACAAATGGCAAGGGAAGTCCTTCTGGCATTTAATTGGTTTATTATGATTATTTTAGTAAAATGTCATACTTAAATCAACACGAATTTTAGCACAATAAATTTCATAATATAAAGGCTTATAATGGTAGAAAGATATTCACGTCCAGAGATGGCAGAAAAATGGACTCAACATGCACGTTATGCAGCATGGCTTGAAGTAGAAAAAGCGGCTGTAAAAGCTTGGGCAAAACTTGGAAAGATTCCTCAAGATGATGCAGATAAGATTGTAAAAAATGCTACATTCTCTGTAGAACGTATAGAAGAGATAGAAGCAGTTACTAAACATGACCTTATCGCGTTTAATACAAGTGTATCTGAAAGCCTTGGTGATGAATCAAGATGGTTCCACTATGGTATGACTTCTTCTGATGCAGTTGATACTGGTGTTGCTATTCAAATGAGAGACTCTTTAAACATTATCATCGCTGATGTGAAGATGATGATGGAGTCTATCAAGGTAAGGGCAGAAGAGCATAAGATGACTCTTATGGTTGGACGTTCTCATGGTATCCACGGTGAGCCTATCACTTTTGGTTTGACTCTTGCTGTATGGTATGACGAAATGGCTCGTCATCTTTTAAACCTTGAGCAGACTATGGAAGTAATCGCTGTTGGTCAAATCTCTGGAGCTATGGGTAACTTTGCACATGCACCTTTAGAACTTGAAGAGTATGCGATGGCAGAACTAGGTCTTAAACCAGAACCAGTTTCCAACCAAGTTGTTCACCGTGATCGTTATGCAAGACTTGCATCTACACTAGCACTTATCGCTTCAAGTGTAGAAAAGTTTGCTGTTCAAGTAAGACACCTACAACGAACAGAAGTATATGAAGCGGAAGAGTTCTTTGCAAAAGGTCAAAAAGGTTCTTCTGCAATGCCACACAAACGTAATCCTATTCTTACAGAAAACATTACGGGTCTTGCAAGAACTATACGTGCTTACGCTGCACCTGCTATGGAAAATGTAGCACTATGGCACGAGCGTGATATCTCTCACTCATCAAATGAGCGTTTCTGGTTACCTGATGCTTTTATCACTATGGACTTTATGCTTCACCGTATGAATAACGTTATAGCAAACCTTACTGTCTTTCCTAAAAACATGATGAAGAACCTAAACCTCACTGGTGGACTAGTTTTCTCTCAACGTGTTTTATTAGAGCTTCCACTTCAAGGTGTTTCACGTGAAGATGCTTACCGTATTGTTCAGAGAAATGCTATGAAAGTATGGGAAGAGATTCAAGGTGGTCGCCCAACTACAAATGAAGCAGGTGAGTCACTTTATCTTAACCACTTGTTAGCAGATGAAGAGTTACGTAACTCACTGAGTGAAGAGCAGATTCGTGAGTGTTTTAACTACGACTATTACACTAAAAATGTTGATAACATTTTCAAACGTGTGTTTAAATAAACTCACTAAAATATCACTAGTATAACCTCTTTGGTTATGCTAATTATTACTCCCATTTATCCTCTAAATTTCTTTATATTTTTTGCTTCATTTCAGAATTCCATTACTATTGTTTAGATAAAATCAACTTTCATAAAGTCTAGTTTTTACTGAAAAATTCCACCGATATTTAAGTAAAAACTATATTTATAGATAGCCACTAGGAAACATATTTATGATTACAATTTTAAAACGAAACGGACGAACAGAACCATTAGATATCTCAAAAATCCAGAAGTACACATCAGCCGCTGTAAAAGGTTTAGGAAATGTAAGTCAGAGTGAACTTGAGGTAGATGCACAGATTCACTTTCGTGATGGTATCACTTCTAAAGAGATTCAAGAGACACTTATAAAAACTGCTGTTGATAAGATAGACATCGATGCACCTAACTGGACTTTTGTCGCTTCTCGTCTTTTCATCTTTAACCTTTATCACCAAGTAAATGGTTTTACAGGATATGGTTCTCTAAAAGAGTACTTCTTAAAAGGCGAGAAAGAGGGACGTATACTTCTTGGGCTTAAAGAGATGTATGATCTTGATGAGTTAGAAACACACTTAGTCCCTGAAAGAGATTTTCAGTTTAACTATCTCGGTGTAAAAACGCTCTATGACAGATACCTTATAAAAGATAGTAACGGAAACCCTATAGAGTTACCACAACATATGTTTATGGCTATCTCAATGTTCCTAGCACAAAGAGAAGAGAACCGTACAGAGTGGGCTGTAAAATTTTACAACATGATAAGTCAGTTTGAGGTTATGCTTGCAACACCAACACTCTCAAACGCAAGAACAACACGTCACCAACTAAGCTCTTGTTACATCGGTTCAACTCCAGATAACATCGAAGGTATTTTCGATGCTTATCAAGAGATGGCTATGCTCTCTAAGTTTGGTGGAGGAATCGGTTGGGACTGGACACAAGTTCGTTCTATGGGAAGTTTTATTGATGGTCATAAAAATGCAGCAGGTGGAACAGTACCATTTCTTAAAATAACAAATGACATTGCTATTGCAGTTGATCAACTTGGAACTCGTAAAGGTGCGATTGCTGTTTACCTTGAGCCTTGGCATATAGATATAAATGACTTTTTAGATCTGAAGAAAAACTCTGGTGAAGAGCGTAGACGTGCACATGATCTTTTCCCTTCACTTTGGTTAAACGATATATTTATGCAGCGTGTTCAAGAGGATGGTATATGGACACTATTTGACCCTTATGATGTTCGTGAACTTTCAACTATGTATGGCGATGAGTTTAATAAACGCTATCTAGAGTTAGAGCAAGATGAGAGCATCGTAAAAGAGAAACTTAAAGCAAAAGATTTATGGAAAAAGATCCTTACTTCTTACTTTGAGACGGGCTCTCCATTTCTCTGTTTTAAAGATAACGCTAACCGTGCAAATCCAAATGACCATTATGGTGTTATACGTAGCTCAAACCTCTGTACAGAGATTTTTCAAAACACTAACCCTAACCACTATAAAATCAAGTTTATATTTGAGAATGGTGATAGTGTTAGTTATGAAGAGGAAGAGATTGTTAAAGTTGATAGTGGCATAGAGAAACCTGCTAAAAAAGTAACAGCATTAGACTCGCTAGGTGGTCTTCCAATCTTCGTAGTAGAGAAAGAGAAAGTAAATGGTGACACTGCAGTTTGTAACCTTGCATCTATAAACCTCTCACGAATAAATACTAAAGAGGACATAAACCGCATAGTTCCAACAGCTGTGAGATGTTTAGATAATGTTATAGATCTAAACTTCTACCCGGTAGAGAAAGTAAAACGTACTAACATGAGAAGCCGATCTATAGGTCTTGGTGTTATGGGTGAAGCACAGATGTTAGCTGAAGCAGCTATCACATGGGGAACACAAGAGCACTTTGATAAGATAGATGAAATCATGGAAGCTGTTTGTTATAACACTATTTCTGCTTCATCTGATTTAGCAGTAGAAAAAGGTTCATACCCTGAGTTTGATGGAAGTAAATGGAGTCGTGGTATTTTTCCTCAAGACCATGCAAATGCAGAAGTACTTAACCTTGTAGATCGTGGTGGACTTTTTGCATCAGCTTATGAGTGGGATGAGCTACGTTCACGTGTTCAAAAACAGGGTATGCGTAATGGTTACTTAATGGCGGTTGCGCCTACAAGCTCTATCTCAATCCTAACAGGAACAACTCAAGCTATTGAACCAGTATTTAAACGTAAATGGTTTGAAGAGAACTTATCTGGACTTATCCCTGTTGTTGTTCCTAAACTCTCACCAGATACTTGGAGCTACTACACACCAGCCTATGATCTCAATCAAACACTTCTTATAAAAGCAGCAGCCATTCGTCAAAAATGGATAGATCAAGGGCAGTCTCTTAATATCTTTATAACACTTGATAAAGCGAGTGGCCGTTACTTAAATGAGATCTATATGCTAGCATGGAAACTTGGTCTTAAATCTACTTACTATCTCCGTTCTCAGTCACCAGAAGTGGCAAATGATGTAGAAGATAGAAGCATGGAGTGTGTTGGTTGTCAGTAGGCATCGACTTAGAACGTTTCGAACACTTTAAAGATGCGGAGTGGCGTTTACTTGAGATAGAATCTCCTACTCAAATGAAAGCTGTCTTTGCCGTACAAGATAAAGCACGTGCCTATGACTGGATAACAATAGCGTTTACTTTTACCGGAGTAAGTGATGCAAGACTACTTGATGGTAACAGAATTAGTCATGTAGATATGAGTGAAGGAATAAATATAATCAAAGATGAAAATTTGTTTGCATTTGGAATTGGAGAGTGCTATAATGTAGACACTGTAAAAAACTCTTCATGTTATATTATCGCTTCTGGTATAAAGTATGAAGAGGGACAATTTTAAAGGATTGAATATGAGTTATGATGTACGAAGTGAACTGCTAGGATTTCCAGATACACACAATGTTGCCTTAACGGAGATAGATTCTCTCTTCTCTACACTAAGAGATTTAGATGATGAAAATATCTCTTTCACGATTGTAAACCCTTATGCCTTAAGAGAGTACTCATTTGATATTCCTTTATCCATTAAAGTACTTCTTGATATAAAAGAGGATTCTAAAATCAGTGTTTACAATATTCTTGTAATTCAAAAACCTTTGGAAAAATCAGTTATTAACTTTCTGGCACCTATAATTATAAACCATGATAACAATAAACTTGCACAGTTTATTTTAGATCCAGCGAAAAATCCTAACTTTGGAATGGCTGAGACTATAGAGTCATTTAAAGAGTAAAAGATGATATATCTTGTAGTTGATGACTCTAAACTCGCCAGACTAAGCTTAATAAAATCTCTTAAAGCACACGTAGGAGACTCGGAAATATTTCAAGCTACAAATGGAGAGGAAGCACTCTCTCTTATGGATGAGAAGTATGCTAATATAGTATTTTTAGATTTAACTATGCCTGTCATGGATGGATATACAGCACTTCCTAAACTCTTAGAGATAAATCCAAAAGCTAAAGTTGTTGTTGTATCCGCTGATATACAGACAAAAGCACAAGAAAAAGTAATCTCTCTTGGTGCAACTATGCATATTCAGAAACCTATTAATATAGACAAAATGAAAGAACTACTGGATCTAATATAGATGAGTAACTTTGAGCTTACTGAAGATGAAAGGGATGTTCTTCAAGAACTTATGAATGTAGCCTATGGAAATGCTACTGCAGTTGTAGCAGATATGCTCGATGCTTTTGCTTCTTTAAGTATCCCAAATATTAAAGTAATGAAGATTAATGAACTACTTGAAACTTTTTCAGAATTAAAATCGACAAGCTATTTTTTCTCTACACAAGCTTTTAATGGTGAATTTGATGGAGAGAGTGCTTTTTTCATTAACCAAGAGAGTGCAAATAACTTAGCAAAACACCTTGAACTTGAGAGTGAAGAAGATCTTGATGATGCTATTTTAGAGCTAACAAATGTTCTTACATCTTCACTCACGACAAAACTAGCACAAGAGATGGATACAGAGGTGAGTTTTTCACTTCCTAGTATAAGTAAAGTACCTCTCCAAGAGATAGGATCTGTAGAAACATTTCAAAACTATTCACAAGTCATAGTTATTGATACAGATCTAAACTTTGAAGATCAAAAAATAAATGGCAAAATATTTATCTTAACAAAAGACGAATCAATCCAATGGCTCAAAATAAAACTCAACTCGATTTTAGAACTCTTAATATAAATAAAGCTATTATCGAAAATATCGATAATGGACTTATTGTTTTAGATAAAGAACTCAATATCTACCATTTTAATCGATGGATAGAGCTCAATACAAAACTCAAAGAGAAAGAGATTTTAGGAGAGAAACTTTACGAAGTTTTCCCAAATATAAATATTAAAACACTTCAACGTAAGGTCAAAACAGCACTTAGACTTAAGACACCCACATTTTATGCTGCAACAACATCACAATACTTAATTCCTATCAAAATAAATCAACTCAATCAGCACTTTGAGTATATGCAACAAGATGTAAGTATAATACCACTCAATGAGAGTAAAGATTTAGTAGCCTTGATTCTTACAGACCAAACAAATATGGCGACAACAAATGCCCTACTAGAACAAAACATACAAAAAGTAAAAGAGCTTAATGCACAGCTCCTCAAAGAGAAAGAGACTATTAATAAAAAAGTTTTACTTTTCAAAATAAGTACTGACTCTAGTATTATAGATGTTTCTCAAGCACTTTTACAACTACTAAACTATCAAAAAAGTGATCTCATAGGCCTTAACTTTTTTAGTTTTGAAAAATCATATATTGATAAGAAACAAAAAGAAGAGATGCTCACAAGTATGCAAGCATTAAAAGTATATGAGTTTGAACATCAGACACTTACATCAGATAACAAAGAGCTCTGGTTTAAGGCCTCCGTAGTTCCTGAGTATAACTCAATAGGCAAACATTTAGGTTTTATAATCTTTAGAGAGAATATTACTGCTAGTAAAAACCTTATACTTAACCATGAAAAACTACTTGCTAACTCTCGTAGTGCAGCTATGGGTGAAATGGTTGGGATGATAGCACACCAGTGGAGACAGCCTCTCTCACTCCTTAATACTATTATTGCCACTATAAAAATACGCCAAGAGCTTAACACTCTTGATGAAAAAGATATGGGCATTGCATTTGACAAAATAGAGACAACTACGCGGTTTTTATCTGATACAATTGATGGATTTAGAGAATATTTCAAACCAAATAAAAAAGTCAGTGAGGTAAATATTTATGATATTTTTAATAAGTCTATCTACTTCTTAACTGATGAAATGTTACAATTAGATATACATTACAAAACAAAGATTGATAAAAAGATTACAATATATACCTATAAAAATGAGCTCATTCAAAGTATACTAAATATTATTAAGAACTCTGTTGATGCATTTAAAGAACAAGGGGAACTTAAACAACAAAAATCCATTAGTATTAGTGCTACACAAGAGAAAACAGATCTGAGTATACTTATAAAAGATAATGCAGGAGGGATACCAAAAGAGATTCTCTCTAAGGTATTTGAACCCTATTTTTCAACAAAAAACAAAAACGGCACAGGACTCGGTCTCTATATGTGCCATACAATTATAACAAAGCACCTTAAAGGTGATATAACAATCACAAGTAGTGCTAACAACACTTCTGTTATCATAAAGATTCCATATAAAATAAACCCCAAGGAGAACCCATGAAAATCGTATGTCCACACTGTTTTAGTGTAAATAATGTTCCAAAGAAAGAGAGCTATAAAAAAGCAAATTGCGGTAAGTGTAAAAAGTCACTACTTGATACAAAACCGATAGAACTCACAGACAGTAACTTTGATGAAGTTGTTGTAAATAGTGATATCCCTGTCTTAGTTGACTTCTGGGCACCTTGGTGTGGCCCTTGTAAAATGTTCGGTCCAACTTTTGAAAAAGTAGCTCAGGATTTTCCACTCAAAGCACTTTTTGTAAAAGTAAATACAGAAACAGAACAAAATCTTGGTGCTCGTTTTTCAATACGTAGTATTCCTACTCTTATAGTCTTTAAGGATGGTAAGGAAATTCACAGAGCAAGTGGTGCACTTGATGCTTCTACTCTTAATACTTTGACAAAACAACTAACAAACTAATATAGAATTTGTGAAGTTTAAGTTATAATTTTATAAAATAAATAAAAGTGCTTCTCTAAAAGGGTCAAAATGCAAAAGTATTCAGTATTAGCAGTAGATGATGAACCATTTAACCTTGACCTGATTGAAGCGGCTTTTCACAGTTATAATAACATTCAACTCACCTATGCTAAGAGTGGTCAAGAGACTCTTGAGGCATTAAAACATTCTAATTTTAATGTTATTCTCCTCGATATTAGTATGCCAGGCATGAGTGGTATTGAAGTGCTACAAAAAATTCGTGCAGATAAAAAGCTTGAAGGACTCCCCGTTCTTATGGTAACAGCAAATACCGAAAAAGAGAAAGAGTGTTTAGAAATTGGGGCAAGTGATTTTATCTCTAAACCTTATGATATTGATATATTATGCTCGAGAACTATCAACTATGCCAAATTAAACTACTTTACAAGAGAGATACAAAATCAAAAAAATATCTTAGAAGAACAGGTTCAAGAGAGAACCAAAGAGCTACAAAAAGCACTCACTCTCTCTAAAGAGACAGAGTATGAAATCTCTATTCGACTAGGAAGAGCAAGTGAATCCCGTGACCCTGAAACAGGTGGCCATATTAAAAGAATGAGTGCTTACTCTTATCTTCTTGCACAACTTTGTGGTCTTGATGCAGAAGAAGCAAGACTTGTTCTCTATGCTGCACCTCTTCATGACATAGGTAAGATAGGTATCCCTGATTCTATTCTTCTCAAACCAGGTCGTTTTGAGAAAGAGGAATTTGAAATTATGAAGACACACTCAGAACTTGGAGCAAGCATGCTTTCTGGTGCAGAACAGTATCCAGTTTTAGCTGCAGGAAAAATCATTGCAATGCAGCAGCATGAAAAATATAATGGAACAGGGTATCCAAATGGATTGAAAGGAGAAGAGATACATCTCTATGCTCGCATTGTTACTATTGCAGATGTTTTTGACGCCCTAAACTCTAAACGCTGTTATAAAAAATCTATGTCTCTTGAAAAAGTATTAGAGATAATGAAACAGGATGCTGGTATACATTTTGATCCGAAACTTATTGATATATTTTTTAAAAATTTAGATAAGTTTTTAGAGATTAAAGAGCGATACAGTGATGAAAAGACTATTGGTTTTACACAGATATTAAATCAAACAGAGAAAAAACAGAAAATTCTTTTTGTTGATGATAATGAACTCAATAGAATTGTGCTCAAAGAGATGCTTCTTTTGATATTTCCAGGTTTAGAGATAGAAACATTTGCAACTGTAGAAGAGACATCAACTATTTCAATGAATCAATATGATGTTATATTAACTGGAATTAATATGCCTACTACAACTGGATATGAGTTTTACGATAGTTTAAAAAATAGATTACACTTTAGTAAACCTATTATTGCTGTTTCAGGAGAGAAAGAGAAGGTTCTAGACTATGGCTTTAATGATTTTATCTCTCAACCTATTGATATACAAAATGTTGAAGAAGTTCTTAAAAAATTTCTTTAAACTATATAGATACTACTTATAACTTTACAAAAAGCGAGGTTTCTTTAAAAATATGAAACACTTATCATTTATATATAGCGACAAAGCGATTAAAAAAGCACAAAAAAAAGCTACTAAGAAAAAATACAAAACACAACTTATTCAACTCTTTACTGCACTTACTGATACAAAAAAAATTGCAACTATCTTAAAAAAGTTATCTAAAAAATTTCCAAAAGCGATTATTATTGGAACAACAACTGCAGGGGAGATTTCTCAAGCTAAAATGTATGAAATGTCGACAGTGGTTAGTCTATCTCTCTTTAAATCTACAAAACTTTCAGCTACATATATTAAAGATATTGATGCTAAATCTGGTCAAATACTATCAAACAAAATATGCTCAGCCAATACCAAGGCAGCCATTGTAATAAGTGAAGGTTTAAATGGTCGTGATTATGAAGGATTTATTAAAGGCATAAAAAAGCAGAATCCTAATCTTATTATCGCTGGTGGATTAGCAGGAGATAACTTTCAACTCAAAAAAACATTTATCTTTTTAGAAAATAAAATTTATACAACTGGTGCTGTAGCTGTCTCCTTTTCTGGAGAAAAACTCTTTGCAAATAATGAATACAATCTCAACTGGACACCTATTGGTAAAGAGTTTACTATTACTCAAGTTGATGGAAATATTGTCTCAAAAATAAATGATGAAGATGCTGTTACTCTCTTCAAACATTATTT
>JAMORO010000018.1 GCA_027063505.1 Sulfurimonas sp.
AACTGAAAACAACGGCTTATGCCCCTATGCAAGAGATTGCTAGAAAGGTGATCCAAGAGATTGGATATACTGACGCTAACTATGGTTTTGACTATAGAGCGGCAGCAGTTCTAAATGGAATCGGTGAACAATCACCAGATATAAATCAAGGTGTCGATCAAGCTGATGGCGAGATTGGTGCTGGAGATCAAGGGTTAATGTTTGGATATGCTTGTCGTGAGACAGATGTTCTTATGCCTCTGCCTATTCATTTAGCACACCGCTTAACACAGCGTTTAGCACTTGTACGTAAAGAGGGGATTGTACCTTACCTACGTCCTGATGGTAAAGCACAGATAAGTGTAAGATATGTAGATGATAAACCAGTAGCAGTTGAGACTGTTGTTATCTCTACACAACATCACGATGGAATTAGCCAAGAGCAGATTCATAAAGATATGATTGCTGAGGTTATCCGTGAAGTAATTCCGGCTGATATGATGGATGAAAATACTGTTTTTCACATTAATCCTACAGGAAAATTTGTAATTGGTGGACCACAAGGTGATGCTGGTCTTACTGGTCGTAAGATTATCGTTGATACTTACGGTGGTTCATGCCCTCATGGTGGTGGAGCATTTAGTGGAAAAGATCCTACTAAAGTTGACCGTTCAGCTGCTTATGCTGCACGCCATGTTGCCAAAAACCTTGTAGCTTCAGGTGCTTGTGACAAAGCGACTATTCAAGTTGCATATGCTATTGGTGTAGTGCAGCCTGTATCTATTATGGTAGACACACATGGGACTGGTAAAGTAGGTGAAGATAAGATAGAAGCATGTGTGAAAGAGTTATTTGACCTTTCTCCTGCTGGAATTATTGAGTCTTTAGATCTCCTTAAACCTATATATAGAAAAACTGCAGCTTATGGACACTTTGGTCGTGAAGAAGATGGTTTTACTTGGGAAAAGACAAATAGAGCCCAAGAGATTAAGTCTTTCTTAGGACTTTAAGTTTAAGGATAGCTGATGAATATTTCATCAGCTGTTTAGCTTATTTAATAAGCATTATCAATACTTTTTTATAAATTTAATCTTCGTGTTACAATTCTAAAATTTACCCATAAAACAAACTCATTTTAGCTAATCTTAAAAATCTTCATTGTATAGTTACCCCATAACAAATTTAGGAGAATGAAATGGCAGTATATATTAATGATACATGTATTAACTGTGGCGCTTGTATTGATGAGTGTCCAACTGAGGCAATTGTAGACGAAGATGATAATCCAACGGGTGAAGAAATTTACTATGTATATGGTGATAAATGTGTAGAGTGTGTTGGTCATCATGATGAGCCAGCTTGTGCTACTGCATGTCCTACTGAAGGATGTATTACTTGGGATGCTATCGGAGACTCTCCAGAGCATCGTGAAGACATTACTGATGAGCAACGTTCAAATAAAGAAAATATCGTAGACTAATTATCTGCAATCGAAACGCCATCTGGCGTTTCAAAACTTCAAATAAAAGCTTCTTCTTTTTACAAAAATTCATAAAATTATTCTTTTAAACTAAAAAACATCTTTTTTTAGATATAATCCCACTCTAATTTTATATTTTCAGAGGAGATTTAATGGAACGTACACTATCAATAATTAAACCAGATGCAGTAGCTAAGGGTGTTATAGGCAAGATTTTAGACAGATTTGAGAGTAATGGTCTTAAACTAGCCGCTACAAGAAAAATGCAACTTTCACGCGCGGATGCTGAAGCATTTTACGCAGTTCACGCTGAGCGTCCTTTTTTCAATGACTTAGTTGATTTCATGATCAGTGGTCCAGTTGTTGTTTCAGTTTTAGAAGGTGAAAATGCTATGCAAATTAACCGTGATTTAATGGGTGCTACTAACCCTAAAGAAGCTGAAGCTGGTACTATCCGTGCAGACTTCGCTGAAAATATTGATGCAAATGCAGTTCACGGAAGTGATTCTGTTGAAAATGCAGCAATTGAAATTGCATTTTTCTTTTCAGAAAGAGAAATTTCTTAAGTAGAACTACTTGAAAATTGTATTAAGACGTGTTACAAAAACGCCATTAGACTTTGAAGTAAAGTCTGATGAAATAACTTTTAAAGGTTATTTAGAGTATCATAAAGGCAAATTAATTTTGCTCAAGGCAAAACTATATGGTTTTGTTCTTAAACCTTGTGACTCTTGTGCAGAAGAATTTAAACTATTAATTGATGAGGAAGTTGAATTCTTTATCAGTGATGGCTTATATGAAGATGACGATAGCATCCATTTGGATGTTGTTGAGTCTTTTGATGGTAGTGTAGAAATTGAAGAGTTATTAAACTCTGAGATGGAACTTATCAAAAGTGACTACCACTCATGTGAAAGTTGCGAAAGTTCTATGAACTCATAGAACAAACAAAAATTTAATTAAGGAAAGATTATGGCAGTACCTAAGAGAAGAGTGTCTCATTCACGTTCAGCGAAAAGAAGAACTCACTATAAAATCACTTTAGCTAAACCAGTTAAATGTGAAGATGGAACATACAAATTACCACACCACATCAACCCAACTACTGGTGAGTATAAGTAAGTAATGGTAAAAATTGCTATTGATGCAATGGGAGGGGACTTTGGTCCCGAACCAATTGTAAAGGGTTGTATACAAGCACTTAAGAAGAAAAAATTCACACCTATTCTTGTAGGAAAAAAATCAGAAATTTTACCTCTGTTACCAAAACGTTATAGAGATAAGATTTCTATAGTTGAGTGTGATGATGTTATTTCTATGAGTGATGCAGCTACAGATGCGGTAAAACGTAAAGATAGTACAATTTATAAAGCCGTTGAAATGGTTAGAAATGGTGAAGCTGATGGTGTTGTATCTGCTGGTCATAGTGGTGCAACAATGACATTAGCAACTCTGAGACTTGGTCGTCTTAAGGGTATAGCTCGTCCTGCACTTATAACTTTTATGCCAACAAAAAATGGTACTCGTACATCTGTTTTAGATGTGGGTGCAAATGTTGACTCAAAAGCAGAACATTTAGTTCAGTTTGCTATTATGGGTGGATGTTATTCTGAGAATGTTATGGGTGTTAAAAACCCTCGTATTGGTCTTTTAGCTAATGGTGAAGAAGACTCAAAAGGAAACGAAGTAACAAAAGCTGCACATAAACTACTCAAAGATTATGAAGGTTTCATCGGAAATGTTGAAGGTGGAGATATCTTTAATGGCTCTTGTGATGTTGTAACTTGTGATGGTTTTATAGGTAACCTTGTACTTAAAACAAGTGAAGGTGTTGCTTCTACTATCTCTGGACTTATTAAAGACTATATTCGTAAATCTCCTATCGCTATTACTGGTGCACTTTTAATGAGAAAAGTTTTTAAACTTCTTAAAAAAGAGATCGATTATGCAGAGATAGGTGGAGCTCCACTTCTTGGTATAAAAGGTTGTGCTATCGTTTCCCATGGTAAAAGTAATGCAAAAGCGATGGAAAATGCTATCTATCAAGCGATAGCTTATGTAGATACTGGTGTAAATGAGCACATTTTAGAAAAGTTAGAAGAGTATAAACAAAAGGATATTTAATGGCATATGCAGCGTTTCGTTCTATAGGTGCTTATGCACCAGAAAAAATCTTAACAAATGAAGATTTATCAGCTATGGTTGATACTACAGATGAGTGGATAACGAAACGTACAGGTATAAAAGAGCGTCATATTGCAGCTGAGAATGAGTTCACTTCAGATCTTGGTGTTAAAGCTGCTCAAAAAGCACTTGAGCGTAGTGGTGTGGCTCTTGAAGATATTGACATGGTTGTTTGTGCAACTATCTCCCCTGACTACTTCTGTATGCCTTCAACTGCTACTATTATCTCAACTAAACTTGGTCTTAAAAATGTTACTGCATTTGATATTTCTGCTGCTTGTACTGGTTTTGTATATATCCTTTCAATAGCAAAAGCATTTATTGAATCTGGTATGAAGAAAAATGTACTTATTATTGGTGCAGAAAAACTTTCAGCTATTACTGACTACAGTGATCGTGGAACTTGTATTTTATTTGGTGATGGTGCAGGTGCTGCTGTAATCTCTGCTACTGATGATAAAAGTGAAGCTATCATAGATGTTCATACTGGTGCAGATGGTGAGTATGCTGACCTTCTTATGACTCCAAATGGTGGTTCAGGTTCTGCACATGATTCACTCTCTCAAGAGTCTAGAGCTTGTTTTATGCAGATGAAAGGGAATGAGACTTTTAAAGTTGCTGTTCGTACACTTACTAAAGATGTAAAAGAGATATTATCAGAGAACAACATTCCGGCAGATGATATTGTTCACTTTGTGCCACATCAAGCAAATTATCGTATAATTAAAGCTGTTGGTGATGCTCTGAAATTAACAAAAGAGCAGGTAGTCCTTACTGTAGCCAAATATGGTAATACTTCAGGTGCTTCTATCCCTATGGCGATAAATGATGTTTATGAAGCTGGAAACCTTAAAGCGGGGGAGCTGATGCTTCTTGATGCTTTTGGTGGTGGTTTAACTTGGGGTTCTGCTTTAGTTCCTTTTTCACCTTTAAAAAAATAGAGTCGTAATCTTTTAAAGATACTGCTCTAAATCTACACTATCAATCTGCTCTCTTTTTAAATACTTTTTTGCATAAGTATTGTGTAAGTCACTCTGTAAAAAGAGTTTGAAGAGATCCTCATCGATACTTTTGTCTTTTACCATAAAACTCATAATTTTAATAGCCTCTGAAAGAGTTTTAGCCTTTTTATAAGGTCTGTCAGATGCTGTTAATGCTTCAAATATATCGGCTATAGCCATAACTCGTGCAGGGATAGAGAGTTCATCTTTTGCAAGTTTTCTTGGATAGCCTGTTCCTATTAAAGTCTCATGGTGTGTTCCTGCATATTGTGGAATTTTTAGCATCTCTTTTGGAAAAGGAATTTTCTCTAACATTTTGATACTCATAATGACATGCTCATTTATTTTATATCGTTCCTCATGTGTGAGTGTACCTTTTGTAATACATAAGTTATATATCTCCCCTTTATTGTAAAGATATTCCGGTACATTTAGTTTAAACCCATCTTTTTTATAAGCCTCATAATCAAAATTTTCGCGTTCAATTAGATGACATTTTTTATCACTCAGAAGTTGTTCTAAGACTGGAAGTTTTTGTTTGCCTTGAGATCTGATCTTTTCTGCTTCACTCACACCAAGTGTATCATCAAAATTACGGAGCCATGTCTGTTGTGCAATCTTTTGAACTCTCTCTTGTTTAGTTTCATCCATAAATTCTCCACCAATATTAACCTCCGCAATAAAAATAAAATCATCCAGTAGTTGTGCCTGTTTTTCTTGCATTAACTTTTTTTCATGGGTTTTATCTTTTCCTTTTATGATATTTTCTAGATAACTTATCTGTGTATCTCGCCATAAGACTTCAAAACGAGTTCTAACTTCATGTATTCGATTGTTTATTGTTTCAAGTTTAGTAGATTTATCTACAACATACTCAGGTGTAGTTACTTTACCACAGTCATGTAACCAAGCACCAATCTCAAACTCTTTGAGTGCATCTCTGTCCTGTAAGCTAAAGGAGCGAAAAGCTTTCTCTTCTGATAAACTTGCTGCTTTAACAAGAAGAAGTGCTATTTCAGGGACGCGCTCACAATGTCCTCCTGTATAGGGTGACTTTGCATCAACAGCTTCTGCTATAAGTTTTACAATAGAGTCAAGTATAGCAACTTGAGATTTTTGATAGGTTTCTATACTTTGTGACATTGTAACAAGAGAGTGAGATAGTTCCCTAAACTCTAAGATATTTGTGTCAACAGTATTTACATCAGTAAAGTTACGTGCATAAATTTTATTATTCTCTTTTATAAGCTTTTTAATTGGTTCTATGATTTTATTAGTTGCATAATATATAATGGGTAAAGAGAGTATAAATAGTCCAAGTGCTATGAAAAGTGAGTAAAAGGCATTCCTCTTATATGGTTTAAAGAGTTCAGTAGCATTTACTTTTACTCCTAGATAGTGATAAGTGTTAGGAAGTTGCTTATAGCTTACAAAATAGTAAGTATCTTGCTGGTTATATTTTATAAGTTTTACTTCATCTTGTATGTCTAGTGCCGCTTTTATTGTCTTATCTATGGTTTGTGATTTATTTATTTGCACAGGATTATCAGATCTATTGACTCTATAGAGTATTCTCCCTTTATAATTAAATAAAAATATTTCAGCATTATCACTGAATAGTTGTCTACTTGTAAGCTTATCAAGACTTTTAAGTGTGTAGTCAATACCTAGTACAGTACCTTTCTCTTCTGTTTCTATGGCATAACTCATTCCTTTCTCTTGTAGTGTATTAAAGGTATATAGCGGAGTTGCTATAACTTTATGAGTATTAATTGCAGATTTGTACCAAGGTCTATCACTTACATAAAGGTTGTCTTTAATCTGTTTTGTAGCAAGTAAATTCTCTTTTTGATCTATAAAGTACTGGAAAGTATTTTTTGCATCTGATGTTACTACTAGCCATTTAGTATTTTTGAGTAAAGGGTCTAGTTCCCTCTCTTTTGTAACAAAATCATAATTTATGACATTATAGTAAGAGCCATCTTTATGTGCAAAATAAATAGCTGTAACATCAGGATTAAGAGTGAGTAAATTTGTAAAATCATCAAATGCTGGATGTTTTTTTTCCCCTGTAACGGGAGCATTTATATTTTCATCTTTGCTTATTCGAAGGAGCATTTTTCTTCGATCAGTAAGAATATTTTTTACCTCTACTGCAATATTTTCTCGAATAATATTGAAAGTCTTTTCAGTCTCTTTTACTGCAATTTTTTTATTAAAGTAGTATTGTGATGTTATAAGAAGAACGGTGATAGCTGTAAGTATCACCGTAAAGGTAAAGAGGATATTTGTTCGTATAGAGTATTTCATAATCTCTTTATAGGCTAGTTGTGTTTTTGTGTAAGGGCATGGAAAACACGTCTATGAAACTCTTTTTCAGGAGGAAGCTGTAGGTTTGAATCTCTCTGTTTTTCTCCCCACATGGGTTGTGGAAAAAAGCTATCCTCTTCAAATCGTGCCATTACATGAATATGAACACGAGGAAGAATATTCGCAAATGATGCCATATTGATCTTTTTAGGGTGATAGTAGTGAATCATTTCATATTCTATAAGATCGTAAGTCTCCCAAAGTTTTTTTCGAAGTCCTATGGGAACATCACTTAACTCTTTATAGGGCTCTTTTGTAAATATTTTTAACCAAGGTATTTCACTCTCTTCTTTTGTGATATAGAGGCTAAAGTCTTCATAAATAATCTGATTTTTCATAATAATACACCTTTTTAATTTCGTATATTGATTATAGCAAAGTTTTTTGTGTAGGAAAATAAATGTTTAAAGTGATGAGTTTGAGTGATACAGAAGTACCACTCAAGAAAAGTATAAAAAGAGGGGAGGGAGGATTAGTCTCTGTTACGGTTAGAGTTTCCTCTATTGCCACGGTATCCGCCGCCATCACGACTTCCACCACCTTCACGGTTACCACGGTATCCACCACCGCCTCCACCTGAACGATTTCCACCACCACCAGAACGGCTACGGTTTCCACGGTATCCACCGCCTCCGCCACCACGACGTCCACGACCACCGCCGCCTCCACGTTGTGCAGCACGAGCAAGAATAGCATCAAGTTTATCAGCAGGAATACCGATGTTACTAGGCCCTTGAATATCTTGTTTGTCTAATATCATAGAGATGAGTTTATACATGATTTGCTCTTCATCTATGTCCTCTTTAAGACGGTCAAGGATTTTGTGTGCTTCATCGTAGATTTTATGATCTTCAATAGTTTTAACCATTGCATCAACAGTAGCACTACGTAGGTCTGTTTTACTCGGAACAAAAGCATGACCCATTGAAGTCCCAACTTTTGATTTAATACGCTGTAACTCTTTAAACTCTAGAGGAGTTACTAGAGTTATTGCCTTACCTTTTGTACCAGCACGACCAGTTCTACCAATACGGTGAACATAAGACTCAGGGTCAAATGGAATATGGTAGTTAAATACATGAGAGATATTGTTTACGTGAATACCACGAGCTGCAACATCAGTAGCTACAAGAACTTTTACAGAGTTTTGTTTGAAACCTTTAATAACGTTCTCACGTTGTCTCTGCTCCATATCTCCATGAAGACCATTTGCAAGATAACCTGCATTTGAAAGAACATTTGAAAGTCTATCTACTTCTGATTTTGTACGACAAAATACTACACATTTATCAGTAGTTTCAGAGTCCATTAGACGGATGATAGCATCATCACGTTCGTGCTCATCAATAACATAGTATAGTTGCTCAATGTCTGTGTTTGTAGTCTCACCTTTAGTGATAGAGATAAACTCAGGGTCTTTTAAAATTCTACTTGCAAGTGTCTTAATTGGTGCAGGCATAGTTGCAGAAAATAAAAGTGTTTGACGTTGTTTTGGTAAAAAAGAAAAGATTTCATTGATATCATCTAAGAAACCCATATCTAACATCTCATCAGCTTCATCAAGAACTACTATGTTTGGAGCAAAGTCTGGAAGCATACCGCGTTTAAGAATGTCTAACATACGTCCTGGAGTTGCAACAACAACTGAAGCACCACGAGCAATTAGGTCAAGTTGACGTTTGTAAGAACTACCACCATAAACAGTTACAGTTTTAGCGCCTAAATTACGACCATATTTAAAAATTTCATCACTTACTTGAGTTGCAAGTTCCCGAGTTGGTGTTATAACTAACATCTCTACTGAACCATCAATTTTCATATTGTGAAGTGCTGGAAGACTAAATGCAGCAGTTTTACCTGTACCCGTGTGTGCTTGACCAACGATATCGCGACCAGCTATTACTATAGGAATAGCTTTTTCTTGAATAGGGGATGGAGTTGTGAAACCAGCAAATTTAACACTTTTTAGTAATTCTGACTTAAGTCCTAACTCGTCAAATGTCATTGTCTTTTCTTCTTCTTTTGGTTGTTCTGTTTGTGCATTTTCTTGCATCATTATCCTTTAGTATAAGGGATGACACAAGTTGCTTTTTTTCTTGTAGAATCTTGCAGGTATCTTCCCCTATAAATATTTCGCGAATTATACCCAAATTTACCTGTTATTTAATTAAATTTATCCTCTTGTTAAACTATTTAAGATTTGATGCTTCAAATATGTTAATATATTTTTGCATTTTGACATATAATTTTAGTAATTACTCAATTAGTGTATAATCTTATAATATTATTTAATCAGGATTTATAATGACACTCGAGCTCTATATACTACTTTTAATAATAACTTCTTTTCTTTTTATTGGTATGCTCTTTCTATATTCTACTCAAAAACGAAAATTAAATACTTTAGAAGAGGTTTTAGAGAAAACAGAGAAAAATCTGTCTCTTATAACAGAGGATAATTTAGAAGCAAATGAGAGAAATAAGAATCTAGAATTACAGTATGCAGTCTTACGTACACGTTATGATGAGGTGATAAAAACCTCTGAAGAGAAACTACAACTACTCCAAAGTGCCAAAGATGAACTCTCTAAAGAGTTTAAACTTTTAGCAAATCAGATATTCGAAGATAAAAGTAAACAGTTTAGTAGTTCTACTTCAGAACAGTTGGCACTGCTCTTACAACCATTTCGTGAGCAGATTACAAGTTTTTCTAAACAGACAAAAGAGCAGTTTTTAACACATTCAAAAGAGACATATCTACTAAAAGATGAACTTTTTAAACTTAAACAGATGAATGATAAACTCTCTCAAGAGGCAACAAATCTAACAAAAGCACTCAAGGGCGAAAATAAAACACAGGGAAATTGGGGTGAGATAGTTTTAGAAAATATTTTAGAACAGTCTGGTTTACGAAAAAGTGAAGAGTATGAGCTTCAAGCAACTCTTAAGTCAGAAGAGGGAAAAACATATAGGCCTGATGTTATTATCCATATGCCAGAGAAGAGAGATATTATAGTAGATTCTAAAGTGTCTCTTGTTGCTTATGAACGATTTATGAGTGCAGAGAATGAGAGTGAACGCCATCTAGCACTTAAAGAGCATATAAGCAGTATTAAAGGACATGTAAAAGGTTTAAGCCAAAAGCAGTATGAGCGATTAGAAGGTGTGAATAGTTTAGATTTTGTTCTACTTTTTATGCCTATTGAGGGTGCTTTTTTACTTGCACTTGAAGAGGATGGCGAGTTCTTTAAAGATGCATATGAGCAGAATATTTTAGTAGTTTCTCCCTCTACCTTACTTGTAACCCTTCGTACTATTGAGCATATATGGCGTACACAACATCAAGAGGAACATGCAAAAAAGATAGCAAATGAAGCTGAAGCAATGTATGAGAAGTTGGTAGGATTTGTAGATGAGATGAAAAAAGTTGGTGTTCATTTAGAAAAAGCACAAGGGGCATATAATACTTCTATGAATAGATTAAAGTCTGGTCGTGGTAATGTTATTAGACGTGCTGAAAATATCATAAAACTAGGGATAAGACCAAAGAAAAAACTCTCTCTCACAAGTGAAGAGGATCTTTTATGAGTTTAGATAGTAAAAAAATAATTCCCTACCTTATAGTTATACTTCCTCTTTCTCTTGTTCTAAGTATAGGCTTTTTCATGAGTTCTTTTTATGTAAAGAAGGTGACAGATTACTTTACTACAGCAAAAGCGGATTCACTACAACATTATATTGATGTGCAGAAGGTTGATGCTATACATCAACTCAAACAACTTATTCTATTTCTTGAGTATACAAAAAATAGAATAGAACCAGAATTAAAAGAAGAACTAGAGAAGGAAGTACTCTTCGCTTACACTGTTGCTCAAAAAATATATAATAAACATCATGGAAAAAAAAGTTCTTCAGAGATTAAAAAATATATTAAAAACACCTTGAATGAAATTACATACAATGGAAAAAGTCACTATATTTTTATAACAGATTATGATGCAAATATGATACTAATTGGTTCTCATTTAATAGATAAAAAAATTGCTCTGTATAAAGATGCTGATCATAGATCAATTGTTTTTGAAGAGATACAGACTGTGCGAAAATATGGAGAAGGCTATATTAAGAGTCGAAGAGGAGATACTCAAGAAGAAGAGATGATTTTTGTTAAGAATCTAGGTCTTTATGATTGGTATATTGGGGCAAGTAGTAATATAAATGTTCAAGAGAAAAAGTTAAAGGATAAACTTATCAATATGATAAAGAGCATTCCTTTAAAAGGATCTGATTTTATTACTCTATCTGAAGGGGATAGAGAACTTTACAGTTCAAAAAACTCTACAATTAATATGAAAGAGTTGCAAAAAAATTATTACTATGTCTCAAAGTATTATGAACCATTTAATTGGTCCTTAGTTTATGGATTTGATGCAACTGTTATGAGTGAAAAGGATAGAGGAAAGTATAAAAAATTTGAAGAGATTCTTGTAAAAGAGTATGATTTTGCAGTAAAAGTATTTATTGGTATTATTTTGATAACGCTACTCCTCTCGTTACTCCTCTCTCTTAGTGTAAATAAGATTTTTAGAAACTATCAAAATAAAGTAGCAGAAAGCACTTTGGCTTTAGAGAAGTTACACAACTCTTATAAAGAAAAAGTATAGTAAAGTTTTTAACATATATCGTATGCTTTTAAAGCCTAATAGATAATATTTTGCTATTATACTAGCATGAATATACAAACACAATATCACTATGAAAAAAAATTCTCGGACACCAATGAAAAAGATCTTCTTCGTATTATTGAGGAGGAGGTTGGTGATGCTGACCCTGAGGGAACACTACTATATATAAAAGAGACACTAAGGTCAGGAAAGACCATTACTGTTGGTAGCTGTAAATTTAGAGCTAAAGAGGATAAAAATGATTCCAAATAGCTCAGATATCGCAAAACTTTTACTTCGTTTAACGACGGGTATGTTAATTCTATTTCATGGTATTCATAAGATGATTCATGGTATTGGAGGAGTAGAATCTCTTCTTAAAAGTGCAGGTTTTCCAGAAATTCTTGCTTATGGTGTCTATATTGGAGAAGTTATCGTACCGATATTTCTTATCTTAGGACTCTATGCTAGAGTTGCCTCTTTAGTACTTACTTTTAATATGCTAATGGCAATATATTTAGCCTATGGTTTTTCTTTTGCATTGGCAAAATATGGTGGACTCTCTATGGAGTCACCCCTACTATTTTTGATAATGGGTATTTTAATCTTTCTTTTAGGCAGTGGTAAATATAGTGTTAATAGTAAATAATGATTTAAGATAGGGAAGGTAGAAAAATGAATAAAAAAATTGCATGGTATAAAAGTCTTGCTTTTAGCCTTGTTTTATGGTTTTTACCTATTAGTATTATTCCTATACTTATCATCTCTTATGATGCCTATAAAGTAAGTGCTACAGATTTAGAAAATACAGCATATCATGATATCGAACAAGCAGCACTCTTAGAGAAGAAATTTTTACAAAGCTGGTTTCATTACAGAATAATAGATATTAAAAATTGGTCGACACGAGAAGAGAATATCCTTTTTTTAGAGGAGTTAGTTGATGAATTACATGAGACAGATGAGCCTCTTAAAAAGTATATAGAGAGTGATGAGTATCTAAATACTACAATTGCTCTTGAAGGTGATATGCTTAGTTTAGTAAGAGATTATGACTATCTTTATGACCTTTTTCTAATAGATATAGATGGAAATATTCTGTATAGTGTTGAGAAAGAGAGTGATTTAGGAAAAAATATTTTAGAGGGAAAATTAGGCAGGACTAATTTTTCTCGAATTTGGCAAGAGACACTTAAAGATGAAAAAATTCACTTTTCTGACCTTGAACTTTATGATCCATCAGATGGGAATGTCTCAGGGTTTATAACTGCACCACTTTACAGTACAGTAGGAGAGTTAATAGGTGTTTTTGCTATTCAGATAAAACTTGACCCTATTTATGATATCTTTGAAGGTGATAAGATCTTTAATAAATATTTTACACACTATCTTGTTGGTAGTGATGGTTTATTAAGAAGTAAAATATATAAAAATGATGAGATCTTGAAAAAGAGGATAAATACTGAGCAGTTTATCCAGTGGAATAAAGAGCATGGTAATAATGAAACAGATGATGTCTGTGTGCAAGAGAGAATATTTGAATATATAGATCCTTTTGGGGAGACTGTTTTTGGACTTCATACAAATATAAATATACTTGGAGTGCAGTGGGCTCTTATTAGTGAAGCGAAGATAGAACCAATTAGGCTCTTAAAAAATGAGATAATACAAAGAACAACTGTATATATATTTATCATATTAATTATTCTTCTTTTTGCTGTTATTAGTATTTCAAGACTAATTGCAAAGCCTATTACTACTCTGTCTGAGATTAGTGAAAAGTTTGCAACAGGTAAACGTGATATTGATTTAGATATTAAAAGTGATGGCAAAAATGAAGTTGGACTTTTAACAAGAAGACTTATTGAGATGATTCGTGTTATTAAAAAAAGTGAAAATGAACTAGATGAACAAAAATATGCACTCAATGCACATACAATAGTCTCTATTACTGATGTAAAAGGGACAATCACTTATGTTAATGATAAGTTTGTAGCTATAAGTGGGTACTCAAGAGAGGAGTTAATTGGTAGAAATCATAGTATATTAGACTCGAAAGATCGTTCAAAAGAGTACTGGAAAGATATGTATAAAATAGTTGCAAATGGTAATGTATGGAATGATGAAGTGAAAAATATTGCTAAAAATGGTTCTTATTTCTGGTTTGATACAACTATAGTTCCTTTTGTTGGGGAAGATTTAAAGCCTAAGAGTTATATTTCTATAAGAACAGATATAACAGATAAGAAAAAAGATGAAGCGGAACTTATTGCAGCAAAGGCTGTTGCAGAGGAGAGTGTACGAGCTAAATCAGAATTTTTTGCAAGTATGTCTCATGAAATTCGTACTCCAATGAATGGTGTTATTGGGATGTTAGGGCTTCTCCTTAACACTGAGCTCAAAGATTCTCAAAGGCATCAGGCATATCTTGCAAAAACAAGTGCAAATAATCTCTTAAATTTAATAAATGATATTTTAGATTTTTCTAAAGTTGAAGCTGGAAAATTGAAACTGGATAAACAAGATTTTAATATTAGAAAAGAGGTTGGAGACTTTTGTGAAGCTATAGCATTAAAAGCACAGGAAAAAGGGATAGAAGTTGTTCTTGATATGACTGAGGTTGAGATGGTAATGTTGCATGGTGATATTGGAAGAATACTTCAAATCCTTAATAATATTGTTGGAAATGCTATAAAATTTACTTCAAGTGGGTATGTGTCTATTGTAGTTAGACTTGAAAAAGAGAGCGAGATAAACAGTCGCTTACATATAAGTGTAAAGGATTCAGGAATTGGAATACCTGAAGATAAGATAGCAATTCTTTTTGACTCATTTTCTCAAGTTGATGCTACTATAACAAGAAAGTATGGTGGTTCTGGGTTAGGTTTAGCAATAGTAAAAAAACTATGCACTTTAATGAATGGAGAAGTTTCTATAAAAAGTGAATATGGTAATGGAAGTGAGTTTATTATTAATATTGGACTAACTGTACCTTCTAGTGATAGCACTGTATTACCAAGGAGTGTTGTGAGAGGTAAGAAAGTGATTATTATTGACCCATGTATTATTAGTGCTGAAGCTTTAAAACATCAACTAGAGTATTGGGGTATGGAAGTTTTCTATTGTCAAAATAAAGAGAGTCTATACTCTTTATCAGAAGAAAATATTGAACTTGTTTTTATAAACCAAGATACTCACTCACTTAGCCTTTTTCAAGAGATTGAAAAAGGATTATTTATAAACTTACCTCCTTTAGTACTTATGACCTCTCTTAGAGAGTATGGAAAGGTAGATAAAGCCCTACTGTCTAACTTTAAAACACACTTTCCAAAACCTATTATTACCAATGATATTCTAAGTGCATTGAACCTATTAGACTCAGAAAAAGATAGTTTAAGTCCAAACGATAAAATATTAGATGATATGATTACTACCGAGTGGCCAAAAAAAATGAAAATTCTTTTAGTAGATGATAATCTGGTAAATCAACTGGTAGCAAATGGTATTTTAGAAGAGATGGGATTAGAGGCAGATGTTGCAAATGATGGACTAGAAGCACTTGCAGCTTTAAATGGCACTCCAGTTGAAGAATCCTATACTATTATTCTTATGGATTGTCAGATGCCAAATATGGATGGCTATGAAGCAACTCGTGTTATTAAGAGTGGTAAAGCAGGTGAAACTTATAGGAAAATTCCTATCATCGCAATGACAGCTAATGCGATGGAAGGGGATAGAGAAAAGTGTTTAATTAGTGGAATGGATGATTATCTGAGTAAACCAATAGATCCAGAGAAACTAGAGAGTATGCTTAGAAAGTATAGCTAATCTCTAGAAGAAATACTAAGGGTGTCTTACCTTAATAGTAGAGTTAAGACTCCAACCTATAATAAGCATAGCAGCAACAACAACAATCGCTGGAATAAGTTGGTATGCATTTAAAAGATAGACTAACCATAGAAGAATACCTCCAAGTGGAGTAGGAACACCTGTAAAGTACTTTTCAACTTCTCCAGCATCTGCATTTAGATTGAAGTGGATAAGACGACGAAGACCAGAAATAACATAGTAGATACTTACCACTGCTGCTAAAATAAAGAAAACACCTTCAAGTTCAACTGCATAAGAGGCTTGAAAGATAAGAAAAACAGGTACAAGTACAAAACTTAAAAAGTCTGCAAAACTATCAAGTTGTACACCAAATTCATTACTAAGATTGTATTTACGAGCAATTTTCCCATCAAAAATATCAAAAGCCCCACCAATCCATGCTAAAGTAATGGCCAAAACAAAATTATTTTGTGTTATAAAGTAAGTAGCCATAAGACCAGCAGTAATGTTTACAAATGTAAAAAGATTTGCGAGATTAAAGTGTGAAGAGGGAGTCCATAAAAAGTTCATTTGTCACCTTGATATATTTTTTTATGTAATTATATCAAAATCATTATAATAATTTTCTATAAGCATAGAGTAACTTAAATAAAGAATTACTACTCTTAATAAACATTTTAGTTGATAATGATTATAATTTTAAAATAATTTATAAAATATAGAGAGAATTAAATATGCAAACATTATTAGATTGCCACAAAGCATGCAAAGTAAAAGTTATAAAATTAAATGCAAAAACTGATCTCAAACAGCGTTTGATCTCTTTTGGCATAATGAAAGAGGCAACTATAGAAGTACTTGAACATGCTCCTGCTAAAAGTACAATAGAAGTTAAAGTAGGAAAGATGCGAATTGCACTTCGTGCACAAGAAGCTAAACTAATAGAGGTAGAAAAAATATGAAACAAGTCGAAGCAAAATCTTGTCCAATTATAGCTAATCATATAAAAGTAGCACTAGTCGGACAGCCAAATGTTGGAAAGAGTATGCTTATTAACTCTGTTTCCAATGCCCATCTTCATGTAGGAAATTTTTCCGGGGTAACAGTAGATAAAACAGAAGTGCTTTTTGACTATAAAGAGTATCATTTTACTGTTGTAGATCTACCCGGAACTTATGCCTTTACTGATTATACTATTGAAGAGAGAGTAACCCATGAGTATCTCTGTGCAGAGAACTATGATATTATAATCAATGTGGTAGATTCTACAAATTTAGAAAAAAACTTACAACTTACATCTGAACTTTTAACAATGAGTAAAAAAGTTGTTATCGCTCTAAATATGAGTGATGAAGCTAAAAAAGAAAATATTGAAATTGATGCTACTTATATGGAAGAACTGATTGGTGTTCCTTGTGTAAAAGTTTCTGCTGCAACTAAGGAGGGAATTGAAGATCTTATAGAAGCGGTAACACTCAAACATGAAAGTGAAAAAAATAAGCCAAAACTTATTTTTAGTGAGCCAGTAGAGGAGGAGATATCTCAAATAGTATGGTATCTTGATAAACATAAGTTTAAAGCGGAAAATAGTCATAGAAATATTGCGATAAATCTACTTAAGGGAAATAAAAAAACTTATGCTAAATTGCATGATGAACCAATTTGGGTAGAACTACAACCTATTTTAATAGAAGCAAGTAGACATATAGAGTTACATCATGATAGTGATGATATTAAAGAAGCATTTGCTGAAGAGTATGCTTCTTTTAATCGTGGGATTGTGGCTGAGGTTGTCAAACAAAAACATCAGCAAGAGAAAAAAACTGTTACTGAAAAGATAGATAGTATTTTAATACATCCTGTTTTAGGAATACCTATTTTTCTTTTCTTTATGTGGAGCCTCTTTCAGCTTACTTTTGAAATAGGTGCTATTCCTATGGACTATATCGATATGTTTTTTAGCTGGTTTGGTGATACGATAGGATCGACTATTGCTAATGATGATATTCGTTCTCTCATAGTAGATGGTATTATCGCTGGTGTTGGAGCAGTTGTTCTTTTTGTACCAAATATTATTATACTTTTTATAGGTATTGCCCTTTTAGAAAGTACTGGCTATATGTCAAGAGTAGCATTCTTACTCGATGGATTTTTTCATAAATTTGGACTTCATGGACAGAGTTTTATTCCTCTTGTAACAGGATTTGGATGTTCTATTCCTGCTTACATGTCAGCGAGAATTCTTAAAAATGATAGAGACAGGTTACTCACTCTATTCATTATAGGTTTTATGTCTTGTGGTGCAAGGCTCCCTGTGTATGTACTTTTTGCAGGTGCATTTTTTTCACCAGAGATGGCTGGAAATATTCTCTTTGTAATTTACATTAGTGGTGCTATGCTTGGACTTATAGCGGCAAAAGTTTTAAAACTGACAGCTTTTAAGGGTGTAGATGAGCCGTTTGTTATGGAAATGCCAAAGTATAGACTTCCTTCTGTGAAACTTATATGGCATACAGTTCTTACAAAAACGATGATGTATCTTAAAAAAGCGGGTACCTTTATTGCTGCGGCATCTATGCTAGTGTGGTTTTTAAGTAACTATCCTCATAATCTTGCTTTAGAAGAGTCTTATGCAAGTAAAATAGAAGTAGCAGTAGATACAAGTACTAAAGAAGATTTAAAGTTTGAGTTAGATGAGCTACTTCTAGAACAGAGTTATCTTGGAACTATTGGAAAGTTTTCTGAGCCACTTTTTGCACCTCTAGGATTTGACTGGAAGATGAGTGTAGCACTTCAAACAGGTCTTGCAGCTAAAGAGGTTGTTGTCTCTACCCTTGGTGTTTTATACTCTTTAGGCGGTGATGTAGATGAAGAGAACAACTCTTTAATGGGAGCGATTAGTCAAAATATCTCTTTTGCATCTGCTATAGCATTTATAGTAGTTATCATGATTTATCTGCCATGTCTTGCCGCTTCTGTAGTCTTTACTCGAGAAGCCGGTCATATTAAGTATTTCTTTTACCTATTTGCCTTTACTTCTATTGTTGCATATGTAATGGCATTTATTGCTTACAATGTGACACTCTTTTTAACATAAGAGGTGCTATTAAGCTTTCGTTGTTTATAATAAGCTAAAGAAGAAAAGGGGTTTATTATGTCAAGACTATTGATAGTAGAAGATAGTATTATAGTTCAAGCGGTTTTTATAAAATTACTTGAGGGTATAAAAAACTTTGAGTATGATTTAGTCTCTAGTTATGAAGAGGCTAAAAAGTTATTATCACATAGCCGTTATGAATATGGTGTAGTAGAACATATTTTAAAAGATGCACCTAATGGTGAGATTATTGCCCTTTTTAATAAACACTATGTAGCTCCGATAGTTTTTACAAAGCATATAGATGAAGATTTTTTTGATGATTTTGAAGGTGCTCATATTGTAGAGTATATTAAGAAAGTAAAGCATCAAAATGAAGTAAATGTAATAAAAAAACTCAAACAACTTCAAGTAAATAAACAAAAAAGTGTTCTAGTTGTAAGTGACTCTATCATCTATAGTAGTTATTTAAAACAAAATCTTAATTTCCATAGTTTTAAGGTTTTTAATGCAAATAATAATGAAGCAGCTTATGAAAAACTCTCTCTACACCCTGAAATAGATCTTCTTATTCTCGACTCAAATGAACCGTACGTAAATGCGATGGAAGTAGTTTCCTATGTGCGAGAGAGAAAAGAGTTAGAGCATATAAAGATTATTGCTTTAGCAGAGGAGACAAACTCTTACTTTGTGAGTGAACTGCTACATGCTGGCGCAGATGATTATTTAATAAAAGACTTTTCTCGCGATGAATTTTATGTTAGGGTTTACCAAAACATTAACAAACTCTGTTAGAATTAGCACATGAATAAAATATTAATGATTGAAGATGACTTAGAATTAGCTGAGATACTAACAGAGTACCTTGAGCAATTTGAGTTTGAGGTTATCACTGAAGATGACCCGTTTAAAGCTGTAAGTATCCTAAAGTTAGAAAAATTTGACTTAGTTATTTTAGACCTAACTCTTCCTGGAATGGATGGGCTTGAGGTATGTGAAGCGATTCGTGAGCGTCAGGATATTCCTATAATTATCTCTTCTGCTCGTTCTGATGTAACAGATAAGATAAAAGCACTTGAACTTGGAGCTGATGATTATATGCCTAAGCCTTATGATCCTCGTGAACTTGAAGCACGTATTCACTCTGTCCTTCGTCGTTATGAGGCAAAGAGTGAAGCAAAAGCAGAATCAAAATCAGACTTTAAATGTGATAAAGCAACTATGGTGATTACCTATAAAGGTCGTAATATAGATCTTACAAATGCTGAGTTTGGAATACTCTCATATATGATAAGTAAGCAGGGCTTAGTTGTCTCTCGTGAAGATCTTATCCACAATGTAAATGCTATCAACGAAGACTCTTCAAATAAGAGTATAGATGTAATGGTTGGACGTATCCGTAATAAACTTGGGGATAAATCTCTCATTGAGTCTGTACGCGGTGTTGGATATAAACTCCTAAAATAGGTACTTTTTTTGAAAAAACATGCTGTTCTCATAACTGTACTTTTTGCACTTTCAGTTTCTCTTCTTAGTGTAAGTGCAGTTTTTTGGGAGTTTTACAAACTCAATAAAGAGCAGTATATAAATCATATCTTTACCAAGTACTCTGTTATCACTCAAATCTATCGAGATCATAAACAGAAAAATAACTCTGAAATTATGCTCGATGCAAATCTCGCAGTCTATAAAATGCAGATAGTTAAGGATGAAGAGGAGCAGAGTAGTGTTTTAGATAAAGGGAAAGTTCTTAAACGAGAGGGCTTTAAAAGTGTAAAACAATCCTTAATGCTTAATGAAAAAGGGCTTTATACTAAAAATACTATTACAAAACTACGAGCAACTATGATTCAGTACAAAAGAAGTATTTACTTCTATATGCAGAGTCAAAATGCAGGAATTATTATAAAAGATGAAGAGTTAAAACCTTATAGTAATTTAAATATTTTATATGCCTATAGTACCACTTTTATGATTATAAGTCTCTCCTTTATTTTAGTGCTGCAAAAACTTCGGCCACTTATCCGTTTACGAAAGAAGCTACAACTTTTTGGAAATGGAAATATGGAAATATCTTTTAAAACCTCTTCGTGTGATGAGATAGGTCTTGTCTCAAATGAACTTGAAGCGACAAGAAGAAAAATAAACACTCTTTTAGAAGCTCGGACACTCTTTTTAAGAAACCTTATGCATGAACTTAAAACACCAATAGCAAAGGGTACGATAGCTACACAGATGCTAGACTCACAAAAACAGCGTAATCGTTTTAGCAGTATCTTTACTCGTTTAGAGTCCTTAGTTACAGAGTTTGCTCTTATTGAAGAGGTTACAAGTTTAGATGATAAGAGTGACTTTAGTGAGTATAGACTTGTTGATATTATTGATGGTGCTATTGATATGGCAATGGTTGATAGTGAGTGTGTGAGTGTAGAGGTAAACTGTGATGTGAAAGTAACTGCAAACTATAGACTCTACACAACAGCTATCAAAAATATGATAGATAATGCTATGAAATACTCTTTAGATAGACACATAAAAATTCTTGTAAAAAATGGTGAGTTGTGTTTTGAAAATAGTGGAGAGCGTTTAGCTCACCCATTAGGTTACTACATAGAGCCTTTTACAAAAGAGAACCCATCTAAAAATAGTTTTGGTTTAGGGTTATATCTTGTAGATTCAATTTTAAAAGCACATGATCAAGTTCTTGCTTATGAGTATGAAGATGGAGTGAATCGTTTTATTTTTGCATAAGTTTTAAAGAGTAAACTATTGCAATGAATCATTTTGCATATTTTGTGGTTATTCTCTTCTTATCAGCATCTTTTTTCACTTTTGGTTGGTTGAGTCATGGAGCTTATAAACCTGGAAAACGAATACAAAAAGTATCACTTTTAAGTAAAATAAAGAAAGAAAAAAAACTTAATGTTGTGCTTCTTAACTCTCCCTCCACATACTTTATTGGGGCGGAAGGTCCACAAGGTTTCGAATACGACCTTCTCTCTGCTTATTCAAAACATCTTAATGTTGATTTAAATATTACAGAGGTACATACAGTACAAGAAGCACTCTCTTTGAGTAAAAAGCCAGATATCCATATTACTTCTGCTTCACTTGCTAAAACACCACTTCGCGAAGAGAAATTAAATTTTGGACCTTCATACTTCGAGGTACAAGAGCAAGTAATATGTTATAGGGGTATGCAGAGACAGCATAAGTTCCCTCATGATGTAGAAGATTTAGCAGGCTTAAATATTGTCGTTGGAGAAGAGACTAGTTATAGTGAAACTATTCGATCACTGCAAAATGATGGTTTTGAGATAAATGCTACTTTTAGTTCTGAGTACTCGACAGAAGAGCTTTTAGAAAAAGTCTCAAAACATGAGATTGATTGTACTATCGCTGCTTCAAATATCTATGCTTTAAATCTTCGTTATTTTCCTGAAGTTGCTATGGCGTTTACCGTAAGTTCCCGTGAGCAACTTGCATGGGTCTTGGCCGAAGGTGCTAAAGAGTTAGAGCGTGATATGTACTCATGGTTGAATGATTTTAACCAGCAAGGGAAGATGACACAACTAAAAGATCACTACTACTCTTATGTTCTCTTTTTTGATTACTATAATACAAAAATGTTTTATAAAAGAATGAAAAGTAGACTCCCTAAGTATGAGTCTCTATTTAAAGAGGCTGCCACTCGTTTTGGTATACCTTGGACTCTTCTCGCAAGTATATCTTATCAAGAGTCACACTGGAATCCAAAAGCAAAGAGCTATACAGGTGTTCGAGGTCTTATGATGTTAACTCGCCATACTGCAAAACTATTAGGTGTAAAAAATAGGCTTGATCCCAAACAGAGTATAGTTGGGGGAACACGGCATATAAAACAGATGTTAAAGTTTGTAAAGTCTGAAGTGGAGGGGGAAAATCGTCTGAAATTTGCTCTTGCCGCATATAATATAGGTTGGGGACATATCCGAGATGCTCAATCACTTGCAAAAGAGATAGGACTTAATCCTGCTATCTGGAGCGACTTGAAAATTGTACTTCCTTTACTATCTCAAAAAAAGTATTATAAAACACTACAGTATGGGTATGCAAGAGGGAGTGAGCCGGTGAAGTATGTAGAGTCAATCTACAACTATCGAGATATTTTAGAGAAGCAGTTAAAAACTAAAGAGAGTGCTAAAGCACCTCAGTAGTTTGAGTTCCTAGTTCACTTAAAAATGTTTCCATATCATACTTGATTCTGTACTCTGGAGTCATTATATGGATAAGAATATCGCCAAGATCAACAACAACCCAGTCACCACTCTCATCTACATTATTAAAGTGCTCATCTGGCTTTAGTCCATTTTTTAGATGATCTAGTAGTGCTGTAGTATGTTTTGTACCAAGACTTGAAGCGATGATTGCATAGTCAACAAAATAATTTTTATCTTTTAAGTTAAAAACCTCTATAGCCTCAGCTTTGTTCATATCTAGTACATTTGTGATTTTCTCAATTCTATTGTTCATTGTTTTCCTTGTAGTATTTTTGTATTTTAGTTGCATTTATGGGCACTAACTTTTTTATATCAAAATGTTCTCTTAAATCAGATGATGCTATAGGCATATCTACTTTTAAGGGTGTGAACTCTTGAGGTATCTTTATCTGGTCTCTTGAAGCAACTAAAAAGTCAACTTGTTTTTCTATCTCTTCAAATTTATGCCATTTTTTGAGTGACTTTAAATTATCCGCACCAATAACTAAAAATATTTTTTCATACATATGTGATAAAAAATTGATAGTTTCAATTGTCGGTACTTTCCTTTTTTGAAGCACTTCAAAGTCACTTACTTCTACTCTGTTTTCATTTTTAAAAATCTCTTTTAGCCAGCTTAATCGAAGTTCTGCAGGTGCAAAAAAGCTCTCTTTGAAGGGATTTAAAAAGGTCGGCATTATAACTATTTTATCTATATGCTCGAGTTTCAAAAGTGCTTTGACAACGGCCTCATGACCAAGATGTGGTGGGTCAAAACTACCACCATAAAGAGCAACTGTTCTCATTTAATGCGAATTATAGCTAAATTTGGTTAAAATAACCGAATTAAAAATTATAGGAATTATAATGGCATTAAAAATAGCAATTAATGGATTTGGTAGAATTGGTCGTTGTGTTGCGCGCATCGCAGCTAACAGAGATGATGTAGAGATAGTAGCTATTAATGATATGGCGAGCATGGATATGATGCTTTACCTTCTTAAAAATGACTCTGTTCATGGAACATTCGCAAGTGAAGTAGTTCAGATTGATGAAGAGAACATCTCTATCGATGGTCAAAAAATTAGAGTTTTTTCTGATCGTGACCCTAAAAACCTTAAGTTTGCTGATTGTGGTGCTGATATGGTTCTCGAGTGTACAGGAGTTTTTCTAACTCAAGAGTCTGCACAAGTTCATATTGATAATGGTGTTGAGAAAGTTCTTTTCTCTGCTCCTTCAAAAGATACAGCAACTGAGACATTTGTAATGGGTGTTAACCATGAGTTATATGCTGGTCAAAAAATAGTTTCAAATGCTTCATGTACTACAAACTGTTTAGGTCCTGTTGCTAAAGTACTTGATGATGCTTTTGGAATTGAGAAAGGTCTTATGACAACTATTCACTCATATACAAATGATCAAAATATCTTAGATGTTAAACACTCAAAAGATAAACGTCGTGCAAGAGCAGGTGCTATTAATATGATTCCTACAACTACTGGTGCAGCAAAAGCTATTAGCCTTGTTATGCCACAGCTTAAAGGTCGTCTACATGGTCAGTCTGTTCGTGTTCCGACACCAGATGTTTCTATGGTTGACTTGAATGTAGTAGTTAAACGTGAAACTACAAAAGAGGAAGTAACTGCAGTGTTCAACAAAGCAGCAGAGACAAACCTAAAAGGTCTTCTTTTAATGGATAAAGAGATGAGAGTTTCTCAAGATTTCGTAGGGTGTGATTACTCTTCAATTGTTGCAGAGGACTTAACACAGGTTATCGGCGGTGACATGGTGAAAATTATGGCATGGTATGACAATGAGTGGGGTTACTCTATGCGTTTAGTAGATATGGCTCTACACATCTCTAAGTAGGTTACGGTATTGGAATTATTACACTTAAAAGGGCTTGATTTACAAGACAAAAAAGTATTTATTCGTTGTGATTTTAATGTACCGATGGATGAGTTTGGAAATATCTCTGATGATAGACGTATCCGTTCTGCGGTTGCGACTATAAACTACTGTTTAGATCAAGACTGTTCAGTTATTTTAGCTTCTCACCTTGGTCGTCCAAAGGGTGAAGTAAATGAGAAGTTTACTTTAGCTCCTGTTGCTCGTAGACTCCAACAACTTCTTAAACGCCACGTTGAATTAGCACCAGGTGTTGTTGATGATGCAACACTGAAGTTAGCTGCAGAGCTACCACGTCACGAAGTTTTACTTCTTGAAAATATTCGTTTTGAAGCGGGTGAAACTGAAAATGATGAAGCACTCTCTAAAAAACTTGCAAGTATGGCTGATTTTTATGTAAATGATGCTTTTGGTGTAAGTCATCGCGCACATGCTTCAGTAGAAGGAATTACTCGCTTTTATGATGATGCTCATAAATCAGCTGGATTCTTACTTGAACGTGAAATTACTTTCTTTAGTAAGCTTATTAACAATCCTGTTCGTCCTTTTGCTGCCATTGTTGGTGGAAGTAAAGTCTCTGGAAAACTAGAAGCACTTGTTAACTTACTCCCAAAAGTAGATAAAGTATTTATTGGTGGTGGTATGGCGTTTACATTCTTAAAGCAACTCGGTTATGATATTGGTGCTTCTTTAGTAGAAGATGACCTTTTAGATGAAGCACAGAGAATTATGGATGAAGCTAAAAAGTTAGGTGTAAAATTTTACTTACCTGTAGATGTAATAGCTGCTGAGAAATTTGAAGCAAACGCCGTAAGTAAAATAGTAACAGCACAAGAGATTCCAGATAACTGGATGGGTCTTGACATAGGGCCTGCGACAGTAAGACTTTACCGTGAAGGTTTAGCAGATGTTCAAACTGTTCTTTGGAATGGTCCAATGGGTGTTTATGAGATGGAAAAATTTGCTCGTGGAAGCTCTAAAATAGCACACTTCGTAGCAGACTCTTATGCAACAACTGTAGTAGGTGGTGGTGATACTGCTGACCTAGTACAGAGAGTTGGTGTAGATGATGAAATCACTTTTATCTCAACAGGTGGTGGTGCATCTTTAGAACTCCTAGAAGGTAAAGTACTTCCAGGTGTAGCACAGTTAGTTAAAAAAGAGAACTAAGAAGGAACCTTATTATGATCATAGCAGCAAACTTAAAAACAAACTTTACGAGAAAAGAGACAAGTAACTATATAGAAGAGTTATCTACTTATATGAATCAAAACGCTATCTCTCAAGAGGTTTTAGTCTTTCCTGCTATGAGCTCATTGGATACTAATGAAACAAAAGTTATTGTTGGAGCTCAAAATGCCTATCCTACTGTGAACGGTGCATTTACGGGTGAGATAGGACTGACACATTTAGAAGAGTTTGGTATTAAAACTATTCTTATTGGTCACTCTGAGCGTCGTCATATTTTAGGTGAAACACAAGAATCTCTTGTTAAGAAGTTTAACTATTTTAAAGAGTTGGGCTTTAAGATAGTCTACTGTGTTGGCGAGCCTTTAGAAAAACGTGAAGCTGGAAAAGAGACTATGATGGAGTATATCTCTGCTCAATATGAAGGTATTGATACAGAGTATGAAAATCTTATTATCGCTTATGAACCTGTTTGGGCGATTGGGACAGGACTTACTCCGACTTTAGAGGATATTGAAGAGATTCACGCAACACTTAAGAGCAAGTCTAAAGCACCTCTCCTTTATGGTGGAAGTGTAAAAGTTACAAATGCTAAAGAAGTTCTTGCTCTTAAAAATGTAGATGGCATTTTAGTTGGGAGTGCTGCACTCTACGGGGAACACTTCTGTAGTATGATAGGATATGCAGAGGAACTTAGTTAAACTCTTTTCTCTATATTCCTTACCTTTTTTTAGTATTTCCTATAACAGGCATCATCTCTAGTTTATGAACATTTGAGTTGTTGTGATCTGAAGGATGTACTTTTAGATATGCCTCACGTTTATCCATATACTCTTGAAGTGTAAAATATTTATCTTCTTTCTCTATATACCTCTTCTGTATCTCTTTATTACTCTCAACAGTCGGTGTCCACTCCTCTTTAAGGAAGTTATCAAGCATATTTTGTATCACACCTTTATCACTTTTGGCACTTGAATTACTTATACTATTTAAGGCACTGTTTTGTGATGGAGAAACCTCTCCCGATGTGCTACAGGCGGTACATAGAAGAAAGCTTAAACTAATACTATATTTTATAATTAATCGTTTCATATGGGAATTATATCCTAAAAAAGGGTAAATAATTGTAGATTAAGTGTTTGTTAAGTCTAAGTTATGATATACTGCATATCGAAATTTGTAATCATTAAGGAGAATATATGAAATATACAAAAATGAGTTTAGTAGCTGCGTTATTAGTAGGTTCAAGTGCATTCGCAATTGACAATGTAAAAGTTAGTGGTGATGCTAAATTGTTTTATGCGACTGAAGAAGGTGGTATGAGTGTAACTGGAACAAGTGACAGCATATTTAATAAAGATGCTTCTGCTGGTCAAGTAGCTGCAAGCTTAAGTTTAACTGCAGACTTAACTAAAGGTATCTCTTTTGGTGGTAAAGTTACTGCTCTTTCTACATTAGGTTTAGAAGGTCAACTTGTAAACAATGTATGGGAAGCAACAAATGGTGTTACTGATTCTTATATCGTAAATGATTTATGGTTAGCAACTACTGTTGGTAAAACTACAGTTAAATTAGGACGTATGGAATTAGATACTCCTTTAGTATTTACTGAAAAATGGTCAATTGTTGAAAATACTTTTGAAGCTGCTGTTGTAATCAATACAGACCTTCCTAATACTACTTTAGTTGGTGCATATGTTGGTGGAACTAATAGTCAAGCTGTTGGTGGAACAGGTGCTGGTTATGCTGGTGTTGTTAATGCAACTGCAAATGAAAGTACTTTCTCTCAGTTTTATGACGGAGCATTTGCTGTTGGTGTTATAAATAACTCTTGGGAACCATTAACTGCACAAGCATGGTACTATGATGCACAATCAAAAGAAACTGTTGCGGCTGGAACAGATTTACGTGGTGTTGAAGCATTCTGGTTACAAGGTGATGTAAGTATGGATGGTATTTTAGCTGGTGTACAATATACAAGCTTAAAATTACAATTAACTGCTGGTGCTGCTGATATTGATGTTGATACATCTGCATTCGCTGTAATGGTAGGTTATGAGATGAAAGATATGTTTACTGCTAAACTTTCTTACTCAGGTGTTGCTGAAGATCACTCTGCTGGATTTAACTTAGCTGGTTCAGGTAAGTCTAAACTTTATACTGAAGCATGGTGGAACTATGGTACTGTTACTGCTGCAGATACTACAGCAATTAACTTAACTGTTGAAGCTCCTATCAAAGATATCGTAGACTTAGGTTTCTATGCAACTATGGCTGATAACGAAGTTGATGCTGGTGATATGACTGAGGTTACTGTAACTGCTAGTCGTTCATTTGGTCCATTAGATACTTCTGCTGCTCTTATCTATGCTGATAAAAATGACAACCAATCAGGTGCATTACAAGCTTACCTAACTTACAACTTCTAGTCTTAGACTAAACTTGTAAAACTAACTCTCCTTTCGGGGGAGTTATCTCTCCTCTTTTAACTCTTAAAACAGATCTAAATCACTTTCTTATGTTATAATTATTTTCTATGAATACACTACTAAAAAAACTCATTTATATTATCTTTATGTTACTGCTTATCTCTGTTATCTCTTTTTTAGCTATTCATGCCGCACCAAACTCTTTTTTTGGAGCCGGGGAGTTAAATCCTAACATGACAAAAGAGGCTATTGAAAAACTTAAAGCTGTTTATGGCTTAGATAAATCTCTTTTTGAACAGTATATAGAGTGGGTTGAAAATATTGTAACACTTAACTTTGGCATCTCATTTGTCTCTGGAGCAGATGTTACAGAGGAGATACTTAAACGTCTGCCTATTACTCTCATAATGAACATAACTGCTTTAGTTGTAGTTTTTATACTCTCATTATATTTGGGTATAAAAGCTGCACTCTCTTATGAGCAAAAAACCGATTATATTATTCGTCAGATTTCACTCTTTTCATTCTCTATGCCATCATTTTATCTGGCACTACTCTTTATACTTTTTTTCTCGTTAAATTTAGGGTGGTTTCCCATTTCAGGAGTTCACTCTATAGAAGCCAAAGAGGGGTTTTCATACTATTTAGATATAGCTTGGCATCTTACACTTCCTATTGGGGTGATGATATTTGTTGGTTTAGGGAGTATGATTATCTATATTCGTTCTTTAACATTAGAGATACTCAAAAGTGATTACTACTACTTTGCACTCTCAAGAGGAGTTAGTAGAAAAGAGTTATTACGATTTTATATTTTACCAAATCTTCTCCCTCCAATTATTACACTTCTTGGACTCTCTCTGCCTGGACTTATAGGTGGAAGTGTTATCTTAGAAGCGATCTTTGGAATAGAGGGAATGGGACAGCTCTTTTTTATGTCAGCACTGAGTCGTGACTACCCGATTATTATGGGTATTTTAATGATAACAGCATTTTTAACACTTCTTGGGAATATGATAGCAGATTTGATATTAATAAGGTTAAATCCCTATATTGGAAGAGGTTAAAAAAGATTATTTGGATGTGAGGCTTGAGCCTCACCTAGGGTACGACTGAAGTCGCATATCCGAAACTCGAAATTATTTGGGCGAATGTTGTTAGTTAAAGAGTGCTTCTAGTGCATCCACACCATCTTTTGCTTCTTCTATCTCACCATCTTCATTGGTAGTAGAGTCATTCTCAACTAGCTCAATCTGCATACCAGTAAGCATTGAAGCAAGACGGATATTTATACCACTTCTTCCAATCGCTTTACTTTTTTGATCTGCAGGAAGTGTAATGATAGCTTTCTCATTTTCACCCTCTTCATTTTTTACAATCTCTACATGAGAAATAATAGCAGGACTCATAGTACGAGATACAAAAAGTTCCGGAATGCTAGTGTACTCTATACAGTCTATATTTTCACCGATAAGCTCATCACTTACAGCGTTTATACGAACACCCTTAACACCAACAGTTGCACCAACTGCATCTACTTGTGGATGTGTAGAGAGTATAGCTATTTTCGCACGTTCACCTGGAATACGAGCTGCTTTTTCTATGATAACTGTTCCATCATTTATCTCTGGAACCTCTAAAGCTAGAAGTGCTTCTAAAAACTTAGGAGATGTACGAGAAAGCTCTATCTGCATTCCCTGTTCTCTATCCATATTTACACGACGTACTACTGCTTTGATATGATCTCCAACATCAAAGAACTCACCTTTAATACGGCTTTTCATAGGAAGAACAGCACGAATCTCATCTACTTCTATATAGGTAGCATTTTTAGAGTCTACACGAGTTACACGACCACTTACAAGTGTTCCTATTTTAGACTGATACTTATTGAAAATCTCATCTTCAACAAGTCTTTGGATATGGTACTCAATCTCACGGTGGAGTTGTGACGCACCAGTTCTACCATACTCTTCTAAGCTATGATCTACTTGGAGTTGATCACCAAGTTCAACTTGATCATCATACTCTCTTGCTTCTGTAATAGGAATGTAAGCAGGAGCAAGCTCTTCATCTTCTAGTCTCTCATCATCATCTGCAACTACTGTGATAGTTTGAATAATTTTAATACTTTTTGTCTCTTCATCTATCTGTGCTTCAAAAGCAAAGTTTCTATCTATAACCCGTTTTGCAGTCTGTACAAATGCTGTTTTTAGTGCTTCGAGTACTTTCTCCGGAGCAAGCCCTTTTTCATGTGCAATAGCTTCTGCGATATCTAATATTTTTTCCATAGTAATAGCCCTTTATATTTTCCCAAATTTCTTTAACAGTGATAAGTAAGTTGGGGATTATTTGTAAGTATAAAATTATACTCAAATAAGCATAAAAACATCTTTAATCAAGTTTTTATGACTTTTTAACTATAATGCAAGAATTATAATACTCAAGGAAGACCATAATGGATTTAAAATTTGCAAGAACAGAGATAACTGAAAAACCAAAAAAAGTAGATTTAGCGAAGATTGAAGCTGCTGTAGAGAAAGATGATAGCATCATTTTTTACTTCGACCGTGATAACTCTCACAAAGATTTACTTACACTTCAAGATCATTTTGAAGCACAAGGTAAAAGTTTTTATATGAGTGAAGTGAAGTTTGGTATGTCAGATAATGACTATATGTACCAAGTTCACATCATGAGCTAGAGAGAGAAAGTATTAACATATGAGCAAATTACTATTTATTGAAACATTAGGTTGTGCTATGAACTCTCGAGACTCTGAGCATATGATTGCTCAGCTTCGTGAGAAAGAGGGTTACACTATGACTGAAGAGTTTCGTGAAGCTGATCTTATTTTGATAAATACTTGTTCAGTGAGAGAACGTCCTGTCCATAAGCTATTTAGCGAACTCGGTGGCTTTAATAAGCATAAAAAGAGTGGTGCTAAAATAGGGGTTTGTGGCTGTACAGCCTCACACTTAGGTGAAGAGATCATTAAACGAGCTCCTTATGTAAACTTTGTTTTAGGTGCAAGAAATGTATCTAAAATAAGTGAAGTTTTACATAAAGATAAAGCTGTTGAGATTGACATTAACTATGATGAGAGTGAGTTCGCTTTTGATGACTTTAGAACATCTCCTTATAAAGCATTTATAAACATCTCTATAGGGTGTGATAAAGCTTGTACTTTCTGTATAGTACCAAAAACTCGTGGTGATGAGATATCTATTCCTGCTGATCTTATTATTCAAGAAGCTAAAAAAGCTGTTGATGGTGGTGCAAAAGAGATCTTTCTTTTAGGACAAAATGTAAACAACTACGGTCGTCGTTTTTCAGGAGATAATGAAAAAGTAGGATTTAGTGAACTTCTTCGTCGTCTCTCTAAGATAGAAGAGCTTAAACGTATCCGTTTTACCTCTCCACACCCTTTCCACATGGATGATGAGTTTATAGAAGAGTTTGCTCGAAACCCTAAAATTTGTAAAAGTATGCATATGCCACTTCAGAGTGGAAGTAGTCGTATCCTTAAAGAGATGAAACGTGGTTACACAAAAGAGTGGTTTATAAACCGTGTTGAGAAACTTCGAGCAGAGTGTCCTACTGTAAGTATAAGTACAGATATTATTGTTGCCTTTCCGGGTGAGAGTGATGAGGACTTTGCAGATACAGTAGATGTTATGAAAAAAGTTCGTTTTGATCAAATCTTTTCATTTAAGTACTCTCCTCGCCCTGAGACTGAAGCGGAACATTTGACTGAAGTAGATAGTGAAGTGGCTTCAGATAGACTCTCTTATTTACAGACTTTAAACAATGAAATTCATGATGAGATAAATGCAGCACTACTTGGTAATACCTATAGCGTTTACTTTGAAGAGCTTATTCGTGATGGGTATGTCTCAGGAAGAAGTGATAATAATATTGTTATCAAAGTAAAAGGTTCAGAAGAGCTCCTTGGAACATTTCAAGATGTAAAAGTCACGACCATAGGGCGGACTATTTTAACAGGCGAGATTCTTGCTTAAAAAGCAGTTACGTGCAGTAGCCTTAGTTGTTGTACCTATTATTGGGTCTGTTCTTATCAGGCTTTTATACCTTAGTAACAAAAAAAGATTTATAGGGCCTACAACACTTCCAAGTGATAATTTTATTATGGCTTGTTGGCATGGTGAACTTCTTATGATTCCTTATGCCTATACAAGATATAGAAAAGTTCCTAATGTAAAATTGATGATCTCTGATCACTTTGATGGCTCTTTAATTGCGTATACTTTAAGTAAGTTTGGCTTTGGAACAGTTCGTGGCTCTAGCACTAGAAATGCTGCCAAGGCTCTTATTGCTTCTATACGAGAGTTAAAAGCTGGATCAGACTTAGGGATAACACCCGATGGTCCTAAAGGACCAAGACATAAGGTTGCTGATGGTATTATAGTTATGGCTCAAAAAGCTTCTGTAAATATTGTGTTAGTTGAGATTAAACCCTCCTCTTTTTGGCAATTAAACTCTTGGGATAAGTTTATTATTCCTAAGCCTTTTGGAACAATAACTTACTATATTAGTGATTTTATTGATGTCTCAAGTATGAGTCTTGAAGAGGCAAAAAAAATTGTACAAGAGGGGTTATTAAAACATGAAAAGTAGATACCTTTTTCCCCTTATTGCCTTCGCTCTTATCTTTACTATGGGTATCTATTTTCTTATTAATCCATCGTATGAAAAGTCAATAGAAGCAAAGTACTATTTTGAAATTGGTGAGTATGATGATGCATATGCTCTAGCTAATGAAGCCTTTAGCATGGATGTATACAATCGTATGGCTGCAACTATTATGGCACAGTCTAAAACCTCTTTAAAGTATGTTCAGTACATTAATCAAGCAAAAATTTACTTTACACAAATTAATGAGATAGCGATGCAGGAAAATATTTCAGATGCAGATCGAGCAAGAATGAAGATAATGAGTGAAATCATGGTTAACTCTTATGTCAAACTTGCACCAAGTATTATTACTGATAAAGAGTTGGTCCAAGAGGCTAAGAAGTACCATGATGATTTTGAGAAGCTTCTTGAAAAAGTTAATCGCTGAAAAAAGAGTACAGTTTTTAGAGTACCTTGAAGAGATTAAAGGCTACTCAGACTTAACTATAAAAAGTTATGCAGATATACTTTTCGAATCCCTCCAATATATTGAAATTCTAGAAGAGGATAACACTCTTATATTTAATCTTATGCCTTATCGTATTTATATTTCTAAGCTTAATGCCAAAACAATTAGTAAAAAACTTAGTGCAATTCGTAGTTTTGTGAAGTACTTAAACTATACAAAATTAAGCGTCATACTACAAGCTGATGATAGTGTAAAAGTTGCTAAAACATTACCAAAACCGGTTAAGCATGTTCATGTTGTAGAAGCATTACAAAGAGCAGATTTAAAAGAGAAGTTAGTTGTTGTAATGCTCTATACCTTAGGAGTTAGGATCTCTGAGTTAGCCTCTTTAGAGTTGGAAAATATAGGTGAAAGTTGGGTTCGGGTCTTAGGTAAAGGGAAAAAAGAGAGAGACCTTCCTCTTTTAAAGCAAACAAAGGCTTTATTAGATGAGTATTTAGCTATAAATAGAACAAAAAAATTTCTTTTTGAAAAAAATGGCGAAAAATTAAGCGAAAATAGTCTAAGATATATGGTTAATAAAGTCTTTAGAAATGTCAACTTAAAAGTAACACCACATCAACTTCGGCACTCTTATGCAACTGCTCTTTTAAATAGCGGGGCACCTATAGTTGATGTAAGTGAATTGCTTGGACATTCCTCTATGGCTACAACACAAATATATACAAAACTAGGTAGTGTCTTGAAACAACAAAACTATAACAAAGCACATCCTCTGTGTAAAGAAGATATGTAGTGTTAAATAAACTTTTTGAAGCTTTATATAATAAAGTTATTGTTAGTATCGTTGTTAAATGTGCATCTACAGATGTATATATAGAGCTATGCTCTAAAAAAGGTACTATCTCTCAAGTCTCAGAAAATTTTCAGACACTTTACCCAACAGAAGAGATGATTGCATTTATAGACAGTTATATAAAAGAGACACCTTTTCACTATATTGCTTTTTTAGATACTTCTGATGATCAAGGGGCACTTCCGAGTTGTAAAAAAAGTGAGTTGTCTCGTTTTTATGATTTAACTATTAGTGAGACAAAGTGCTTCAATGATGAGTGGACTTACTTCACTTCAAAAGCAGATATAAATGAACTGGAAAAAGTATATAATCATTTTGATGTAGATTTTATTTTTTCTCCCTTTCTCATCCTAAATAACTTTTTTCAAGATAAGATACACTCTACTTTAGCAATGTTTATTTTAGTCCAAGATAGTTGTATCTCACTCGCTATTTTTGATCACTCAAAGTTACTGTATGGAGATCATCTTGATATGGAAGTTATCGGTGAGATAGATGATGATTTACTCTCTCATGATATAGAAGAAGAGATGAATTTAGAGAGTAGTAAAACAAATATAGATCTTGAAGATATAGATGTAATCGATACTATTGATGATATAGACGGTCTTGATGATTTTGGAGATATTGAAGATTTAGATACTTTAGAAGAGATTGATGAGTTTTCAGAAAATAGAGATATAGAAGAGGAGTTTTATGAAGCAGAAGAGGAACAATTAGAGGAGGGTAGTGAAGACTCCTTTAATGAAGACTATCAACGTTTCTCTCTTATTCAAAGTTCTTTAGGCAGTTACTATAGTGATGAAAAATATGAGAGTCAATTTATAGAGAGTGTTTATATTGCTGATGGTGTAGGAGTCTCAAGTGATCTAAAACGTTATCTTGAAGAGGAGATGTTTTTAAATATCTATATAAGACATTTAGATCTCGGTATGGAAGTGGTACATTTTGTAAAAGAGGAGCTTGGCTTATGATGAAGTATAGCTATATCGCTCCTAAAAGAAAAAGTATTTTAACTGAAGAGATGCAATTATTGCTCACTTTTTTTGCGATTACTCTCTTTATGCTCTTTACAACATTTTCATTTTTACTCTATAAAAACTACTCTTTTAATAAAGATAAAGCCATGGTTATAAAAGAGAAACAGAGACTAGAAGAGTCTATGGGTAAGCTTCAAGCAGATATAGCATTTATAGAGGTGCAAAAAGCACTTAGTGAAAGAGTTTATACAAAAAATACAGTATTAAAAGAGTCTATAACAAATCTTTTCGATCTTATTCCTACTCGTATTACTCTCTCTCGTGCTGAACTTCTTGAAAATGGGCTCATCTTATACGGTATTACACCAAATAAAGATATTTATAACTTTATGTTACAAGCACCTCTTCGTTCTATTTTTCACAGAACTTACAGTAGTTTTTATGCACAGGAGAATGGTTGGCTCCGTTTTGTTTCAACAAACTATATAGATAAAGAGGAGAGCATAGATGAAAATTAATATATCTAGACAGCATATTTATCTTATGGCCCTCTCTTTTTTCCTCTTTATATTTGTATTAGTCTTCTCTTTTGGAGTACTTATACCACAAGGAAAAGAGTATAGAATAAAAAGGGTTGAACTTAAAAAGTTGAGTAAAGAGCTTCGAGCATATAAAAACCTTCATAGTGAAACAGCCCAAACACTACAAGATTTACGAAGTAAAAATAGAAGTATAATTACAGCTTTTGATGCAACTTTTAATCCAGAGAGATTTGAGAAGCAGAATAAACAGTACTTTTCATCACTCAAGGTGAAAGAGGTTGATTTTTCTAAAGTGGAAGATCAGTTTGCAATTTATGAAGTCAATACAACTTCAGAGATAAGTTCACCAACAAATTTTTATAAGTTTTTAGATGCAGTAAATAAAAGTGACTGGATGATAGAAGTAAACTTTCCAATCGACTTTAAACGCGATGGTGAGATGATAAAATCATCCTTTAAAATGAAGGTTTACTGTAATAATAATGATACTAATGCTACAGCTTCTTCATCTGAAGCTAAATAACCTCTAAGTTTAGAATCAACCTTTAGTAGTCGCATCTTCTCTTTAAATACTTTTGACATCTTTGTCTGTTTGATAAAGGGTGCTATAAAGGTGTAAGTTGCTGTTTTACTTACAATGAATTTTCGTCCTATAACAACACTTGTCTCATCTCTTAATAGCTCTCTTTCATGTGCACTCAGTACTTTACCTTGACTCTTAAAGTATCTATCTATTAGCATGACCTCTGAACGGCTATCGTGAACTCTTTTAAAGTAAGTAAGAGAGTTACACTCTTTAAGCTCTATCTCTTTGATAAGGTCACTTACATCTTCATCGATATACTCAAAACTTTTTTTAATGCCACTGAGATATTTCTCTAAAAGAGGAACTGTATGCTTATGTCGAAACTCATTGCGTTTGTATTTTTCATCTTGATTTGTTGCATCAAGAAAATAGTGGTGTTTTTGTCTATCAAGATAGTGGAGTAGTTCACTCTTATCGAGATGTAGCAGTGGACGTATAAGTTTATACTGATTGCGTTTTTCAACGGCTTTCATACCAGCGATACCAACACAGCCTGAACCCTTGCAAAACTGCATAAGCATCCACTCAAATCTATCGCCTAGATGATGTGCAGTAAGAAGGTTTTTGTATTGATATTTCTCTATGAGTTCTTCAAAAAAATCATAACGAACTGTACGGGCTGTTGCCTCAAAGTTTTTTTCAATGCTATGGGACTGATAGGAGTAGCAGGTAAAGTTATAGCGTTTAGCAAGTGTTTGTGCATAAGCGAGCTCCTCTTTGGACTCTTCTCTTACACCATAATCAACGATAGCAATGTCAAAAGGAATGTTGTTTTCTAAGAGTAAAAAGAGGAGGGCAGTAGAGTCTACTCCAGCCGAGAAGGCTAAGAGGTTCTTTCTGTTTTGAAGGAGGTCTTTATTTTGAAGCATTATCAACTGTTGCAGTTAAAATATCTCCAACAATATCTGTAATCTTTGCTTTGTAAACTTTGCAAAACTCCAGCTCTTTTGAATCATCTGTTCTATCATTTACATAGATCTCTCCATCTATCTCAGGTGCCCAGATAAGTTTACGAGCAGAGAGTAAAAACTCATGTTCATCACTCTCTCCATCTATAACGAGTTTACACTCTTTACCTATTTCAGCTTTTAAAGATGTAAGAGTACACTCACGAGCAATATTACCTAAGGTTTCAGCACGCTCAGACTTTACTTCATCGCTGATTTTTAACTCATAGTCAAAGGCTGGAGTAGTCTCTTCATCAGAGTAGGCAAAGACATTAATACGGTCAAAACCAAAAGAAGCAGCAAACTCACACATCTCATCAAACATCTCTTGTGTCTCATTTGGGTGGCCAACTATAAAGCTTGTTCGTACAAAAGAGTTTGGAAGTTCCCGCATAAACTCTAAAAGTTCTATAGTCTTATCTTTCCCAAAGCCACGCTTCATCATACGTAGCATATCGTTGTTTATATGTTGAATAGGCATATCAAAGTAGTTATGGAAAATCTCACTTTTTGCTATATTTTTAAGAAGTGCAATAGTTGTTGTTGATGGATATAGGTAGAGAATTCGTGCAGAAGTTACACCCTCTATAAGCTCTATTCTTTGGATAAGGAGACTTAAACCATCTTTGATATTTTGGTCACGAAGATATGAAGAGCTATCTTGCGAAACAAAAGAGAAGTCATAAAATCCTTTTTTAACAAGTCCTTCAACCTCTTTAGCAATTGAGTCTAAATCACGAGAGTTTAGTTTTCCTTTAAAGGAGGGAATAGCACAAAAACTACACTCTTGATTACACCCCTCTGAGAGTTTTATGTATGCATGGTAAGTAGAACCTGTTACAACACGCTCCGCTCCATCTATAAGAAAGACTTCATCTGAAAAGCGACTCTTCTTTTCTACTAAAAGTTCATCTATCTTATCATAATCACCTACACCTGTAAAGATGTCAACTTCAGGAATCTGAGTCATAAGGTCATCTTGATAGCGTTCAGAGAGACATCCCGCCATAACTAAAACAGAGTCCTCTTTTCTTGCATCGTGAAGAGAGAGCACCGTGTTGATAGACTCCTCTTTAGCTGCATCGATAAAACCACAAGTATTTACGATGATAACATCTGCTTCTTCATTGTTATCTGTGAGTTCAAAGTTCTGGAGTTTTCCCATCATAACTTCTGTATCTACAAGGTTTTTTGTACATCCTAAGGAGACTATATGTAGTTTATTGTTTTTCATTCATTATCCATGCTTAACTTTTTTTGTATTATACTACATATTATGAAAAAAAGAATATTTGTCACAGCAACAAACACAAACATTGGTAAAACATATACAAGCCTGAGACTCTTAGAAGAGTATGCTTCAAGAGGCTTAAAAGTAGGGGCTATTAAACTTGTTGAGACGGGAGTCGTAGATGGGCTTTATCCTGATGGTGAGTTACTCCTCAAAAAGATGCAGGAGTTAAATCCTTTACTTGGTGAGTTTAGAGTTGAAGATGTAGTTCCTATCTCTTATGAACTTCCAGCAGCTCCTTATATAGCTTCACAGGGCAAAGCACTCGATTTTGATGTTTTAAATAGAGCTATAGAGAAGATGGAAAAGTATTGTGATGTACTTATATTAGAGGGAGCAGGGGGGCTTTTTGTTCCCGTAGATGGAAACTTTATGATGATAGATCTTATTCAGTTTTTCAGTGCGACAGGACTTCTTGTAACACACTGCTCACTTGGGTGTATAAATGATACACTTCTGAGCCTTCAGTCACTTCAAAGTAGAAATATAGATGCAGCAATGGCGTTTAACTGTAGAGAGGAGGATAGTGATTTCGCTCAGATTAGTGAACCATTCTTCCTTCATAATGATATTGAAGTTTTAAAAGTAGATGAAGACATTGACACTATTTGTGATGTCTTGTATAATTTCTAAATTAATTAAAAAGAGAGAGAGTTTATATGGCACACTTAATTCGCACCGATGATTTTAGTAAAGATGAGATTTTAGAGATTTTAGCAGATGCGAAAAAGTTTAGTGATGGTCGTTTTGATAGAATTTTACAAGATAAAATAATCATAACACTCTTCTTTGAAAACTCTACAAGAACAAAATCCTCTTTTGAGATAGCTGCAAAACGTTTAGGTGCTGAGATGGTACACCTTGATGTTGCTAAGAGCTCTACAAAAAAAGGGGAAACTCTTGTAGATACTGCGATGAACCTTGATGCTATGGGGCCTCATGCAATTATCGTTCGTCATCAAAACTCAGGAGTACCTCAGATACTCTCAGAACATACTAATGCGAGTATCTTAAATGCAGGAGATGGTGCACATGCTCACCCCTCTCAAGCACTCTTAGACCTCTATACTTTAAAAGAGCATTTTGGAGAGTTAGAGGGAAAAAAGATAGCCATAGTTGGCGATATTAAAAACTCTCGTGTTGCAAACTCAAACATTGAACTCTTAACACGCTTTGGGCTGGAGGTTATTTTAGTTGCTCCTCCTCATTTTTTACCAAAAACAAAGCTCAAAACAACGCACTTTTTAACTGAAATTATTGATGAGGTTGATGCTATTATGAGTTTGCGTACACAGACTGAACGTCACTCTTCACAAAGTTATGCAAGTCTTAAAGATTATGCGAGTGATTTTTGTATTACAGAAGAGCTTCTTGGGGATAGAGATATCATCCTTCTTCACCCTGGGCCAGTACATAGAAACATAGATATTACAGATGCACTTCTTGATGATGAACGCTGTAAGGTTTTAGATCAGGTG
>JAMORO010000019.1 GCA_027063505.1 Sulfurimonas sp.
TACTGCTTTAAAGTTCATCTCTACTATCTGCTTACCTTTTTTACCGTAAGTTTTCTCTATAGAGCTTTTTATCTTCTCTATAGCATCCTCTTTTTCTAAGATACCTGAGAGAGCAAAGAAACAAGTCTGCATAACAGTATTTATCTTTCTGCCCATATTACTTTGCTTTGCGACTCTACTTGCATCTATTGCATAAAGTTTTAACTTTTTCTCTATGATGGTTTTTTGCACATTGTGAGGTAGTCTTGAGAAAAGAATTTCTTTAGAAAAAGGCGAGTTCAGAAGAAAAGTTGCCCCCTCCTCTGCATGTTTTAAGATGTCAAACTTCTCTAAGAAAACACTCTGATGACATGCTATAAAGTTTGCTCTCTCAATGAGATAACTAGACTTTATAGGCTCTTTTCCAAAACGCAGATGTGAGGTTGTCATAGAACCAGACTTGTTAGAGTCGTAAACAAAGTAGCCCTGTGCATAGTTTGGCGTTTGTGTTCCTATGATTTTTATAGAGTTCTTGTTTGCTCCTACTGTTCCATCACTTCCAAGTCCAAAAAACATCCCTCTAAAAACACCCTCATTTGGTACAAAAAAGTTTTTATCCCATTTGAGAGAAGTATGTGTTACATCATCATTTATCCCTATAGTAAAGTGGTTTTTTGGTCTAGCTTTTCCTAGTTCATCATAAACAGCTTTTATCATGGCAGGTGTAAACTCTTTTGAAGAGAGACCATAACGACCCCCTATCACACGAGGCATACTAAAGCCTAAGGTATCATTTTCTCTAAGTTCATTAAGTGCAGCTATGACATCAAGATAGAGTGGTTCACCCAGAGAACCTGACTCTTTTGTTCTATCTAAAACAGCAAGTGACTCTACTGTTTTTGGCAATACTGCTAAGAAGTGTTTTATGGAAAATGGTCTATAGAGTCTTACTTTTAAAACACCCACTTTCTCATCTTGAAGAGTTAAATACTCTACAGTCTCTTCAACACTATCACAACTTGAAGCCATAAGGATGATGACTTTCGTAGCATCCTTTGCGCCGACATAGTCAAAGAGCTTATACTCTCTTCCCGTGATTTGTGCAAACTTATCCATACTTTTTTGTAGTATATCTGGGAGTTTTTCATAGTAACTGTTTACACTCTCACGCCCTTGGAAATAGACATCAGGATTTTGTGAAGTACCACGGATAAAAGGCTTATCAGGAGTTAAAGCACGACTTCTATGTGCGTGAACAAGCTCTTCATCTATCATCTGCTTCATTATATCTTGGCTTAAAAGCTCTATCTTACTTACTTCATGAGAGGTTCTAAAACCATCAAAAAAGTGTAAAAAAGGTATACGAGACTCTAGGGATGCTGCTTGAGAGATAAGTGCAAAGTCATGTGCCTCTTGTGCATTTACTGAAGCTAAAAGTGCAAAACCTGTTTGGCGTACACCCATCACATCACTATGATCTCCAAAGATAGAGAGGGCTTGAGCTGCTAGTGAGCGAGCTGCTACATGAAAAACTGTAGGGCTAAGCTCTCCTGCAATTTTATACATATTTGGTATCATAAGCAGAAGACCCTGAGACGCAGTAAAAGTAGTGGTTAAAGCACCTGTTTGGAGTGCTCCATGAACGGCACCACTTGCCCCTCCCTCACTCTGCATCTCCATAATCTCAGGCAGACCACCAAATATATTTTTCTCACCCTTCATAGAGTAGACATCACTCAGCTCTGCCATAGGCGAAGAGGGAGTGATGGGGTAGATAGCGATAACCTCATTTATCTTATGAGCGACTCGTGCTACGGCTTCATTTGCATCAATGGTTAGGGTAATTTTCTCTTTCATAGTTTTATCTCCTCTTTGTATTTAACAATGTGTGCCTTAATATCTAGCTTCTCTTTTATCACTTTTCTAAAAGCCTTTTGACTCTCTTTCTCTCCATGAATAAGAAAAATATTTTTAAGTTTTTTGATTTTACTCATCCATTTTATCATCGTTTTTTGATCTGCATGTGCTGAGAAACCGTTGATAGTATGAATAGAAGCTTTTACAATGATATCTTCACCATAAAGGTTTATCCACTCTGCACCCTCTACTATTTTTCTACCTAAAGTTCCCTCTGCTTGATACCCTACAAACACAACTGCATTTTTAGGATTCCAGATTCTATGTTTAAAATGATGGGTAATTCGCCCACCATTACACATACCACTCCCAGCGATTATGATAGCTCTACTTTTGACTTCATTTATGGCTTTTGAAGATTCTGGCGTTTGTGTATAAACAAGTGAGTCAAAGTTAAAGACCGTACCATCCTCTTTTACATTGTGGCGACAAGTAGCACTTAGCTCCTCGTTATAGTCTCTATAAACTGCTGTTGCTCGTGTTGCCATAGGACTATCTAAAAAGATTTTACATTTTGGAAGTTCCCCTCTGTCATGCATCTCTCTTAGTATGCAAAGAAGCTCTTGTGTCCGCTCTATTGCGAAGGATGGTATAAGTACATTTCCTTTTTTATTAAGGGTTTTTATGATGATCTTTTTAAACTCTTTTATGGTCGATTTTATAGACTTATGTTCTCTATCTCCATAGGTTGACTCTATATAAAGAGTATTTGCACGCTCGCACTTTTGAAGATTTGGAAGCACTAGATGGTTAGAGTTTCCCATATCTCCTGAGAAAACAATAGTTTTTGATTTTCCCTCTTGGGTATAAGAGAGTTCTATAAATGCCGAACCTAAGATATGCCCTGCATTTTTGTATCTAAAACTCACCCCTTCAAAGAGATCATAAAAGTTATCGTAAAGAGGATTTATCCACTCTATTTGGTTAAAAGTCTTCTCAACATCAAGTGGTCCGTACATAGGTGTCTTAACTTTTTTCTCTTTTGCTTTACGGACTGCTTTTCTGCGTTTAGTGTTAAAATCTTCATTCATAATCTTCGCACTATCCATAAGGATTATATAGGCGAGTTCCATTGTCGCTTTTGTGGCATATACCTTTCCACTAAAACCCTCTTTTACAAGTTTTGGAATCCTCCCAACATGGTCTAAATGGGCATGAGTTATAAGTATATAGTCAATATCTACAGGATTAAATTCAAACTTCTGCTCATTTTTAAGCTCCTCTTCACCCTGAAACATACCACAATCTATCATGATATTTTTATCATCTATAGTAAGTATATGACACGATCCAGTTACTTCTTCTGTCGCACCGTACGATTTAATAGTTATCATTTTTTTATCCTTTTATAAGTTTAGCAGTATCCATCTCAAAAAAATCTTTAAGTTCACTGTAAAGTTCTGGAAAATGTTTTTTAAGACTCTGTGGAGATTCATAAAAACGCTCTGTTACAACAGCAAAAAATTCTGCTTCATTACTCGCAGCATATGAGCCAAGAAGTTTATACTTACCCCAATCTCTATTTTTTAATACTACTGCATTAAGTTTTTTATAATCACTATAAAACACTTCTGTCCAAGCATCATATTTTGACCTCTCAAGTGGTGGAATGCCATCAGCCACACCATCCATAAAATCTATCTCATGAGCGAACTCATGAATGACAACATTGTTATGCCTTAGATGGTATGCCTCTTTTTTAGCATCATGCCAGATAATAACAACAGTATCTGTAGTTGCTTGACCATCAATAAGAAATTGCTCTTTTTTATAAATACCATTAGCGGCTTGAATATTATCTAAGGCAACTGCATTTGGATAGACAATAATTGTTTTAACACTCTCATAACAGTTACTCTCTGTTTTATGCAAAAGGAGTAGACATGCATAAAAGGCGATAATAATTTTTATCTCCTCTGTAACTTCTAAACTCACCCCAATAAACTCTTTTGTCCCACTAAAGGTGATTATAGATCTTTCTATTTTTGCTTTATCTTCTTTTGAGAGATTTTCATAATGAGGTGTATATTTTAAATATACTCTATGCTCCTCTTTAAAAGGTTGTGCCTGTAATTTCTGTAGTTTTTCTTCTTTTCGCAATTTAAAAAAGAAGTAAGCAGATAAAAGAGCCAGACCTAGTCCACTAAAAAAAAGTAACATGGCACTATAGTAACTCATATATTCTCTTCTTTAAGTAATTTTTCAAAGGCTTCTGTAATCACTTCAGCTTGCACTAAACCCTCAAGAAATATATGATTATTTAAGAGCAGTGTTGGGCTTTTTACAACTCCTGCTTCTATAGCTTTTTGTGTATCGTACTCAAAGAAAAATTGTACTTGAAGAGGAAGATGTTTTATGGCACAACTTAAGCGTTTAGAAAATTTCGCACATGCTAGTCTATCTCCATAAAGAGTAGCTTTATAAAGTGTAGTGTGAACTTTTTCTCTGTTTAATATCTCACCCTCGTGCATTTCATGACAAACATTAGACATAATAGGACTCCAATCTTAGGAATTTTGTCTCCAAGTGTAACGCAACTTTATAAACTTTTAACTAAATGGTTAGTTGTCATTTCGACTATTAATCTCTTTGGGGGTATAATAACTCAAGAGATATTTGTCTTTATAAAGGATATTAATTATGAAAGAAAGTTTAGATTCACTCCAAGGTTTAAGTGAGAGTGAAGTAGAAGAGCAACTGAAAAAATATGGGACAAACGAGATAAAAGAGAAAGAAGAGGGATGGTTTAGTAGACTCTTTAAAAGATTTTGGGGTCCTATTCCTTGGATGATTGAGGTTGCTGTCATTCTCTCTGCTATTGCTCAAAGATGGGAAGATTTTTCCATTATACTCTTTATGCTACTTGTAAATGCTTTTGTAGATTTTTATCAAGAGTCTAAGGCTCTGAGTGCTATCTCTGTACTTAAGCAGAAACTTGCTCGAAAAGCATTGGTTTTAAGAGAGGGTGAGTGGCAGAGTATAGATGCAAAGGGAGTCGTTCCTGATGACATCATAAAAATACAACTTGGGGATGTTGTTCCTGCGGATTGTGAACTTCTTGGGGGAGGAGATTTTCTGCAAGTGGATCAGTCTGCTCTTACGGGTGAGTCACTTCCAGTCAACAGACAAAAGGGTGAGAGTCTCTATGCAAACGCCATCATAAAACAGGGAGAGATGCTAGCAAAAGTAACTGAAACAGGACTAAACACCTACTTTGGAAAAACAGTTGGTCTTGTGGTGCAAGCTCAAAATGAGGAGAAGGGACATTTTCAAACTATGGTTATTAAGGTAGGAAATTTTCTTATTGTTATGACACTCTTTTTAATCGCTATCATAGTTTGGCATGGTGTACAGAATGATGAACCAATTTTAGATCTACTTATATTTGCTCTCATCCTTACGATATCTGCTATTCCCGTTGCTATGCCTGCTGTTTTAACAGTTACCATGGCTTTAGGTGCAAGAGTTTTAGCAAAAAAAGAGGCAATCGTTACCAAACTCTCTGCCATAGAAGAAGCGGCAGGTATGGATATACTCTGCTCAGATAAAACAGGAACACTTACTCAAAATGTTATGAGTTTAGCAGACCCCTATCTTGTAGAAAATTTCACGCAAGATGATCTTATGCTTTATGCAGCATTTGCTAGTAAAAGAGAGAACGAAGACCCAATAGAAAAACCGATATTTGAGTATCTCAAAGCACACAAGCTAGAAACAAATTTCAGCCAGAAAAAGATGCATAAATTTATCCCTTTTGATCCTGTTCATAAAAAGACAGAAGGAATTTTTGAGGATGGCTCTTTCTATACAAAGGGTGCTCCACAGATCATTATAGAGTTATGTGATGGGGAGGAGTTTGATAAAGAGCAGAGTTATAAAAAAATAGAGATGTATGCAAGTAAAGGTTTTAGAACCTTAGGTGTAGCCTATAGAGAGACTCTAGAGAGTAGTTGGCATTTCGTGGGGCTTATTCCACTTTTTGATCCCCCTAGAGAGGATTCACAAAAAGCTATGGCTGAAGCAACATCAAAAGGTATCTCTGTAAAAATGGTTACAGGAGACAACACCGCTGTTGCAAAATACATCTCAAATCTTTTAGATATCGGTGATAATATCCAAGATATAAAAGAGCTCAAGGGGCAGAGTTCAAAAGAGTATATCTACCTCTCAGAGATTCTCTCTAAGTCCATCATTAAAACACTCAAAAAAGATATTTCAGATGAAGCACTTCAAAACTCAGTGAGTGAAGTTGTTCAAGCTGTTCAAAATGAGTTGAACAATAGACCTCTTGAAGATGGTAGTGTAAAAAAACATGAATCAGACATTATCAAAATAATAGAAGAAGCAGATGGATTTGCACAAGTTTTTCCAGAAGACAAATACTACATAGTAGATAAACTTCAAAAAGCAGATCATATAGTAGGAATGACAGGTGATGGTGTAAATGATGCACCAGCACTTAAAAAAGCAGACTGTGGAATAGCTGTAAGTGGTGCTACAGATGCAGCACGAGCAGCTGCTGACATAGTACTTATGGCTCCTGGACTTAGTGTCATTGTAGATGCTATAGAACAGTCTCGCATTGTCTTTGAGAGAATGAAAAGCTATGTGATTTATAGAATTGCTGAGACGATTAGAATACTGATGTTTATGACACTCTCTATAGTCCTTTTTGACTTTTACCCAATTACAGCTATTATGATTATTCTGCTCGCACTTTTAAATGATCTTCCAATTATGACTATCGCTTATGACAACACAAAAGTACAAGAGAAGCCTGTAAGATGGGATATGAGGGGTATTTTTATACTCTCTACTTGGTTAGGTATAGCAGGAGTAATAAGCTCTTTTACTATTTTTTATATTGTTATGATTTATCTACAAGCACATCCAGAGAGTGCTGTCTATCTTCCAGAAGTCCCACAATGGGTAGATATGAAAGATGAGAAGTCATTTTTAGGTTTTGTGCAGACACTCTTTTTTGTGAAGATGATTATCGCAGGGCATCTTACTATCTTTAATACTAGAATATCAGACTGGTTCTTTAAAAAACCCTATCCATCTTTAGCACTCTTTTTGACATCCATTTTAACTGCTTTGGCTGGTACAGGTATCGGTCTTTATAGTTTTGGATTAATGACAAAAATAAGTATAGAGTGGGCACTCTTTTTATGGGCTTATGCATTTACTTGGTTTATATTTAACGATATTATTAAAATTTTTGTACTGAAATTTTATGAGAAAAGGGTTAAAAAAGAGAGCTTATGAAGATAAGTCTCTTTTTTCTTTTAAGTAGTGAAACATTGCGAGTTCACTAAAGTAAGGTCCAAAGGCATTAAATACAGGAATAAAATTAAAGAGCGAACCTATAAAACTAATACCCCAAAGTGCTACTCTATGCTTTTTCAATTCTTCTTTATCTACTTTTCCAAACACAAAAGATGCTGCATCACTTGCTAAAGTATCTTTCATTAGCCATACCCAGAGTCCTACTAAAATAATAAAATTAAGTACTGGAATAAAAAGAAGAGGAAATGAGACAAACGACACAGCAATAAAGATTCCTGTATCAAGAAGAGTCTGTTTAATAGTTTTCACTTCATTCTCTTCATACATATTATCATAAGGAAAATGTTTCGCTTTGATCTCACGAAAGAGTTTATTTGAAGACATACTTGTTACAAAAATAAGTGTTACAATAATCCCACTATAGATAATGTAAAAACCTATAAGATAAGAGAGCCCTTTTTCTATTGTTTCAAAAGGAAGCCATGTGAGAAGTTGTAAAAACTGTGCATAAATCACATCTCCTTGCAGGAACCAAACAAGAGACCAAAAAGCAGCACTTGAAATTCCTACAAACAGAGAAAATGAAGCATATTTTTCTCTACTAAATTTTTCTACTATCATATTTCCAAAAAAAGCAAAAATAAGTGAAAAAGTAACTATAACAAGCTGCAACCACAAAAATGTTGAAAGCATCCAAGCACCATTTGAACGTAACATTGAAAATGGAATAAGTGACAGTATAGAACTCGTAAAAGAGATGATTTCATTCCAAAAAAGAGAACCGAAAAGTAACCATATACTACTTACAACAATACTACTTATCATAGCAAACTTCATTATACTCGCTCGAAGCAACTCATTAAAACTGAAAACTACTGCATCCATAAAATCTTGCATACTATCTCCTTTAATTTATAATAATCTCTCAATTTTTAATAGTGTTTGAACAAAAGGATTTGAGAGTCTCTTCATCATTATATCACCCATCATTTTTTTAGCAAGCATAACAAAGGCTTCACTTATAGTTGGATGAGGGTGTATGGTATCTATAAGTTCTTTAAGTGTCATTTTTTGTGCAACTATCAGAGCTGCTTCACCACCTAGAGTATTAGCTTCATCATGGAAAATTGAAACGCCAATGATGTGCAGTGATTTTTTCTCTACGATAAACTTCAAATATCCAAAGTCCTCATTTTCTATCTGTGATTTTGCTTCTGTGCTAAACTCAAATTTATCGATAATCACTTCTAAGCCACTTTTTTTCGCTTCATCTTCAGAAATTCCCGCTGCTGCAAAGTTTGGCATACTAAAGAGTACCCAAGAGTTTTTACTAAAATCTGGTTTAAAAAAGTTGTGTTCTAAAAAGAGGTTTT
>JAMORO010000020.1 GCA_027063505.1 Sulfurimonas sp.
ATTTTGTTGAGAGGCTCTATGGCATTATAGATACTTTGTGGGAGCTGGGTAGAGAAGTCAATGGCAATAATGGCAACGGTTTTATCATTTAAAACTACGGGTTTAAGGTATGTTATCCATAAATTGTCTAGCTCTTTTTGGTTGATAATAAGAGGAACTTTCGTATCATAGACACTACTCCATAATTTTTTATCTACAGAGAGTCTTTGGTTAAAGTGAGCTTTATCCTCTTTACTCCCATCAAGAAGATATCTGTAGTTTCCATTTGAGTCTCTATAAAGTACAAAGATATATTTAAAAGTATCGTTGATAATAATAGAGAGGGCATGTTCCATCTTTTTTTGGAGTGATAGGTTCTCTTTTAGCTCTTTGTAGGGGTCTTCTTTTATTACTGTTTTAATATTATTGTTAATATTTTGTGCGAAACTTTTTGCTTCTTTTATAAAAATACTCTCTACATTCTCATTAAGTATTTGTTGAATTTGGGCTGTTGAGAAAAAGAGATAAGCGATAGCTAAAACAATAGAGAAGAAGATAAAAGAGTAGAGTTGTTTTATATGCTTCACAGTTCATCCTCTATGTACTCTTGCATAGATTCAGGGAGTGTAATATTATGCTTTTGAAGATTTTTTCTTAAAAAAAGTATATTGGGTCTTCCTTTCTGCCAAAAGAATCCACCTACAATAGTATCTTTTTCAGCCTCTAAAAGTTGAATATTTGTGGCAAATTTAATTCCCTTTGTTTGTATATTTTTTTTCTTGTTTAAAAGAAGAAAATCTGCATTCTCTGGATTTTTTACACATTTCACACCTTTTATTAAACAGAAAATATTTTTTGGAGATTGGGAATCTGTCCACACTTTTATCTCTGTTTTTTGCGGAAGAAGTGCATGAATAATAAGCCCATAAATTTTCTGTTCTGTTTTTATATCAGAAGCAAAGAGCAGTGGAACCAAGAGGAGAATCAAAATAATTTTTTTCAAAATAGGTATTCCATATTAAACCAAATTTTCTGATCTGTTACCGGTATTGAAAAGTCTAAACTTCTGTATATCTGCTCATACCCACTGTTAAAGATGTTTTCACCACGCAGACCAAGAGAGAGATCTTTTGAGTAGTGGTATTTAATAGAGGCAGTATAGTTCAGTGAGGCATCTAAAGAGATACCAAGATAATCATAGGCACTTTTATAAGTAACTTCGTTATAAATATCAAACTGCTTATATTTAGAGAAAAGCTGTAGAAGTCCTCCATATTTTGGACTTATTACAATATGACTACTATTTTCCCCAGTAAAGAGACCAATAGAGAGTTTATTGTCTAAGTTAAAGAGGTATGTATATTGTAAATCATATCGTATATACTCTTTTGTTTCTGAAGAATTTTTATAGCCATAAGAGAGAGAACGATCATAAATGATTAAATCTTTAGTATAATTTTTGGCAATAATTAGTTTAATCTCATGGTCATTTTTTGTATATTTAAAAGAGAGAATCCCTATGCTCATATGAATATTATCTAAATTCGGATTTGTTTTGTAGGGTATGTTGTCTGGATTATAGAGTTGGTAGAGTGCTGTTGGTACATAGGTAGTTGTTGCAAAAGCTTTTATCTGAAAATTGTCTATATTTTTAATAAGACCAAGTTTTGCTGAGAGTTCACTGTTTGATGGAATAACTTTTGAGTAGTAAAAAAGATCCTCTTTTAGAGAAGCGATAAGTCTTGTTGTTATGTCATAGTTATAAACATATTCGGCATATATAGAGTATAGATTAAGTGCATTTGAAGCATTGTTTTGATGAGAGTAAGTATTTAAATCATCTTTAAAACTCCCATTCTCTGTAAATTTTTTATGCTTATAAAAAGAGCCAAGTAGTAGTGAGTGTTTTTCAGATTTCATCTTTTTTTCTAAAACAAAAGAGAGTATCTCATCATCAAAGCGAATGTTATAGTTATTGATTATGGGTGCATTGGCAATCCTGATATCATTTGGATCAATATAGCTACGTGCATAAGAGAGATTATCATAAGAGAGTTCTAATTTTACGTCATTGTCAAATTTTTTACTAAGGTGTAAATAGTGATGTTGTGCATCTAAATCTCCACCGGTAGGTGTTCTATGTATTCCTATACCTAAAAAACTATCACTTTTTTTGTAATAACTTCCCAGTTCAAGAATCCATTTTTCATACTGTAAATTCGCATAAATATTGTGTCCTGAATGGTCACTCTTCAGGTCATAACTCTCTCCCTCATAACTGTTTTCATATACTTCTCTTTTTATATTATTTGCATTTGCATAGACAAAGTATGAGAGTTTATCGACTCTTGATGCTACATAGGTGTCGAGATTTAAACTCCCTGTATTGTCTCCATAAAGGCGAACTTTGCCACCCTCTTCATGTTCTGGAGTTTTTGTGTAAAGCTTAATAATAAGTGAACTCGCTTCATTTCCAAACTCTATAGATGCCGCACCTTTGTAGACTTCTATATGATCAATATACTCTATAGGTAATTCACCCCATATTAATGCAGCACTCCCAAAAGAGCTTGAACTCATATCGTGATCATTTATGTATAGTCGCATAGAGCTGAATTGTATGTTAGATGTTGTAGGTTTTTGAAGCGACATAAGGTTGTTAGTTGTTCGTGTAAAATGAAAACCGGGAAGGATTTTGAGAATATCTTCAAATGTCTTTGCCTGCATCACTTCTAGGTCATGTCTAGTGTAGATATCGATAATCCCTGCTTCTTCTTTTTTGGTGATTTTAGAGAGCTCTGATTCGTGTTTATAGGAGTTGAGTAGGGATGACAACTCCTCCTTTGCAACTAAGGAGCTTAAAAAAATTAAAATTATTAAAAAAAACTTCATTATAAACCTTTCAATATATTGTACTAACTAAGGAATACTAATATCTTTTTAATAAAAACTGGTTGATTTTTATCAAAAGTTTCTGTTTTAAATAATAGGATATAATCTCTTTATGAATTTTACACTACAAGAACCACCGATAAACCTAGGCGACGCGATAAGTGTCAAGTCATTTGAGATGATCCATGCAGAAGCAGTGGAGTATGAAGGCTTTCACAAGTTTGATGAGAATGAGAGAGCATTAGTGGAACGACTTATTCACACGACTACTTGTTTTGAACAAGTGATAGATAATATCTACTTCTCTTCAAACGCTATGCTTAAACTTAAAGAGCTTTTAGAGCGAAAAGCAAAGTTGATTGTAGATACAAATATGATTCGTTCGGGCCTCTCTAAATTTTATCTTGACAAGTATGAGAATGAAGTTATCTGTTATGTAAATGAACCAGAAGTCTTTGAGATGGCGAAAAAAAATGAGACGACTCGTAGCTATGCAGCTGTTGAACTTGCCATAGAGAAGTTTAAAGATGAACCGATGGTTCTCGCTTGTGGAAATGCTCCCACATACATCTATGCTGCGATAAATACGCTCATACGATTAAACATAAATCTTGACAATGTAATCTTACTTCTTTTCCCTGTTGGTTTTGTGAATGTTGTTGAGTCTAAAGAGTATGGTCGTGACTTTATGGAGCACTTTAACTGTGAGGGCATTATCCTAGAGGGACGTTACGGTGCTTCGACTATGGTTGTTGCATCTCTTCATGCAGCTTATAGACTTATCAAAGATTATGATTCGGAGTTTGGTAAGTATAATGGCAAGTAGTCTTACAAATTCACATAGCTCATCACAGTATGGAAGTAACCCTGTAAAAGAGGGGGAAGTGAGAGTCAATGAGATGGGGAGTGAGATAGTTGAGGGTTACACGTGTAAACCAAAAGACTACGACCCTGAGCGTCCTATAATGCACTATAAAACGCTATTACTTCTCTGTGATGATGAGCGATGTGGTAAAGCTGGCAAAGATGATAGAGCTACACATCTGCGAGAGATACTTAAAGATATGGGACTTAACAAGGGTGAAAACCGTATAAAAGTGAGTCGTACTGGATGTTATGGTGCTTGTAGATTCCGTCAAGTGTGTCAAGTAACTGAGAATACACAAGCCAATGGAAATGATAAAAACAATGCTCTATGGCTGAGAAATACGCATAAGTTTAAAGATGACAAATGGCGAGAGATATTTACTATGCTGAGTGAAAATAGGGTTTTAGTAGAAGAGTTAGATAGTGAAGTGTTTATACCTATGAAGGTTTATAACTAAGTAACTCTTATGACAGAAAAACTCCGCTCAGGCTACACAACAGGAACTCATGCTACAGCAGTTTTAGTTGCCTGTTTGTATGAGCAGTTTGAACAACAAATCTTAGATACCTTTGAGGTCTCTCTACCAAAAGAACTTTTAGCTACCATTCAAGTGAGAAGAGAAAAAGCTGTAACCTTTAGTAGTATTAAGGGTGATAATGATGATATAGATGTCACTAAGGGTGCTAAAATATCTTGTACCTTACAAGTAAATAGACCAAATAATCTTCAAGCACAAACCCCTACACTTTTAGAAATAAAGAGTTTAAAACTCTATATCTGGGCTGGAGATGGAGTCGGTGTTGTTACAAAAAAAGGGTTGAAAATCACTCCTAACCATCCTGCTATTAACCCTATCCCTTTAGAGATGATGCAGGAGAACTCTTTACTTATTGTTGGTGATAATGAGGGTGAACTTCATGCTGTTTTTAGTGTGTTTAATGGTGAGAAAATTGCTAAAGATACAGCCAATGCTAAAGTGGGTGTTCTTGGTGGTATAAGTATCCTTGGAACTCGTGGCATAGTAAAACCTGTCTCCTCTTTGGCATACATAGACTCAATAGAGACAGAGATAGATGTAGCGGCTGCATTTGATGCTGGGCTTGTTGTCTTTACTCTTGGAAATAGTGCTGTAGATTTTGCAAAAGAGAGTTATGAAGAGACGAGTATCGTTGAGATAGGAAACTTTGTTTATGATGCAAGTCAGAGACTACAAAAACATAGCTTCAAAAAGTTGCTCTTTATAACGAGTGTTGCAAAGATGACTAAAGTAGCACAAGGGTTTAAAAATACTCACAATAAATTTGGGAGTATAGACTTTAGTGAAGTTAGAGAGTGGATAGAAGATGAACTACAACTACCTTTGAGTAGCGAGGAGTTTTTGACTCTTAAGGGAGTACTTCAAACACTTCCAAAAGAGAGTCATGAGCAGTTTGTGAAACTCTTAACTAAAAAAGCAGCAAATATGCTTAAAAAATGGTTAGAAGAGTTAAATATTCAAACACAAGAGTTAGAGATAATTACTCTACCAAACAATGTAAAAGAGGAACTTAAATGGTAACAATAGCCGGCTCAGGAATGGGTGCATATAATTTTAACAACATAACTATAGACTTCTCAAAATTTGACATGATATTTTGTGATAAAAATTATGAAACCAACTTAGAAAATGTCACAAAAGGTGGCTTCAAAGTTGTTAAAGAGGCGATACTAGAGAACTTAGATAAAGAGATACTCTACATAGTGAGTGGCTCTCCTACCTTTTTCTCAGGTGCTATCCTTATCTTAAATGTACTCAAACGAGAGGGAATAGCCTTTAAAATCATAGATAATACTTCGAGTCTTAACTATATGCTTGCACATGAGGGTGTTAGTTTAGTCAAGACAGGTATCGTGACTCTGCATGGTAAGTCAGGGGTAGACCTAGAGAGTTTTTTAACCAAAGAGTATACATTTATCATCTGTGATGATTCTACTCCACAACTACTATCAGATGCTATGGCACATCTGAGTGAAGATGATGTGAGTATAACGTTAGGTGAACAGTTTGGTTATCAGGATGAAAGTTTTTCAGAGGTGACTTTAGTTGATATGTTAGTAAATCCACCAAAAATGCCCTACTCACTACTCATAAAAAGAGACTATAACCCATTGCCAAATATCTCTAGTGAAGATACCATAGAGCATGAAAACGGGATGATTACAAAGAGCTATAAACGCCATATAAGCTTACAAAACCTAGAACTTCAGCCAAATATGCTTCTATGGGATGTTGGAGCAGGGAGTGGGAGTGTTAGCATAGATGGGTATAAACGCTATAAGATACGAAGTGTACTTTTTGAGAAAAACCTCAAACGCTCAGCTATGATAAAAAATTCCCTTAAAAAACATAAGATTATTGATGCGAAACTCTACGAGGGTGAAGCGAGTGAACTCTACAAAGAGGAGATAAGCAGACCTGAGCGAATCTTTGTTGGGGGTGGTGGTACAAAAGTCATAGCTGAACTCGACTACCTCTATGAGAGATTAGCTGAGGGTGGCATAATGGTCGCTAACTTTGTAACACTAACAAACCTAACACAGGCTATAACAGTTTTAAAGGAGGCCGCCATAGCGTTTGAGATAAAGAGTGTAAGTCTGACAACTTATAAGATGAGTCTACTTATGCCTGAGCCTGAGCGAGTCATGCATCAGATAATTATAAAAAAAGAGGTGAGTAATGCTTAAGTTTGTCGGAGCGGGTCCAGGTGATCCAGAACTTATAACAGTAAAAGGTATGAAAGCCTTGCAGGAGGCAGATGTTGTTCTCTACACTGGCTCTTTAGTACCAAAAGAGCTCCTTAATTGGTGTAGAGAGGGAACACTCATCGAGAACTCAGCAGATATGAGTTATGAGGATATATTTAGCTTTATAAAAGAGCATCATAGTAAAAAGTTTGTACGACTTCATACTGGTGATAGCTCACTCTTCTCTACTACAGCTAAACAGGTAGAATTTTTACGAAGTGAGGGAATAGAGTTTGAAGTTATTCCAGGGGTGACTGCTGCTTTTGGAGCTGCTGCTTCTGTTGGAGTAGAGTATACCATTCCCGGTGTTTCTCAAACACTCATTATCTCTCGTGTTGAGGGGCGAACACCAAACCCTGAGAGTTTAAGACAGCTTCTCTCAAACAAGAACTCCTCTTTTGCATTTTATCTCTCTATTCGTTTGATAGAAAAACTTAAGACTACTGCATACGAACTTGGTTACTCTAAAATGACTCCATGTTGGGTGGTTGAACGGGCTACTTGGGAAGATGAGAAAGTTTACAAGGGAACTATAGAAGATATACAAGAGAAAGTATCACACATTAAAGGTGTCGCACTTATAATGTTTGGAGAGTATTTATCACAACAATCTACAGTTGAGTCCCACCTCTATGCTAAAAAATATAAGCAAGAGGGAGAGAGAAAATCTAAAGCACTTTAGAATTTATTTTTTTCAATATCTTTGAGTGCACTTGATGACATGTTCTCTACACTTTGTGCAATCTCATTTACCTGTGTAGCAGTTTTTGCATTCTCTTGTGTACTCTGCTCAATCTCAGTAATACTTTGATTTATCTGATTTGCACTCTTGTTTTGCTCAGTGATGCTTGACTCAATATCAATTATTGACTGAGAAAGAATACTAATGTTTGCATTGATCTCAGAAAGCGATTTTTGTGTTCTCTCTGCTAGTTTACGTACTTCATCCGCAACAACTGCAAAACCACGACCATGTTCACCTGCACGTGCTGCTTCAATAGCTGCATTGAGTGCTAAGAGATTTGTTTGATCCGCAATATCTGCAATAATTTGAACAACATTTTTAATGTCATTTGATTGGGATACTACCTCTTGTGATTTTTGAGATGTCTCTTCTATAGATTGTGATATCTGTACAACTGCTGTAGATGTACTTTCAAGTTGAGAAGCTTGTTCGATTGATGAACTGCTTAGTTCATTCATTTTTGCTTGTAAAAAGTCAGCTTGCTCTTGAAGCTCTGTCGAGTTTTTATATGTAGTATTTAGAAGTGTTACTATTGCCTCTCCTAGATGATTTATTCCATCAACAAGACCTTTTGTCTCACCACCTATTCTTTTATCAAGCGCAATTGAGTCAAGGTAATTATAGTGAGAGTATTTCTCTAAACCATTTAATATATCTTTCATAATATTAGATTGAATATCCAACATTTTATTTATAGTATTGGCTAATGTTTGGATTTGAGAATTTGAAGCTTGTGTCTGCACACGACACTTGTAGTGTCCTTGTGCCATTTTATCGAGGACTAAGATAGCCTCTCCCACACAGAGCATATCATTCTCAATTCCCTCATTAATTTCATCTGTATTCTCATTTACCATTTTTGCGACTACAGCCATCTCATCTGTACCATCTAAGTCTATTTTTTCTATTACATTATGGCGTCTATTTAAAAACTCTAAAAACTGTTTGACTCCATAGCTTATTTTTTCTATAGAGTTTCGTATATTTTTACTAATGATGTAAGAGATAAGAACCGTAAAAAGAATGACAATAAACATGATTACAGAGTATGATATAAGAGCAAAACTCTCTTCATTATATTTTGTTTCTGCCATTATTGTAAGGTTTTTATTAAGGTGATCATCTATTTTTTTGAGTAAGTTTATTTTTGCAGTGATAGTGTCAAACCAGTATGTTGCATTGATACCAAACCCTCCTACTGTAGTTGCA
>JAMORO010000021.1 GCA_027063505.1 Sulfurimonas sp.
CACTCAGTGAAACAATCTTAAGTGGATCAAAATACTACTGCTCAAAAGAGTGTCTAGAGAAGGCAAAGTAGTATGTTACTCTTTGGCCATAGATTTCTACATCAAGAGAGTTTGTACCATATAAGTGATATAAACGCCATTGTAAAGACACCACCCTCTTCTCTCTTGTACTTACTCTTTAGTGAAGAGAACCTTGATATTATTGAACATATGCAACAAAATGAACTTCGTTTTGCTCTTTTTGTCAATAATATTACAGAGCTTATCTATGCCTCAGCACTTGGTGCAAGCTATATCTTAGTAGAAAAGGAGCTTGCAAAAACTGCACAGAATATTGCAGAATCCTATCTCTTTGATAGTAAAATCTTAGTAAAGATAAAAATGGAAGAGGAGATTGAAGAGGCAGCTCTTCTAGGGGTAGATGGGATTCTCTTCTCAAACGCCATTATAAAAGTCAATACTTAGCTTATGAAAGCCCTTGCTTCTGTTTTACTTCTTACTCTTATTATGAGTGGATGTTCTACAAGAAAAGCAACACTCAAAAACCATAAAGTCACACTCCAACCTTATACAAAACCACCAAAAAATGAAACATCACCCTATAGACTTCATAATAAAAATATAATTACTCTCGCCCTCTATGATGAGTATCTTAAGTGGCATGGAGTTCTTTATAAATTTGGAGGTAGTAGTAAAAATGGCATTGACTGTTCAGCCTTAGTTCAAAATCTTTACCAAGATGCCTTTGGTATAAAAATTCCAAGAACAACAAAAGAGCAGATAAAGTATGGTCAATTTATAGGAAAAAATAGGCTAAGAGAAGGAGATATCATCTTCTTCAAAACAGGATGGAGTAGTATGCATTCGGGAATTTATCTTGAGAGAGGTAACTTTATTCATGCTTCTACTAAACATGGAGTTACTATCTCAAATATTAATAATCCTTACTGGAAAAGCAAATATTTAAAATCAAAACGACTGCTTAACTACTAAATAATCTCACGCTTTATATATGACTTTAAAGATGTAAGCACCTCATAACTAATGGTCCCTGCACTCTTCGCCACAACTCTAGCATCATTAAAAATCTCTAATGAGTCTAAATCACTTAAAAATGAGCTATTATCCATAGATATACGGCCAGCTATAGCTACATCTTGTGATGTTTTATAGTTGTTAGAACAACTCCTTAAAAACCCATCTCCATACCCAAAGTCATAATTACTCACGACAACTTCCTCTTTTGCGATGAAAGTAGCCCCATAACCAACACTCTCCCCCTTTTGAACAAGCCGAGAAGAGAGTTTTTTAGAGATAAGAGAGAGAATGGGTTTTTGACTGACATAATCTAACTCTTGAGGAAGTTCTAAACAGCCATATGCTGCTATACCGACACGAGCCATATCTTCACTAAAATTTTCTTCACGAAAAAGAGCAGCTGAATTACATGAGTGAAAACGGATTCCCTTGGGAGCAATTTTTTTTATCTTCTCAAAGTTCTCTTTTTGTAACTCATAGTTTCCATCGACCTCATCAGCACAACTATGATGTGTAAATAAAGCTTCAAGAACTAAGCCTTGGTTTTTAATGGCGTTTATACTCTCATCTATCTCACTCATAGAAATACCATTTCTATTCATTGCCGTATTTACTTTAAGTTCAACAAGTGTCCCTTTTGGGAATTTACTAATATTTTTTATATCGTTAATTGCATAACGGATTTTTGAACTTGGAGTATCTGGTATATCTGCTAAAACTAAAATATACTCAAAATATTTTTCTATCTCTTGTGCCTCAACAAATGAACGAACTACTGCCCTGCTTATACCATACTCTTGGGCCATTTTTGCCACTTCACAAAGACCATGACCATAAGCATTATCTTTTAAAACAAGGGCAACTTTTTCGACTGAACCACTCTTTTTTACAATAGAATCTAAATTGTAAAAAAAGTTACTTTTACTGAGCTGTATTATTGGCATCAAGACTCTTTGTTATTGTAGTTTCACTCTCTTGACTTAAAATTGCACTACCACTCATAATAAGATATGTTGCAAGTCCAAAGCCAATAGCAATTAAAATGATTTTTTTTAGTTTTTCTACTCTACTCATAACTGAAATTCTACCAAAAAACTACTAATACTTTGACACTTAACACTTTTGTAACACTTTTTTTATACTATTTGAGCATTAAATTATCAGGACTCGAAAAATGAATAAACTTATCCCACTATCACTTATAGCAACACTCTCTCTACATGCAGCGGAGATACAGCTTGACACAATTGGTGTTGAATCAACTACTCTTACAGAAGTAGCACAAAAAGCACAAACTTCAGCAGATGTAGCACAAGCACTCTCTATATCTGTCCCGAGTGTAGATATGAGTAGAAGAAGTGGGATTGCTAATGACATTCTTATCCGTGGTCAAAAACGTGACAATATTACAGTAGAAGTAGATGGAACAAAAATTTATGGTGCATGTCCAAATAGAATGGATCCTCCTATATCTCATATATTAGCTAATCAGATTGAGACTATTGAGGTTATTGAGGGGCCTTATGATGTTGAAACATTTGGAACACTCAGTGGTGGAATAAAGATCAAAACAAAACAGCCAAGTAAAGATCCTAAAGGTGAAATAAATGTAGGCTTTGGCTCATTTAACTACAAAAAATTTGGAGCAACTGGGAGCGGAGGAGATGATTTCATCAGAGTTTCACTTACAGCTTCTATGGAGTCAAGTGGTCAATATAAAGATGGAAATGGTGATACAATAGCTGATCAGATTGATAACCATGCTGCAACAAACCCACTCCTCTTAAACGGTACAAAATTCAAACCAGAGAACCACGACATGCAGGCCTATTCAAAAAAGAGTGTCGCGGCTAAAGCTGCCATAAGTACTTATGAAAACCAAGAACTTCGTTTAGGGATAACTGCAAACAGAAGTGATGATATCCTCTATGGAAATTCTAAAATGGATGCCCTCTATGATGACTCAAATATCTATAATATCGAGTATAATATTGACAAAATAAGTAATCTTTACAAAAATATCAACCTACAATACTTTAAATCTGATGTAGACCATCCAATGGCAACAAAATATAGAATGTCATCAAATATGCCAAAAATGGACAATACAAACCACCTAAAAACTTCGATGGAAGGAATCAAACTCAAAAATAGTTTCGATTTAAACAGTTATGAGCTTCTAGTTGGGGTAGATGCAAGTGAGAGAAAATGGAATGGAAACTACTATAACACAACAACAGGAGGGGCAACTCTTATACCTGGTGGTGCAACAAAGAGTATTGATGATGCCCTCACTCAAAATATCGCACTCTTTACAAAACTTGAAAAAAAATATACTGCTTTTAGTTTCTCACTGGGAGCAAGATATGATGATACATCAATTACAAGTGCCACATATAACTCAAATGACTATAGTAGTTTAGGAGCAAACCTCTTCACAAGCTATAACATTAACAAAGACAACAAAATCTTCTTAGGTTTTGGTCAAGCTTCTCGTGTTCCAGATGCAAGAGAGTTATACTTTGTTGGTTCTAAAGGGAACTTAGTTGGAACAACTAATCTTGATAAAACTACCAACCAAGAGATAGACTTAGGGTATGAGACAGATAATGATGATTTTAAATTTAAAATAAAAGCCTTTTACTCAATGCTAAGTGATTACATCTACTATAATAAAACTCTTGCAACAAGTAATTTTGAAAATATTGATGCAACTATCTATGGTGTTGAACTAAGTGGCTCTTTTTATATAGGTGATGATATGAGTCTTGATATGGGAGCATCGTATAAGCGTGGAGAGAAAGAGACACTTACAACAAACCAAACAGATAAAGACCTAGCAGATATAGCACCACTTCGTGGAAATGTAGCCTTTAACTACGAGTATAAAAACAACTCTATTATGAGTGTAGAAGTAGTAGCAAGTGATAGATGGGATGATATAGATAGCCAAAATGGTGAACAAGTTTTAGCAGGTTGGGCTACAATGAACCTCAAAGTCAAACATGCTATAAACAAAAAATTTGACTTTACACTTGGTGCAAATAACCTTTTTGATGCAACATATGCTCAAAGTAATACATATGCAGACTTAGTTCTCATCAGTGCTGGTGGAACAAGCGATGTAATGCTTATGAATGAACCAGGAAGATACATCTATACAAATCTTGATTTTAAGTTTTAAATAGATACTGTGTATTATAGTATCATAACTATAATACACGAACCCTTCGTACTCTCTCCCTTGACAATGTTAATCTATACAATTACAATAGCCTCATGAAAGTTCGTATAATTAGTCTTTTTTTATCATTATCATTAATGTTAATTTCTACATATGAATTTATCTCCAGTTCTGTTATTTCAGAAAACTCCTCTACAAAAACTATTGAGTATGTCTTTGACAAAAAATCGAGTGACAAACCTCTAGATGATACACATTTACTATCTATAACTGAGTTTTTTTATAAAAAAAAGACCACAAACACTCCTCTCTTTACCAAAGATATTTACTCTTTTAAACTTATTGACCCCCTTTTTAAACCACCCATTTCATAACATCTATTCCTCATATTACTACTATATTAAAAAATAGCTATATAGCTTTATAATAAGGGAGTTGTCATGTTGAAAAACAGCACACTACTCAAGGGAAATGACTATTTTAAAAAAAGTTATTTCAAAAAAAACGAACTGAAGTTGCTAGATTTAGCCGAAAATGGACAACATCCAAAAGCATTATTTATTGGATGTGCCGATTCAAGAGTAATACCAAATCTTATCACCCAAAGTAATCCAGGGGATCTCTTTGTATTACGTAATGTTGGTAACTTTGTAGCTCCATATAAACCAGATGAAGATTTTCATGCAACAGCATCAGGTATTGAGTATGCTGTTACTGCACTTAATGTCTCTGAGATAATTATCTGTGGACATACCCAGTGTGGTGCTATTGCAGCCCTTTACTCAGATATTGAAGAGGCTCCTTTTGTCCATACCAAAAAATGGCTTACACTAGGAGAAAAGGCAAAATCATTAGCAAAACTCACTATAAAAGAAGATGCGACAAAAACACAACTTCTTCGTTTAACAGAAAAACTCTCAGTTGTTTTTCAGATAGAGAACCTACTTACATACCCTTATGTTAAAAAAGGTGTTGCAAATGGAACTATTCAAATACATGCTTGGATTTATGATATTCATAGTGGGGAGATAGAGTTCTACGACCCTGATGCCTCTACATTTAAAGTTCTTTCAGAAGAAAAGGGGTAAGTTATGTTAGGTTCAAAAAACATATCTGGAGATATTTTTGGTGGTGTCACGGCTGCTGTAGTTGCACTACCTTTAGCCTTAGCCTTTGGTGTACAGTCAGGAATGGGTGCTATTGCAGGACTTTATGGAGCTATTGCTTTAGGGTTTTTTGCAGCACTATTGGGTGGTACAAATACTCAAATATCTGGTCCAACAGGACCTATGACTGTTGTCTCTTCTGCTATTATTGCAGGTGAAATTGCTATTTATGGTTCACTTGAAGCAGCTATTGGAACTATTGTCGGGACCTTTGTACTTGCAGGAATGTTTATGATAGTTATGGGTGTTTCTCGTATTGGCCAATATATCCGTTACATGCCTTACCCCGTTATATCTGGGTTTATGAGTGGCATAGGAATGATAATAATCATCATGCAAATTTTTCCATTTTTTGGTATAGATTCTCCGGCTAATATTATAGATATTTTTACTTCTTTAGGCGATATTAGCAATGCATTTAATATACAAGCTGTTTTACTTGCTACTGGTACCGTTGCTACAATCTATCTTTTCCCAAAGATTACAAAAAAAGTTCCTGCAACACTCGTAGCACTTATACTCTTCACACTACTTTCAACTATGTTAGCTATGAGAGTTCCTATCATTGGAGATATTCCAAATGGTCTACCTGATATTCATATAGATACACTACTTAGTATGGATTGGCATCATCCTATGGTTATGATTATCCCTGCACTTACTCTTGCTTCACTGGGAGCTATAGATTCACTCCTTACATCTGTGGTTGCAGATAATATGACGAAAACACAACATAACTCAAATAAAGAACTCATTGGGCAAGGTATAGGAAATATGTTTGCAGGTATTATAGGAGGGCTTCCTGGGGCTGGTGCTACCATGCGAACAGTTGTAAACATAAATGCAGGTGGTTCAAGTAGACTTGCTGGTATTATCCATGCTTTAGTCCTTTTAATAGTTCTTCTTGGAGCTGGTGCATATGCCAAACTCATTCCCTTACCTGTTTTAGCTGGAATTTTAATTACTGTTGGAATAGGCATTATAGACTATAAAGGTATAAAACATCTCACACGTGTACCTCGTGCTGATGCCGTGGTTATGATTATTGTTTTACTACTCACAGTGTTTGTTGATCTTCTACAAGCCGTTGCTATTGGTCTTGTTCTGGCATCAATGCTCTTTATGAAACAGATGGGTGATATAGCACAATCGAAATCTATAAACTGTATCTTAGATGATTATCATCAGATTTACCTTCAAGAAGATGAAAAAGACATCTCTGAAGATATCAAAAAACAGATCTATATTCAACACTTTGATGGTCCTATATTTTTTGGATTTACCTCTCACTTTAAAAAAATGATGAAAGAGTTACCTGAAGTTAGTGTAGTTATCTTTAGAATGGAAAATGTCCCAACAATAGATCAGTCAGGGATGTATGCTCTTGAAGATGCTATATTAGAGTTACAACAAAAAGGTATTGCTGTCATACTTACAGGTTTACAGAAACAACCAAAAGCAATGCTTGAAAATATTAACCTCATCCCTGCCCTTGTCACTCAAGAAAACCTTTTTAGTAACTTTAACGATGCTATAGCAATGTTAGAATCTTGCCAACTTAACTTTAAATCAAAAGAGATAAATCAATGTTAAAAAATCTCGATGTAAAAACACATACAAAAAATATAAGTGGGATGGAAATATCCCCTAATTGTCCAAACAGGGTCAAGCCTACCATGTTAAATGGTGTCAAAACAGAAGCACTTCTAGTTTTTGCTAGAACTGCTTTAGAACGCTATTTTTTATATGTAGAAGAGCAAAAATATACTCCTACTATTGGTTCAAAAGAGGATAGTGACTATGTGTATCAAACACTCTTTAAACTGAAAAACGACTTACAAAATTTTGTTGTTAATGCAGACTATCTTATTAACTTAGTACAAGGGGCTAAGATTAACTCAGATCTTAGAAAAATAGCAAAGTTTGAAGAACCCCTCATAAACTACTATGATGCAATGGCTAGAACAGTAAGTGAGCACTTCTCAAAAAAGCCTGCCTTTATTCCTGAGTTCTTAGTTATCAGTGTCTTAAGTCACTGGATTTTAGAAGAAGAGAAGTGTATAAGACTCTACCCTTTTTTAAAGGATATTGACTTTACTTTACTTATATCAAAGTTTGAGATTAATCGTGCAGAGTTTAACAAAGATGGAGAGTGTATTATCGCTGATATATTTAAAGTCTCCGATAACATCATTGAAAAGTTAAAAAATACAAAATACAAACTAAATAAGGAGAGAGTTTCAAAGAGTAGAAAAAAAAGGTAACTACCATTTGTAAGTGCTAACACTTTTACCTTACAATAGATTCAACAAACAAAAAGGATCTATTATGAAAAAAACAATTACAAGTTCACTTTTACTCTTTTCGCTTTTAAGCACAACAGCTTTTTTTTCAGGCTGTAGTGACTCATCTTCATCTAATGAGACTATAGACTCTACAGTTTCAGGACAACTTGTTGATAGTTATCTTGAAAATGTAGACTACCTATGTGGTGAGGGTGCCGAAGGTATCACAGATATAAATGGAACATTCCAGTGTGATTCTCTTCCTGTATCTTTTAAAATCTCAGGTTTAAAACTAGGAGAGATTAATTCACTCAACAGTGATAAACAAGTATTTCCTCAAGATCTTGTTGGTGTACCAAGAAGTGATACAAATAACAGAGATGTAGTTGCAATGGCAAGATTTTTACAATCGTGTGATGAAGATGCTGATAGAAAAAATGGTATTAAAATTAGAGCACAGGTAAAAGAGTCTCTCCAAGAGGAGATAGAGTTTAATTCGGATGATATTGATGCTTATGCTAGTGATGCCAATGTAACACTTGTGGATGAAGTTGAGGCTATTGCACATCTTGATGAAACAACGCATATGGTGGAGAGTATAG
>JAMORO010000022.1 GCA_027063505.1 Sulfurimonas sp.
TTATTATTATTATTATTATTATTATCTATCTTCAATTATTTATCTCTTGTTGCCCCAATTCTAAAAATAAGTGCAATTTCCACCTAATTTAACTAGCTAACCTTCTACCCATTTCACTAAAAAATACCTCATATGAAGTTTTATAGTTGAGTACTTTTCTAGGTCTATGGTTTAGTCTATTCTGAATCATAATAATCTCTTCCTTAGATACGCCTATAAATACACTTTTCTTGGGTAAATATTGTCTAATTAAACCATTTGTATGCTCATTTAATCCTCTCTCCCAATAACCTCTGACTTTATCATTATTCCTTCTGAACTCTCTAGTGATTGTGGATGGATGTACACCAATTTCTGATGCAATATTTTTTTGATTCAAACCTGCTTTAATTAAAGCTGTACCCCAAGGGCATTTTTTTCAGGGAAAATTTGGTATCGTTTCTCTAGGGTTAACTGTCTGTATCTCATGCAATCTCTTTTGTTTTAGTCGATAAAAGATTAGCATAAATACTATCAGTTAATCTTCAATATACATTTTTAAAAAATTGCACTTATTTTTAGAATTGGGGATTTTAATTGTTGTTGGGGTTTTTATAACAGCTTGTCGTGGAGGACAAACTATTATATTATTTGCAGTTAATTGTTAATCTCATTTTTAATTATTCTTGATAGCTCACAACATTGTTCGATTTTTTGAGTATAAGAAATGTCTTCTTTTAAAAGTATATCTATAAAAGCACTTCCTACGATAACTCCATCAGCTCCGATTACTTTCTCTTTAGCTGTTTTTTTATTGACTCCAAAACCTACAAAAACAGGTGTTTGAGTATATTTTTGTATTGAAGCTAAGAATGGTTGTAAGTCTTCTGCTGTTCCTGAACCTGTTATTCCCGTATAAGCAACCATATAGATAAATTTTTGAGCATCTATTACAACTTCTTTGATTCTCTCTTCACTATCCGTAGGTGCAACAAATGATATATTAGCCATTTGGTTCTCTCTGAAAAGTTCACTATAGAGTTGTGCTTCTTCATGGGGTAAATCAGGAATAATAAGACCATTAACAGCTAACTCTTTGGCCTTAGGAAGTAAAAGATTCATATTCTGTTGATAGAAACTATTAAAATAACCCATCCATAATGTGTCAACCTTTGGTGCAACAATTTGTGATATATCTAAAAGATCAGTAAACTTAAATCCTAATTCTAATGCCTTATGATTTGCTTTTTCTATTAATGGGCCATCTGCAACTGGATCTGAAAATGGTACACCAAATTCTAATGTATCAACACCATTCTCACCAAGGGCAAGCGCTAGGTCTATTGTAAAAGATTTTTCTGGATATCCAGAGGTAATATATGCTACTAGTTTTTTCAAGTTTATTTTTCCAAGTCTGGGATTTTTAAAAGTGAGTATCGTATTTTACTCAGTTCATTATCAAGTTTTAAATCATCCTGCCATGATGCAAACATATCACTTACATCTAATAACCAGGCTGTCGTCTCTTCACTTATTGGTGGCTGTTTTTTTCGTAATGTTTCAAGTTCATCTTCAACAAAGGATGCCAGTTTAGACATTGAAGCTATTTTTAAATAACCTGAAGCTGACTTTATATTATGAAAAACACGAAAGAGTTCATTTACACTTCTTTCATACATATTTGGCTTTGATAGGTCTATTATCATTACTTCCATACTCTCAACCATCATAGAATAGTGATCTAGAAACTCATCAACTATTTCATAATCAAAGTTAGCATCTAAATCGCTTCTTATGCCCATAAGTAAATTCTCCTATATAGTTCAGATTATAGCAATTTTTAGTTAAAATACTTTAATTAATATATAAAGAGTTTTTAAATGAGTAAAAAAATAACCATTTCTGGAATCAAAAAGAGAAAAGGTGCTGCACCTTTAGTAATGATAACGGCATATGATGCCCTGTTTGCAACTTTATTAGCAGATAGTAGTGACATGATTTTAGTAGGAGACTCTTTAAATATGTCTTTTGCTGGGAAAAGTGATACTATAAGTGCAACACTAGAACAGATGATTTATCATACAAATGCTGTATGTTCAGGTGCACCAAATAGTTTTATCGTTGCTGATATGCCTTTTGGGACATATATAGACAAAAAATCAGCTTTAAATAATTCAATAAAAATGTTTCAGCAGACTCAAGCTGATTGTGTGAAGATTGAAGGTGGCGAAGATAAAGCTAAGATTGTAAAGCATTTAACTGACAACGGAATAGCAGTTTGTGGACATATAGGACTCCTTCCTCAGTCAGTTCGTAGTGAAGGTGGCTATAAGGTTAAAGGTAAAACAGAAGAGGAGTCAAAACAACTTATAAAGGATGCAAAAGCTATAGAGAGTGCAGGTGCATTCTGTATGGTGATTGAGGGTGTTAAAGCTGAAGTTGCAAAAAAAGTTGCAGAATCTGTTTTAGTTCCTGTTATTGGAATTGGTGCTGGAAAAGATGTTGATGGTCAAGTACTAGTATTTTCTGATATGTTAGGACTTTTTGAGGAGTTCACTCCTAAGTTTGTTAAAAAGTATATAGATGGAGCAACTCTTGTTCGTAATGCAGTTTCTTCGTATGCTCAAGAAGTTCAATCAAGAGAGTTTCCAAAAGAGGAACACACTTACTAATGAGTGATTTTATGGATGATAGACTTGTTGAGATAGAAGCATTTAGTATGGAAGAGGAGCGTAGTGAAGTTACTCTGCGTCCTGATGCATGGAGTGAGTATATTGGTCAAGAACAGATAAAGAAAAATCTTGGTGTATTTATTGAAGCTTCAAAAAAACGAGATGAAGCACTAGACCATGTACTCTTTTATGGCCCTCCTGGTCTTGGAAAAACAACACTTGCACTTATAATTGCAAATGAGATGAATACAAATATAAAAGTTACTGCGGCTCCTATGATAGAAAAAAGTGGTGATTTAGCTGCAATCCTGACAAATTTAGAAGAGGGTGATATTCTTTTTATAGATGAGATACATAGACTTTCACCTGCAGTAGAAGAGATACTCTACTCCTCTATGGAGGATTATCGTATAGATATTATAATAGGTAGTGGTCCTGCTGCACAGACTGTAAAGATAGACTTACCTCGTTTTACACTTATAGGTGCAACAACTCGTGCAGGTATGCTTTCAAATCCACTGAGAGATAGATTTGGAATGAGTTTTCGCATGCAGTTTTACACAACTGAGGAGTTAGCAAAAATCGTAATACAAGCATCAAATAAACTAGAACGAGAGATTATTCGTGAAGCTTCGTTAGAGATTGCTAAACGTAGCCGTGGAACACCTCGTATCGCTCTTCGTTTACTCCGACGTGTTAGAGATTTTGCTGAGGTTGCTAATGAAGAAGATATTAATCACTCTCGTACAAAGTATGCTTTAGATGAATTAGGAATTAATTCATTTGGTTTTGATGAGATGGATTTACGACTGTTAAATCTTCTTGTAGCTGCTAAGGGAAGGGCTATGGGGCTTAGTTCTATAGCGGCTTCTTTAAGTGAAGATGAGGGAACGGTTGAAGATGTACTTGAACCCTATCTCATAGCAAATGGTTATCTGGAAAGAACAGCAAAAGGTAGACGAGCTACTCGTGCAACATATGATGTACTCAATATGGAGTATGTAAATAGTGATGGGACACTTTTTTAAATGAAAGCACAGTATTTTATAGCAGCTCTTTTTGCAACTGCCCTTTATTGGATGTATCTTTTATATGCACCCTTTCTTTTAGTTATTACCATTGCTGCACTATTAGCAATTTCAACTTCAAATGTACAGATTCTTTTAGAAGAGTATCTTAAATCTAAACTTTTTGCTGCTATAACATCAAGTTTTTTACTTGCGGTACTCTTTTTTGCACCCTTAGGTTACTTTCTTGCAACACTAACTATTGAACTTAATTCATTATCTGTAGATACCTTACACAAGATAGAGATGTATATTCGTGGATTTGTGGCTTCTCCTCCTTCCTATTTACTATTTCTAAAACCATATTTAAGTGAAGCTGTTCAAGATATAAATATAAACTCTTTAACCGCTAATGCTTTAGTAGTAGCTGGAAAAATAGGTGCTTTTAGTGCAGGTTTTTTAAAAAATGCATTTTTAGTTATTGTTTTTTATTTTTTTGCTCAATATAATGGAGCTGTTATTACTCAATACCTAAAACGGGTTGTTCAGATGTCGGTAGAAGAGAGTAGTGTCTTAGCCAGAGAACTCTCCGATGTTATGAGTGTAGTTTTTTATTCTATTATTGTAACAGCTATGTTTGAGGGAATACTATTTGGAGCTGCTATCTCTTATATGGGTTATAATGGATTACTATTTGGTATTATGTATGGATTCGCTTCTCTTGTTCCTGTTATTGGCGGGATTTTAATGTGGTTACCATTTATGATCTATGAATTTTCTGTTGGTAATAGTTCAAATGCTATTTTTATAGCGATGTATTCCGTAGTTGTGATTTCAATAATTGCAGATACTTTTATAAAGCCTTTAATTATCAAAGAGATAAATCAAAGATTACTCAATGATGATGATACAAAGATGAATGAGTTAATTATATTTTTTGCGATTATAGCAGGCCTGACCACTTTTGGCTTCTGGGGAATGATACTTGGACCAGCTATTACAGCGTTTTTCTTGACTATTCTTAAACTCTTTGAGGCAAGAAGTAAAGAGTGTGAAAATATAAATATAAATATAAATATTTAATCTTTATATATTTCTGGATAGTCCGCTTTAAATCTTCTATGAAGCCAGAACCACGGTTCTGGCTTTTTTAATATCTCTTGGCTTAACCAATCAGTCTGCATCTGTGTGGATACTTTAATATCTTCACTCTCATCATCTGTTTTTGGTGGTACAATTTCATCATAAAATTTAATCTGATACTTTTCATGATCATCAGTATGAATAAGTACCGGTATTATGGCCGCATCAAATTTACGCGCAAAATAGGCAGTTGTTTTAATTTGACTGACTGGGTGGCCTAAAAAATCGACGGTTATGGCCTCTTTTTTATTAACATTTGTATCTATTAAGAGTGCTATTGCCCCTCCTGCTTTTAACTGTTTTAAAAGCCCTCTTGTTGCACCGTGACGTTCTACATAAGTGATACGTGATTTTTCTCTAGCACCTAAGAGATACTCTTGAAAATATTGATTTTTCATCTTTTTATAAACAATCATGAGTGGCTCTAAGTGGGTACTAATCATAGCTCCGCCAAGTTCCCATGCTCCATAGTGTGATGTGATAAATACAATAGGTCTATTCTCTTTTTGGGCTTTTTTGACAATATCTTCATTAATAAACTCAATATTTTTTGAAAGCTCTTCTACTGAATAGTGTTTAGCTTCTATTGTATAGAGAAAGTTAAGAAGTAACTGTTGAAATGAGTATCTGGATATTTTTTCAACAAATGTATTATCAACATCATTACCATAAATAAACTTTAAATTTTGTCGTACAACTTTAGAGTAGCGTTTACTGACATGGTAAGCAAAGGTTCCAAGACCGAGAAAAAAAGATTTTCGTGCTTTTTTTGGTAGTAGCATTAGAAATTTTTCTAAACCTAAAAATAGATAAAATCCTATCATTTGAGTAACTCCTTAGCTTTATTGACTATCTCTTCATAAGGTATCTCTTTTATTGAAAAATCATTTTTATTAATTTTTAAAATATTTACTTTTGAGGGTGATTGAATAGCAATATTTTTTGGTGTTTCATAAATCATTCGCTCATTAGTAGGACCAAAGAGAGTAATTGATGCAATATTTTGAGCCCAAGCCATATGTGTGGGTCCTGTATCATTTCCTATAAGAAGATTCATCTGAGAAATATAGGAAACTAACTCGTTTAGTTTGAGTTTTGGTGCAAGAGATGCATATTGAGAATTTTTACAAATCCACTCTGCATCAGCAAGTTCATTTTCATTTCCCCAGATAATATAGGCTTTTATTTTTAAAGCATTAGAGACTTTTGCAATAAGTTCTTTTGGGTATATCTTAGATGGCCAAGAGGCTCCAATAATAAAAACAATATTTTTATGGCTTTTGTCGATATCAAAAGTATTAATGATTGGAAATACGGGTTGTTTATTTAGTAGCATTGTTGTTGTAATGTCAAAGGAGAGTGCTTGAGATACTACAAAGCTATTGCGTTTAATAACATTCTCTTCGTATGCAATAGAGGTACTGTTCTTATAAAAAAGTGCAGCAACTCCTTCTCTTGTAGAGTTCTTATCAAACCCAAAAGTATTAGAGCCTATAAGTCTTGAAACTATTGCAGACTTTAAAAGTCCTTGTATATCTATAATAATGTCATAATTGTTAAGATTATGTAGTTTAAAAATTAGTGCTTTAAGTGCTGAAAAACTTTTGTTCTTTTTTATTGCTTTTATATTTACAGTATGCACTGCATCAATTAGTGGATGTCCTTGTAGAATGGAGGAAAATATCTCTTCTGTTATCCAGTCTATAGTAGCATTTGGATAATATTGTTTAATAAACTGAAGTGTTACTGCACTATTTACAATGTCACCAAGTGCCGATAAACGTACGATTGCAATCTTTTTTATATCTTTATTCATTAGATGTATTATACCCTTTGTGTGGAGAAGTTTAGTTAATTATTTACAATTTTTAGTTACACTAGTTGTACAAGGAGTGGATTGTGGATATAACAATTGGAACAATTATATATATTATTGGTGGTATCGTTATTGGATGGTTCTTGAGTTTTATTAAGTCTCGCTTTGAAGTAAGGGGTTATAAAAAAGAGATTAAAGAGTATAAAGATCATCTAAATCGTCAAATGAAGATTACTAATGAAGGGAATAAAAACTTAGAGAGTGAATTAGCACAGCTTAAAAAGCAGAATGAAAATCTTCGTATTAGTGTACAAACTTTAGGTCAAAAACCAGGAAGAGCTGAGGTGAGACTCTTAAATATCTACGATGGGGCTTTAAGAAAGATGATGTTAAATGCTCCAGGGTTCTCTTCTGTATGGGAGATGTCACTTCAAGAAGCAGAGTTAGAGTATGAAGCGAATGAAAAAGGTTTTAAATCTATTATCAAAAAAGTATTTAGTCCGAGTTCTGGAAACCAGAGTGAATCAAACTTAGGGGACTTAGGACAACTTCCAGAAGGTTTTCATGCAAAATAAACTTATTATAAATTGAACTTTGATATAATTTCAAAATTAAATCTTTAAGTCAAGGAAAAGTACATGGTAGCTTCTGATATACAACATTTTAGTGAAGGTCGTACAAAAGCTAGAGCTTATTTCTGCTATCTATTCTCGAAAAATATACCAAACAGGCTTCCTTCTTTAACACAAGAGATGATCATACCTCGATTATTGAAAATCAAAGCTGATTTAGAAAACTGTGAAGGTGTTTATTTACTTGATAATAAAGGTGTTCAAGTAACAGCGACATATACAGCAGATAAAGAAATTGTAGAGGATATTGGGAAAATTCGTGCTGACCGTGCATATTACTACAGAGCAGTTAGAGAAGAACGTTGTAGTATTACTGATCCTTATCCATCCCTAATAACTGGAAATCTTACTGTTACTGCTTCTGTACCTGTATTTTGTGAAAATGGGGATTTAAAATATGTTGTTTGTTTAGATATGCCTCTTGATGAAGTTTTAAAAATATCTAAAGTAAGTAGTTTTGATTCTTTTTTTGGGCATTTTTTTAAGTATAGTTATGGAGCTTTTGCTTTTGCTCTCGTAGCTATTTCGATATTACTTTTTCTAAAGGGAATAGGAAGCTTTTTCTTACATGGAATATCTCCAGATAATTTTCAGATAAAGTATGTTTTTGAGGCCACCATTTTATTAACTCTTTCATTAGCTATTTTTGATTTGGCAAAAACTCTGATTGAAGAAGAGATTTTGGGTAGGCATAAAGAGCATAATATATCGGGTCCGCATAAGACAATGGTTCGTTTTTTAGGTAGTATTATTATTGCACTCTCAATTGAAGCACTGATGCTAGTGTTTAAGTTTGCAATAACTGATCCAGATAAAATAGTATATGCTATTTTTATTATTGGTGGAGTCTCTCTAC
>JAMORO010000023.1 GCA_027063505.1 Sulfurimonas sp.
AGTTTAAAAAACAGATTACACTTTAGTAAACCTATTATTGCTGTTTCAGGGGAAAAAGAGAAGGTTCTAGGCTATGGCTTTAATGATTTTATCTCTCAACCTATTGATATACAAAATGTTGAAGAAGTTCTTAAAAAATTTCTTTAAACTATATAGATACTACTTATAACTTTACAAAAAGCGAGGTTTCTTTAAAAATATGAAACACTTATCATTTATATATAGCGACAAAGCGATTAAAAAAGCGCAAAAAAAAGCTACTAAGAAAAAATATAAAACACAACTTATTCAACTTTTTACGGCACTTACTGATACAAAAAAAATTGCAACTATTTTAAAAAAGTTATCCAAAAAATTTCCAAAAGCGATTATTATTGGAACAACAACTGCGGGGGAGATTTCTCAAGCTAAAATGTATGACAGATCGACAGTGGTTAGTCTATCGCTCTTTAAATCTACAAAACTTTCAGCTACTTATGTTAAAGATACTGATTCTAAATCTGGCCAAACACTATCAAACAAAATATGCTCAGCCAATACCAAAGCAGCCATTGTAATAAGTGAAGGTTTAAATGGTCGTGATTATGAAGGATTTATTAAAGGCATAAAAAAACAGAACCCTAATCTTATTATCGCTGGTGGATTAGCAGGAGATAACTTTCAACTTAAAAAAACATTTATCTTTTTAGAAAATAAAATTTATACAAGTGGTGCTGTAGCTGTCTCCTTTTCCGGAGAAAAACTCTTTGCAAATAATGAATACAATCTCAACTGGACACCAATTGGTAAAGAGTTTACTATTACTCAAGTTGATGGAAATATTGTCTCAAAAATAAATGATGAAGATGCTGTTACTCTCTTCAAACGTTATTTAGGGGAAGAGATATTTGAGAACAATGCAGCAGCCCTTCCTGACTTCCAGTTTCTTTTTAAAGAGGGTGAAACAACTGTTGCAAGAACACCCCTTGCAGTTGATGGACAAAAAATTATATTTGCAGGACCGCTACAAAAAAACCAAGTAGTTCAGTTTGGTTTTTCAAATGCCTCTGCTGTAATCAATGGTTCTAAAAATATTGGTAACTCAATACTTAATAATCCAGCAGAAGCTATATTTATATACTCCTGTATTGCAAGAAAAACACTTCTTGGAAAAGTTTTAGAGCATGAATTTTCTGCTTTTGAGAATGTTGCCCCTACCGCTGGTTTTTTTACATATGGTGAATTTTACTCTACAAGTGCTAACAATGCGCTTCTTAACTGTACAACTACCATTCTTGTTCTCTCTGAAAGTGATAAACAGGCTAAAACAAAAAAGAAAATAGACACTATTAAAGAGAATAGTCTTGATAGCCTTACCTTTAATGCACTCTCTCATTTTGTCCAACAGACAGCAAAAGAGCTTCACTCAAACATCCAACTCCTCAACCAATACAAAGATGTTGTAGATAACTCCTCTTTAGTCTCTAAAACAGATAAAAATGGCTTAATTACCTATGTAAATGATAACTTTTGTAAGGTATCTGGATATTCAAGAGAGAAGCTTATGGGGCATAACCATAACATAGTAAGAGATCCTAACACTTCATCTTTCATCTTTAAAAAACTTTGGGATACAATCAACAAAGGAAAAGTTTGGAAGGGAACTTTATCTAATAGAGCTAAAAATGGCTCCATCTATTATGTAGAAGCGACTATAATGCCCATTTTGGATAAAGAAAACAATATTAAAGAGTTCATCGCTATACGAAGAGATGTCAGTAAACAGGTCAAAGCAAATAAACGACTAAAAGAGAACGAAAAACTCATAAAGGCTATTTTAGACAACCAAGATAGTATAGTTATCCATGCTTCTAAAACAGATGGTATGCAAGCTGTAAATAAAAAACTTTTTGACTTTTTTGAGTATGAAAATTTTGAAGATTTTAAAAATAAAAATAAATGTATCTGTGATCTTTTTCTTGAAGAACCTGGATATATTAATCCTAAAGAGATGCCTGATTGGCTAGATATAATCTCTCAAAAAGAGGATGAAACATTTAAAGTTAAGATGAATATTAAAGATAAAACTACACATACATTTAACTTAGCAATTAAAAAGATAGACAATAGTGACTATATTATTAACCTTTATGATATCACGGAGCTCGAATCTGCTATAACAAAAGCTCACTCATCTGAACAAGCTAAATCTATGTTCCTCTCAAATATGTCACACGAAATTCGTACACCTTTAAATGGTATCTTAGGATTCACTGATATTCTCTCAAAAAAAGAGCTTGACCCTGATACTAAACGCTATATAGATATCATAAACAAAAGTGGTCAAACACTTTTAAATGTTGTTAATGACATATTAGACTTCTCTAAACTAGAGAGTGGGGAACTCTCTCTACATGAGATAGAATCAAATCTTTTTGAAGAGATGGAAGCAGCAGTAGCAACATTCTCATCACTCTCAAAGAAAAATGCTGTAGAGTATTACACTTATATTGATCCAAATATACCTAAAACTCTTATTTGTGATGTACAGAGACTCAAACAGGTTCTTAACAACCTCATAAGTAATGCTATGAAGTTTACACGAACTGGTGGTAATGTAGATGTACGAATATCATTAGAAGAACTCTCTGACACTAATGCAACTATACATTTTAGTGTCAAAGATAGTGGCATAGGAATCGCCCAAGAGAAACTTCCTACTATATTTAAAGAGTTCTCTCAAGCAGATAGCTCAATAAGTAGGGAGTTTGGAGGTACAGGACTTGGACTTGCTATCTCAAATAGATATATAGGAATGATGGGATCAACCATCTCAGTTGAGAGTGTTGAAGGTGAAGGTAGTACTTTTGCCTTTAGTATTGATCTTCCAATAGTCAACCGAGAAAAATCTTTAGAAAATACAAATATTACATCAGATTTAAAGATAAGTATTCTCTATTCAGATGAGAATGATGTATGTACTGTTAATGAAAATGTTGCAGCATATCTCTCCAAATGGCAATGTAATTTTTCTGATATATACTCTCTCGATGAATTAGATCCTCAAAGTGATATTCTCATCATATGTGCAAAGCTTTTTAAAGTAAAACGATGTCAAAAACTACTTGAAACACATCCAAATCTTCATATCCTTTACATAGAAGGAATTGGAGATAATATGGTCTGTGACCACTCTAGATTTTATCTTATAGAACAGCCTATGACTGGTTCTTCACTTTTTGATAAGCTAATCTCCTTCTCCAATTTAGAAGATTTTTATCAAAAAGGTACAAATGATAAGAGTGAACAAGAAAATACTTTTAGTGGGAAAGTTCTTATTGCTGAAGATAATGAGACAAACCAGATGCTTATCTCTATAATGCTTGAAGAGCGTGATATAGAGTATGTGATAGTTGAAAATGGACAAGAAGCTGTTGATATACTCAAAAATTCAGATGAATTCGATCTTGTATTTATGGATATAAATATGCCTGTATTGGACGGAATTAATGCAACTAAAAAACTTAGAGAGCTTAACTACACAAAACCTATTGTGTCACTCTCTGCAAATGTTATTGAGGCTGATATAAAAAGTTATCTTGAAGCAGGTATAAATGATACACTCAACAAACCTATCGTTCCTTATGAACTTGATAGAATTTTAACACTTTATCTCAAAAAAAATGAAGATGTAGTAGTTGATTTTGATGAAGTCAATATTGCAAAAATTAGTGACCTAATCTCAATTAAAGATCATAAAATAGTTCTTAGACTTCTCAATAGCTTTTATAAGAGCTCTTTAAGATTTATAGAGACATTAGAAAAAGAGAATCTCAATGAAGATATTCTTCATACACTCAAGGGAATATCTGGAAATTTACGCTTTTCAAAACTCTATAAACTTATACAGGATTTTGAGCTTTCTATAGAAGAGTGGAGTTTAGAGGAGAGCACAAAACATAAAGACATCCTAATAGCTCACCTCAAAAATATTATACAACAGATAGACCTAATTAATAAATAGGTGTCTATCTATACCACTCCCTTGCAGTTTTTGCATATTTAACTCGATATTTTTATAGATGACAGGGAGTGTTAAAGTACTATCTTCTACACTATATAAAATAGTTGAGAAACTGAGTATTTTTCCTAAATCTTTATCATTTGAAACTCTTTTATAGATAGACTCGTAAAGGTTTTTAATACTACTGATATCGTACTCTTTTAACAAAATTGCAAAGTTAATTCCATAAACCCTTGAGACAATAGCACTTTTATAAGCCTCATCCTCTATTATACGTGCAAACTTTTTTATAATTTTATTTGCTGTAGAGTATCCATATAGCTGATTAATTTTTTCAAATCTATTGAGTTTAATGTAAATAATCCAAAAACTCTCTTTTCTCATTTGGTACATTTTAATCTGTGAATCAAGATAGAGTGAATTATAAAGTTTTGTAGCAGAATCTGTAATGGTAAGCTGTGCAAGTTTTGACTGTTTTTGTTGTACTTCTTGCATATAAGCAATATTTTGTAGTTGTGTTTTTACACGTGCTTTTAACTCTAGTGCAAAAAATGGTTTGGAGAGATAGTCAACGCCACCAACTTCAAAAGCTTTAGAGATATACTTTACATCTGTCTGTGCGGTTAAAAAAATAACAGCAATATCTTTTGTCTTTTTATCTGCCTTTAACATTTTACAGACTTCAAAACCACTCTTCTCTGGCATATTGATGTCAAGTAAAACTAAGTCTATTTTCTCTTTTGAAATAATATTAAATGCCTCTTGTGCACCATTTGCAGAGGAGATTTGATACCCCTCTTCTTCCAAATAAATTTCTGCAAGCTCTATGTTAAAGGGCTCATCATCGACAATTAAAATATGGAAGTTATTATTTGTTTTCAACTCAAACTACTTTATATACGAGCAGCAGTAATCCGTAACAGTTTTAATTTTAAGATCAAACGATGCATTTGCAGGAACATTAAATGTCTCAGGAGTAGAGAGTGTTTTCCACTCTTCACCTGGAAGTTTTATCTCTAACTCTCCACTTAACATCTCCATAATCTCTGCTTCATTCGTTCCAAAAGTGTACTCACCTGGAAGCATAATACCTAAAGATTTTATCTCACCGTTTCCAAACTCTACAGTACGACTTGTTACTTTGCCATCGTAGTAAATATTTGCCTCTTTTATGATTGTTACATTTTCAAACTTGCTCATTAAAATTCCTATTTTTGTTTATACAATAATACCCTAAAAATCCATAGATAGCTATTTGAACTACTAATATCAGAGCATACTCTCTAATACCCTCGAAAGTTGCTCCCATCTGATTGAGCTCTAAAAATCCATGTATTGCAGGGGTTACAGGAACTGCTAAAGCGATAGTATGCACAAAAGAGGGGATAGCTTCAAGTGGCCATATAAAGCCCACACTAAAGACTAAAGGTAGTGAAGAGAAGAGTATCACAGGTGTTGCTATCTCACGAGAACTAAAAAGTGAACCAAGAAAGATACCAAACATCACTGTTGCAAGTAAAAAAAGAACTCCAAAAGTCAAAAGTTCCACTATATTTGCAATATGAGTAATATGAAAGTTTTCATAGCTAAAGCCAAAATAGAAGAGCATATGAACAAAAAATATAGTTCCAAAAATAACTACTCTTGAGAGCAGTAACTGATATGTTTTAGCATCTCTATAGATACCATACTCACCCGCTCTCATACGCTCATTTATACCCCCGCCAAAAATACCTAAGCCTATAAGTAGTGTTTGTTGCAGGATAAGTATAAATACCGCAGGAATAACATACTGTGTATAGCTATTGTTCTTATTAAAAAGATTAATAGAGTTAATACTAAAGGGAGTATATGCATCTTTAGCACCGCTCAGAGGCATCTGATGTTTCAGTAGATTTGCTACTTTTATCTTTGCTCCCTCTGTAAGAACTGCTCTCATAGCTCCTTCTAAAATAGAGCCGTAGATAAGAAAGTAACTGCTATCTGCACCCACTGCAATAGTTGGGCTCACTCCCAAAGTAAGATCACGTTGAAAATGTGCAGGAATAATTACAACAGCTTTAACAAGGGTATGTTCGAGTGCATCAAGAGCATCATTTTGTGAGTTATCTTGACGAACAACATCTATCTGAGGAGTAGCGTTTAACTTAAAAACAATAGAACGAGAGATATTACTCTTGTCTAAATCTACTACAGTTACACTCAAAGAGCTCACACTCTCTTTTGCATAGGGCTGTGGATAGAGAAAAGAGTAAAGAATAACACCCCCAATAATAGTCAAGACTATAGCCACATCTGTAAAAATGAGTTTTGCTTCTGCTATGAGTACCTCTATAAACTTCATCCCTGCAACCTCTGTTTAAAACGAAAATATACAGGAATAAGTGCTAAGGAGAAGAGGGCTATTGCTAAGAGTTTATCCAGTTCCATAAAAATATCTACTCCATAGTTTGCTTGGGATATCTGTAGCTCCATATAGTGTGATACAGGAAGTAAATCTCTCCAAAAAACAGAAAACCCATTCATACTATCTACGGGAAAAGTCACTCCTAAAAATGCAAATGCAGGAGCAGTATAAACAGCACCTAAACTCAAACTTCTAGCATAATCAAATCCCGTTACAAAAAAGAGAAGGGCTACAGACTGGTATGCGATAACTGTTAGAAAAATAGCAAAAAAAGTTACAGTAAATGAGCCCTGAAAAACCCACCCTAATGTTCCATAAATATAGGCTACAAACCCAACACCAAGGAGAAAATAGACTATAGTATAAGGAAAAAGTTTCCCTAGTATCTTCATCCCTATATATTCTGAAGAAAAAAACTCTCTCTCCCTACCTGCTTTAAAAAGAGTTCCAAAACTTACAATAGTAGCGATCACAATAAAGATCTGCCAAATAGAAGGAAGGAGAGCGGAGACAAGAAATAAGAAATAATTTTTATAGGTGTTATAAAAGGGTGTAACTTGTAAGCCTATAGGAGTAATGGCGTTTATACTCTCCTCACTATTTTGTGTAGTCACTAAGTTTTTGAGATACTCCACTTCTCCTGCTGAGTGCATGATAGACTCAAGAAGGGCAGCTTTTACAATCTTCCCAATCAAGATATACTGTGTATTTAACATCACTGTTACTTTGGGCTGTTTCTGTAGGAGTATATCTCTTTTAAAATGAGCAGGTATCTCTACAATGGCATAGGCTTGTGATGTTTGAACAAGATTAAGTGCAGAGGAGAGATCTGTGACTCTGTATTTTATCTCTACTGTTGCAGTGGCATCTATATTAAAAAGTACTCTACGGCTTATATCACTCTTATCATTATCCACTACTACAATAGGAAGCTCAGTAGCAACACCCTTATAAAATATAACTACAAGAAACCCGAAACTAAAGATAGGCAAAAGTGTGAGCAGTATAAGTCTATACCATGAGTTTTTTATCTCTTGTAACTCATGAAAAAATGCAAAACTAAAAGCTTTAAACACACCAACCCTCCATTATAGTTCTAAAAGAACACTCATTCCAACACGCAGGTCTGTTATGGGTTTCACAGCTTTTAGCTCCACCTCAAAACTCTTCATATCATACCCCTTACCACTCTCTGTAGCACGCCAAGTGGCAAATGAACCCATAACAGCAATGTGTACTACTTTAAACTCATAAACAGTACTTCCAAGTGCTGGAATTTTTGCTTTAAAAATTTTCCCTTTTGTAAACTCTTTAAGATAGTCTTCACGTACAGCGAATTTCGCCCACGAATCTTCGATATCAATAATACTTACAACAGGAAACCCTGTAGGTGCAAGTTCTCCTGAATGAATAAGTACTTGAGAGACTTCACCTTTATGAAAAGAGCGAGCCATAGTCTCATCTATGTAGGCATTTACTTCATCTACTTTTGCTGCATAGACTCTCTCTTGTGCATCTGCTGCATTTTTGACTTCAACACGAGCACCCTCTTTTGCCATAACAGCCATCTGTTTTGCAGCATTTGATGTGTATTTTGCAGCCTTGTATTTTGTATATACTTCATCACGTTTCT
>JAMORO010000024.1 GCA_027063505.1 Sulfurimonas sp.
AGAGAATGAGGATTAAGTTTTAATCATAAAACTTTCAATAAACACTAAAAAATAAACAAAGGATAAAAACCATGTCAAAACTATTACCACTATCAGCTACAGAGTTGATGAACTACCCCGTATTACACACTACAGTACCTCACGATGATGTGAGCGATAAATATTCACTAATCTCCAGTATAGACATTATCAATGAACTAAAAAGCTATAACTGGCATGTCACATCAGTACAAGTTGCTGGTGTAAAAGATGAATCTCGTGAAAATAAGCAAGTTCATTGTGTTCGTTTAAGACACTTCGATGATTTGATAGCACCTCAAGAGTCAGCAGTTGAGCTACTTTTCTTCAACACATTTGACAGATCAAAAGCTTTCACTATTTCAGTTGGAATATATCGTTTTTCATGTGCCAACGGTTTAGTTGTTGGAGAGACATTTGATAGCTATAAACTCCGTCATATAGGGGATTTACAGAATAATCTTGATGAGATAATTCAAAAGATAACAGAGTTCAAACCACAGCTAGAACAGAAGATACGAAACTTCTCTTCACTTATGTTATCAGAACAAGAGATGCAAACTTATGCAAAACTAGCACTACCACTAAAATTTGCACCTCATTTAGAAGTTGATTATAAACAGTTATTAGTACCACATAGAGAGGAAGATATGCAAGATACAAGCCTTTATACAGTGCTAAACATCATACAAGAGAATCTAATCCGTGCCAATAATATAACTGGTGTAAATAAAGAGACTGGGAGAAGATTTACATCTCGTGAAATCACTTCTATATCAAAAGATTATGAAATCAATGTTGGTCTATTTGACCTAGCAGAGAGAATCTACCAAATCAAACAACCTGAAGCCCAAGCTTTAGTAGCATAAGGAAACATACAATGAAGATGACAAACTATAGACTTCAAACAGAGATAGAAAACATCAACATAGATAAAACAGAATGGTTTAAAAACTATGTTAGACAAGTGCTAGAATCAAACAAACCTTACCATGCAAAGGCTGATTATATCGGACTTAGCATAAAAGAGTTAGATAATAAAATATCGTATATCTCAGATGATATAAAAGAGCTACAAACTCTAAAGAAAAATCTATCAAATGCAAAAGCCACAGCACTTGAAGCCACAGCAGAAGTTCTATCAGAGTATGGCATAGATAGATTAGATGGTACAGCAATATCATCTATAACTATCACACCATCAAAAACTAAAACAAAAGATACTCTTACAATCATCAATTCAGAAGAACTGATAAAACTAGGTTACTTTAGAGTTATTGTAGATGAAGATAGTGTAAAAGAAGCTATGAGTACATTAGAGGGTATGAATGAGATAGATAAGTTTGTAGAGGTTGGTGTTATCAAAGAGGAAACACCTGCAAAAATAAAAGTTAATTTCCGTCGTAACAGTTCAAACAACCAAGCCACCGAACTATTAAACATAGTTGAACAACAAGCAGCATAAGGAGAAATGCAATGTTTAATGATAAACAGAATCAAGTTCTAGCCTATGAGCTAGACAGTAGTAGGATAAAAAGTCGCTCAAAAGGTAATGTTAGCCTCTCTTATTTAGAGGGGTTTGATGTAATTGAGACAGCCAATAAGATATTTGGTTATGGTAATTGGAACTACAACATAACAAGCTTAACACAAGTATCACAAGAACTAAATCATAATCAAAACAACATCATCTGCTACAAAGCAGTTTTAAATATAACAGTACACGATATACAACACTCTAAAAGTGTAACTAGTGAAGATGTAGGGTTTGGTACAGGTATCGCAAAAACTCTAGCAGATGCTCATGAGGGAGGAGCTAAAGAAGCAGTAACAGATGCCATTAAACGAACTCTTAGAAGTTTTGGAAATCAGTTTGGTAATTCACTTTATGATAAGAGCAGACAACATCAAAATCAACCACACTATAATACTCAACCTCAAACACAGCAAATACCACCACAACAGTATCAACAACCAACTCAACAAGTACAGAACAATACCCCACAAGATTATACTTCACTTTACAATATAGGCTTAACTATAATGGAACAAGGTCAAAATCTTGTAGTAGTTGGTGATGATATATTTGCTAAGAAAGATAATATAAAAGCTTGTGGCTTCCGTTGGGATGGAGCTACTAAGATGTGGTACAAACCTCTTGAACAACAGGCTGCTTAATATGGGTAAATTAATTCCACAAACACTACTTAGTGATATTCCAGACCTTTATGCAACAGAGGGAGAGACTAATCCCCTCTGCTATGTTAAACTTTTTACTCCTGATAGTAATTGGAATTGGTATATTATAGAGTTCTCTAAAGCCGATAGAAGCACTTGTTACGGTTATGTTCAAGGACTTGATTCTGAACTTGGCTACTTTACTCTTGAAGAGTTAGAGTCTGTTCACGGACCACTTGGACTTGCTATTGAAAGAGATTTATCATTTACTCCTACACCACTTGTAACTATAAAAAAGAGTGAAAATGTCAGCATTACTTCATAACAAGATTAATAGACTTGCTAGAGTTCTCAGAGAAAATAGCAGTGTAGAGTTTAAACACAATGGTTTTTATTACGAAGTATTTGAGTCTGCTGAGAGTGGCTATATTGTTAATCTTTACTCTAGTGATGAAAAAGATGATGAAGGTCAATATATAGAAGCTAACCTTATTGATGGTGGTCTTTGTAGTGGTAATGAGAGAGATGCTATTGAGTTTATGATATGAAACGATCAATAATAAAGGAGGTAATTTTCCTTTATTATTGGTGAAGTAGATATCACTTTTATGTTCTTTTTTTACCCCTAACTCTGTATATTGTACCTAAAGCTAAAACTATCGATAACTCAATAACTACAAATTTCGTATACCTAGTTATATAAGGGTATTTATATCTTCTTATTTTAGGTAAATAATATTATTATATATTATAGTATTAACATATTCTATTGCTATATTTATACAATAGTAGTAACTAAATAATTACACAATACAGCATCATAACAGCTATCTACAGTACTTACCTCTTTGTTAATAACAGCATTAAATATATTTCTATTTATGTATACATTTATATGATAGAAATAAAATAACAAAAGGATAGACAAATGTTAAATAGTAAAAACAGTAAGAAGAGATTTGAGAGTACAAAAAAGTACATAGATAAGCTACAAGAGAACAACTCTAAGCTAAATGTAATAAGACTTGATTTAGCCTACAAGAAACCATACAGCAATGATGTTACATTGGAAGAAGCAAACAAAGACATAGAGCGTATGTTTAACAATAAACGATCTAACAGCATATTTCAAGATCAAGTTGGTTATGTATGCAAAAAAGAGTATACCAAAGAAAGAGGTATGCATTTTCATACTTACTTTTTCTTTGATAGTCAGAAAGTACAAAAGAGTGCTTTTAAAGCAGATCAGATTGGTAAGTACTGGAGTAAGCATATCACTGAAGAAAAAGGTAGCTATCATAACTGTCATCGTAACAAGTATATAAACGATGGTATAGGTATGTTAGAGCATACAGATGAAGAGAAGCGACAGAATTTAGATGGTGCTATATCATACCTCTGTAAAGATGAACAAGATATAGAGCCACTAAAAACAAATAAAAAAGAGAGAGCATTCACAAGAGGTACATTACCTAGAAGTAAAGGGAATGTGGGGAGACCAAGAAATAATAGTAAGGATACATAGATAAAGTACAGTTAAAATAATGTATATTCATGCTTTTATATATGATAATTCATAATCTATGCTATAATTATTCATAAAAAAAGGAGTAGCTACTTTGATAGAAAGAAATATAAAACCCTATATACTCGAACTCTTAGACTCTTTTAAAATTGTTACAATAGCAGGACCGAGACAATCAGGGAAGACTACACTCTCTAAAGAGATTGCCAAAGAACTTGGACTGAAGTACTATACAATGGATGATGAGACCATCTTAAAAGCAGCAAAAGAGGATCCTATAACCTTTGCTAGGCAATTAGCAAAGTCTTCTGCTGTTATAGATGAGATACAAATGGCTATAGAGCTTGTAAAAGCTTTGAAAATGGTTGTTGATGAAGAAAATAGGAACGGTATGTTTCTTCTTACTGGTTCTGCTGATTTGTTTAAAATGAGTGCTATTAATGAGTCTCTAGCTGGAAGAATGGTAAGTGTAAACTTATTCCCTTTTTCACAGTATGAGATACATAACTGTAGTGAGAATTTTATAGATATGCTCTTTAGTGGTGCTTTGTCCAATAGAGAGTTTTCTCCTATAGAGGTCGAAGAGCAAGTCAATATCATGGTAAGTGGTGGATTTCCTGATGCATACAACAAGTCCCCTAGAGTAGCTAATACATGGTTTGAGAGCTATATATCTGCTCGTATAGAGAAGGATTTAAGTCTTATAAAAAGAGTGAGTCAGGAAAATAAATCTGAGATATTTAAACTCCTCTCTCTTTTAGCACATAATAATGCCAATCTTTTAAAGTATAACTCACTTGCTAGGCACCTAGCAATTAAAGATATGACAGTAAAATCAGACATAGAGATACTTGAAGCACTCTACCTTGTAAAGAGAGTAAATCCATATTTTACCAACAGAGGAAAGAGAGAAGTAAAAACTCCTAAGATTCACTTTACAGATTCAGGACTAGCTTCACACTTACTTGGGATAGATGCAGAAGCTTTACTCTTGACTCAAAGAGAACATCTTGGTAGTTTAGTAGAGAACTTCATATACACAGAGCTTTTAAAACATACAACATATTCTCAAAAAACAACAAAGATATATCACTATAGAGATGCAGATTATGAGGTTGACTTTGTGTTAGAACAAAGCAACACTCACATCATAGGTATAGAGATAAAATCATCTACAAAGATAAAGAGTTCTGAGCTAAGAGGACTTGTCAAGTTAGCTCAAAACAGTGGAGAACTCTTCAATGGTGGATTTGTTTTTTACATGGGGGAGCATATAGTTCCTATGCAAAAAGATGGGCATAAGTTTTTAGTGTTGCCTATCTCTATGTTGTTAAGGTAAAATTACAATAGTGAATAACAAAAGGAATATCTCTTGAATAATTACAAAACCATAGAACACCAACTCCGTAAATACAGCTTTGAGTTTTTAAAAGTAAGTCCTGAGCCATTAAATATGCTAGAAAAAATTCAAAACTCTAATCCACAGATGATAGAAGAAGCTCAGAAGCCACATCTTCTTGGTGCTGCGATAGTCTATGTCTATCTCAAACGCAATAACTTAAATGGTCGAGGTGGCATCACTGCAAAAAGTGTAGGTGAATATTTTGGAGTAAAAGCTCCCGCTATCTCTCAAAAAGCATTTTATGTTGAAAATGCACTCTATGGTATGGCTCGGTATGAACAGAAAAGTGAACCTTATGAGTTTATAGATAAAGATAGATTTGAAGTGAGTGAGATGTATTTTGAATTTTTAGAATCTCCTGTTCAAAACGATACTAAAAAAAGCATCAAAGCACTCAAAGCTATGATAAAAAAAGATCCAAACTTTTTTGATCCATACATAACACTTCATGAGTATTATCTTATGGAGAGAGATTTTAAAAAAGCTATAAAGACTATGGAAGATGGTTATCATCGAGCAATGGATCTCATAGAACATAGGGGTAGTTTTCCAGATACTCTAAGATGGGGTTTTATAGAGAACCATCATATTATCCGTATGCTCTTTAACTTTGCAATGTTTTTATGGGCAAACAGTGAAGAGAAAAAGGAAGCACTTAGAATCTTTACACAACTTCTAAAATCAAATCCAGATGACAATATAGGTGCAAGATACTCCATAGTAGCTTTACTGGAAGGTTTTGGCTCACAAGAGGAGTATGAAGAGAAGTTTGAGAGTAAAAATGGCATGGGACTTGAGTATGAAGCACTTGAGAGATGGTTTAACAAGGCTGCTCAAAAACATATGGATGTTCTTGGGTGGTGGTTTGAACTTTAAAATAAGAGGAGTGCATATGGCAACAAACCCACAAGCAAGAGTATTGAAACTTCTAAAAAAATTCAATAATGGTGAAAAAGTATGTATAGATATACTTAAAAATGATCCTATGTGGGAGAGTAAAAGTGATAAAACCATAAGAAGAGATTTAGATGTTATAAAAGAGTATTTTCCAGATAGTTTTGAAATTATACGAGTCAACTATTATGAAAACAGGAGAAAACTTAACCAAAAAAACTAATTAAGATGTTTCAAATTGAAGCACTTTTAATAGCTAAATTTGAGAAATTAGTATCAAATTTAGTGTTGTTCTTTAACATAGAAAAAATAATACGAATGAGTTTATTTGCAACTGCAATAACTGACTGTTTAAAGGTTTTACCTTCAGAGCGTTTTTTATCATAATACTCTTTAAGTGTTGTATTCCAAACAGTAGCAGCTCTTGCCATATGCCAAAGAGTTCTTCGTAGATGTGAGTTTCCTCTCTTTGAAATAGAGCCTTTAACATTTACAGAAGTTCCACTTTGATAAATGGTTGGATCAGTTCCAATAAAAGCTGTTAGTTGTTTGTAAGTAGCAAAGTTATTAATGTCACCTAGTTCAGTTAAAAATGAAGCTGCACTAGGTTTGCCTACTCCAGCAATGGAAGTGAGTAAATCTATATCGTTATTGTGATGTTTATCCACAAACTGTTCAATAGTTTTATTAAATTCATCGAGTTGAGTTTGTAGAAAATTCAACTGCTTGATTTTAGAGACTAAGATTTTTTCTAAAGATTGGTTGTTAATACCAATAGAGTTTTTAGCCATCAGAAGTATCTCTTTGGCATCAACTTTAGGTTTAGCACCTCTTTTGGTATCACAAGATAAATAGCTTGCTATTTTCTTCTCTTTCAAGTTTCTAATAATTCGTTTACTAGGAGCTTGTAAGAGCAGATTTAAACTGCTTTTTAAAAAGATATTTGTGTTCTTTAACATTTCTGGGAATACCTGATTAACTATAGATTTAATGTCTGTCTTTATGGCAGATATTTGATTTGTAAGTTTCTCTTTTTCTCTAACGATAGGTTTTATTGTTTCAATATCAGAGGCACTAGATAATCTAATGGTGGTATAGTTTCTCTTCGCAAAGATAGAGATAATATGTGCATCTTTAGCATCAGTTTTAGTTTTTCTGATAGTCATGGATTTAGTAAATGCATGAATAAACAATGGATTCACTACAGATACATTTAACTCTTGCTCTAATAGATAAGAGAGTAGTGTTAAATGATATATCCCTGTAGCCTCCATAACAATTAAGATTTCATCTTTAGAGAATGGAGCAAGATAATCACTAAGTTTAGTAAAGTCAGTCATATCCATTTGATAGTGATCTTTGTATAAAACCTTTTCAGTTTCATCTGTAAAGCAAAAATCAAAACTATCTTTAGAGATATCAATTCCTAAGAAATATTTATACACATCGTATCCTTTTAAAAGTACAAAAAATAAATTAAAAACCAAAGGTTCAATAAAAACATACAAACAGAAGAACGATAGCAAACTTATGACTTAATGTCATAAGGCAAATTAGAGTGATTAAAGTACTTGACTTGATCCTACCTTCCAAATGACAGAGGTTCTAAGACCTAATCAACTAATTGGGATTGTAAGCAAGTAACAGACTCGTATTGAGGTTCTTATCTCTTAAAAATAGACTTTAAGTTTAAAAGATAATTCCTAAGGAAAAATCGTTATCTTGCTTATCTCTTTGTATGTATTTTACAGAAATTTTTGGTAGAAGGACTATAAAATGTGCATGACCATAACAGAAAAATATATAGACCCATTTACAGATTTTGGTTTTAAATGGCTCTTTGGTAATGAAAAACATAAAGATATTTTAATCAGGTTTTTAAATGACCT
>JAMORO010000025.1 GCA_027063505.1 Sulfurimonas sp.
ATCGTTGAAAAAGTTCAAGAGTTCGGTTTTGCAGTTGGCGCTGACTTAGCTGATGACGTAGTTACTGCGTTAAAAAAGAAAATAGAAGCTTTACAAGCTTAATAGAGGATTAGATATGAGACACCGTCATGGATATCGTAAACTAGGTCGTACAAGTACACATAGAGCTGCACTTCTTAAGAACCTTAGTATTTCGTTAATAGAACATGGAAAAATCGAAACTACTGCTATTAAAGCAAAAGAGTTACGTTCATATGTAGAAAAACTGATCACAGTTGCTACTAAGAATGACTCTAATGCTCATAGAACAGTATTCGCTGCGCTTCAAAGTAAAGAAGCTACTAAAAAACTGGTAAATGAAATTGCTCCTAAGTATGTTGAACGTACTGGTGGATATACTAGAATTACTAGAACAAGAATTCGTCGTGGTGATGCTACTACTATGGCGTTTATCGAGTTAGTATAATTACTACTCTTTAACTTAAACATGAGTTTATCTCGTGTTTAACCCTTCAATATATTCCCAATTCTAAACTACTTTAATATATAGGATTTACTAATGAGTAATTTCGCATTTGGAACTTACCGCATAACTGATCAAAACCCACAACATATTCAAGCCCTTCGTGATGCCATAGAAGCAGGTGTAAAACTTATTGATACCTCTTCAAACTATATGGATGGTGCAGCAGAGAGAGCGATAGCTTTAGCCCTACAGTATTTTGACGATGTAAAACGTCAAGAGGTAGAGATAGTGAGTAAATTTGGTTATATACAAGGCTCAAATATGAAGCTTCATAAAGAGGAGCCTTTTGAAGATGTTGTAGAGTATAGTGAGAGCTGTTTTCACTCTATAAGTAAGTCTTTTATGCTACATCAGTTGGAGCAATCACTCTTACGATTGGAGTTAAAAAAAATAGATTGTTATCTTATTCATAACCCAGAATATTATATGTATAATGCTTTAAATAAGGGTAAAGAGAGAGATGAAGTTTTAGACAATATGTTTGATAGAATTTTTGATGTATTTGTAGCACTTGAAGAGCAGGTAAAAAATGGAACTATTGGCAGTTATGGAATTAGCTCAAATAGTTTCTCTAAAAATCATAATGAGGTGGATTTTCTTCCCTATGAAGATCTCATTACATTAGCAGATAGAGCTGCTGAGATCGCAGAGAATGATACGCATAGTTTTACGACAATAGAACTTCCTATAAATATACTTGAACATGAGGGTTTAAAGTGTGCATCATGGGCAAAAGAGAATGGATTAAGAGTTTTAGTTAATCGTCCACTCAATGCACAAAAAAATGAGATGATGTTTCGACTAGCAGATTATGATGAGAGTAGTGAGTACTATCATCACTTAAATGAGCTTCTTGATGTAAGTGATAATGAGGATCTTAGATCTCTTTACAATCTTATAGAACAGTTAGATGAGAGTAAACATAAGTTTGGATGGATAGGGGATTATGATAGTTTTCTCTACTCTCAAATTATTCCTCATATTCAAAAAACTATGCAGAGTACAGATACTCAAGTGCAAGAGACACTTTTATCTTATATAGATATGTTTTTAGCAGAATATAGAAAGATGGTTGCGTATGAGTGTTCAAGAATAACACGAGTGCAACTTAAAGAGAATTTTGCGATGTGTGAACTAAAACTTCAAGAGTGTGCCATAAATTTTCTCAAAGAGAGAGACTCTATAGACTATATTTTAGTTGGAATGAGAAAGCCCTCTTATGTTGCACAAATTATGAGTATGGATTCAATCTAAGCAATATCTTAAGCCATTGCAAGAGTTGCATTTCATAGTCACAATTAACAAAACTTAGTATATAATTTATTACAACAATAAAAAGAATAATTTTAAAAGGATAGTAATGATTCCGTTTTCTGATGAGGAACTTTTAGAACCAGTAAAAGTAGTAATCGATAAGGTAAGACCATCTTTGGCACTTGATGGGGGTGATATAGATTTTATCACTGTAAAAAATGGTGCGGTGTATGTGCAGCTTAAAGGTGCTTGTATAGGATGTGCTAGTAGTGGCAGCACACTGAAGTATGGTGTTGAACGTCAACTGAGAATGGATATTCATCCAGAGCTTACGGTTGTAAATGTGCCAATGGGTATGGAAAACGATATAGAAAATTTATAAAAGAGATATCTATGAGTAGTATGATAAGCAAGTATAAGATTTTAACACAAGCAAAAGAGAACTTTACAAAAGCAGAGTATAAAAATGCTTTAGATAAGTTTGCTGAAGTTTTGCAAAACTATCCTAACTCAAAAGAGGCTTTTAATGGGGTGATACTCTCTGAAATGGCCATGAGTGGAGAGGGTGGTGCTGAAGCTCTTTTTGATTACTATGAAATACTTCAAGAGGATGATAAAGAGCAGGCGGATCTTATAATGAGCGAAATACTCCAAAATATGGATGGCTCTTTAGAAAAACTGAGTCAAGTTTTTGGGGATCCTATTCGTCAGCGTTTAGAGTTTGAAGATGGAATACTCTATAGTGATTTTAAAAATCTTTTAAATGAAGGTGCTGAGTTTAGAGAAACTTTTGAAAATATTATGTTTTCTACTCGTGTTATTATTACACAAAAAGATGATTTTGTAGATTTTTTAGATAGACTTATAGAACATGACTTTGCAGAGATGGCACTTACATACTTAGAGAATGCCCTGAGTGTGTACCCAAGTGAAAGACTCCTGCATAAACTTTTAAATAAACTTGCAAAAGGTAAGAAATAGTTGAAAATAGAACTACCCTCACAAGCATATAAATATGTAACAGAAGACTCTACTGAGTGTGATGAGCAAACAGCTTTTGTTCTTACTGCTCAAAATGAAAAGTATCTCCAAAATGCTATAGATAATAGTGCTCACTCTATCATAAAAATATCTGAAATTGCTTCACTTTTTAGAATAAATGAGATTAAAATCGTTGGAATTACTGGAACAAACGGTAAAACTACAACAGCGAGTGCAATTTACTCTTTTTTACTAGACTTAGGGTATAAAACTGCTATGCAAGGAACTCGCGGGTTATTTATGAATGATGAAGTTACAGAGGGTAAGACACTTACAACACCCTCTGTCTTAAATACATACAAACATATTTATCAAGCAGTAGAAGCAGGATGTGAATATTTTATTATGGAAGTAAGTTCTCATGCTATTGTTCAAAAACGGATAGAGGGTCTCAATTTTGAGTTAAAAATTCTCACTAACATTACACAGGACCATCTTGATTATCATAAAACACTAGAAGATTACATCTATGTTAAAAACTCTTTTTTTCAAGATGAGGGTAAAAAACTTATAAATAGAGATGAACCAAGAGCAGAGTTTAATTTTAAAAATGCTTTTACTTATAGTATAGAAAACCCATCAACGTATAGACTTATGGCATACTCTTTAAATGAAGGAAGTAGTGGTCTCATTCAACATTTTCAAGAGATAGTCCCTTTTACAGCTTCACTCCATGGTTTCTTTAATCTTTATAACCTTATGGGAGCTATTGCTGCTGTGCATCTTATTACAGATAAGAAACTTGAGGAAATAGCAGATGTTGTAGATAATTTTGCAGGTGTGAGTGGAAGAATGGAACAGGTTTGTACTCTTCCAAATGTTATAGTAGATTTTGCACACACTCCAGATGGAATGGCTCAGGTTTTAAATGCTCTCAAAGAGAAAGAACTTTTAGTAGTATTTGGTGCTGGTGGTGATAGAGATAAACTAAAACGTCCACTTATGGGTAGGGTAGCGGCTTCTTTAGCTAAGCGAGTATTTATAACAAGTGATAATCCTCGTCATGAAGATCCAGAAGCCATTGCTGATGATATTCTTTCAGGTATAGAAGATAAGATAAACATTACAATAGAACTCAATCGTAAAAAAGCAATAGAGATGGCACTCGATGCACAAGGTGAAGAGGAAGTTGTCGTTATTTTAGGGAAGGGCGATGAAGATACTCAGATTATTTATGATGAGAAATTTCCCTTTGATGATAGAGCTATAGTAAGAGAACTCCTTAACATTCAAGAAGATTAATAACACTTTTAATAAAAAGTGTTATTAAAGTCAACCTCACTCTCTGTATCTGGAAATAGACGACCACTCAGTAGTATTGAACTAGTATTTTGATCAATAGTAAGTGTGATTTGTGAAGAGTTCGTCTCCGTAATCGTTGCATTCGTATCGACTGTCCAGTAAAGATTTCCAAGTAAAGAAACATTTGTCTCATTGTTCTCAAAGTTTCCAGTTATGTAGATGGTTTGGGGTGTCCCTATATCACTTATATTAATATCGCTGTAGTTTAGAGAGATTAGCTCTTTTATATGTATACTTTTTGTATCTGTAAATGTCTCTTTATAGTCAATAGTAATATTAAGATCACCTCCATTTGTTGTAGGTGTTACTAGTACTGCATCTGTACTTAGTGTTGTTACTAATTTATATATATCTGAACTACTCCAAGATACTTTACTGCTAATATCTCTTTGAGTTGCATCATTATATGTTACTTCTGCAGTAAGAGGAATGGCTATATCTGTTGCATAAAGAGAGATATTATTTTCATTAATAGTAATAGATTGAACATCAATGATAGGTGTTGATTCTGTATTATCACCACAAGAGATAAAAAAAGTTGTAAGTAGAGCAAGGGAAAAATGTGATAGTTTCATAAGTTTTAATATCCTAAAATCTATAATTAACGCCAACATAGGCTAAGTGAGTTGTCGACTTGTAAGCAGTCTTAGTATCAATCGTATCTATGGCTTCATAAGTGTTTTCTCTTACTTCGTAAGCAACTTCAAAATCAAAATGATCATTAAGTGGAAGAAATACTCCAAGAGAACCTTGAAAAGAACCATAAGTAAGGCGATCTTGTAACTCTCTTTGTATATCTAAGTATCCAGTTCCGAAACCAACTTTTATGTAGGGTAATACATAAATATTAAAGTCAAAGGATTTCATAAGATTGATATTAAAACCAATTTTATCACCATCTGTTGTAGTATCATTTGAAGATGAGAAAATTTTAGAACTATTTTTATAATAATCGATTGAGAACTCTACAGCATATGCTTTTCTATCTCCATAGCCAACTTTGACACTAGCCATTTCTGAAGAACTTGAGGCATCTATTTGGTGAAAGCTTTCGCTAAAACCACCACCACCAAGACCAATGTAAACTTTTGCATCGGCATATAAAGAGGGGATGAAGAGTAAAATGAGTAAGAGTTGTTTCACTTTTGAGTATCCTTGATTTAATATACTTATAATAGAAGAAATTATATCAAAATAGTTACTAATAAACTTAAAAATTTAAACTTATTTTAGAGATACAGAAAACGAGCCTATTATTTTGATATAATTTCAAAAAAAATAAGGAAGATTCTTTTATGCAAATGCAACAAATCCCTCAACCAGCTTTTTATATAATGAAATGTGAGCAGTCGGCTCCCCCAGGTATGCCAAAACCATCATGTGTGAGACCAGATACTCAAGACCTTTTTCAACACTTAGCTAGTAAGCTAATGACAGAGGGAATTATGGGAACAGTTCAGCCAATTCGTACATCTTGTATGAACCGTTGTAGTGCTGGACCAATTATGCTTGTAGAACCAGGGCATACTATGTATGCTGGACTTACTAAAGATAAAATTGATCGTATTATTACTGAACATATTATTGGTGGTACAGTGGTTGAAGAGTATGTTATAGATGAAGCGATGTGGGGTGATGCAATCTCTCCTGCTGATATGAAAAAGCAAATGGGTAGATAGGAAGTTTTATGTTAATAGATATGTTGTACAGCAAAATCCATCGTGCTACAGTTACAGATGCTAACCTTAATTATGTTGGTTCTATTACTATAGATGAGGAGCTTTTAGAAGCTGCTAAGATGAGAGTTGGACAAAAGGTTGAAATTCTTAATGTAAATAATGGCGAGCGTTTTACGACTTACATCATTTTAGGTGAACGTGGTAAACGTGATATCTGTTTAAATGGTGCAGCTGCTCGTAAAGTACATCCAGGTGATAAAGTAATCATTGTTGCATATGCAACTTATGATGAAAAAGAGCTTGAAACATATGAGCCAAAAGTTGTTATTTTAGATGAAAACAATGACATTGAAACTATAGCGGAGTCGATATAAATTATGTTTAATATGGGCGAAATGGGTAAGATGCTTGAGGGTATGCAAGAGAATGCTGAAAAACTTAAAAGTGAGCTTGCAAATAAAACATATACAGTGAGAGCTGGTGGTGGTCTTGTTTCGTTGAGTGTAAATGGAAATGGTGAAGTAATAGACCTAATCATTGATGACACAACTTTAACAGATAAAGATATGCTCCAGATTTTGCTTATCGGTGCCATTAACGATGCAAATAAAATGGTACAACAGAACCAGCAGCAGAGTGCCATGGGAATGCTCGGAAATATGGGTAATCCTTTTGGTGGAGTTAAATAGGTGTTTCGCCTATTTACTTTATTTACTCTTCTCTTTCTTAATAGTTTTGCTTGTCAGGGTGGCTATAACTCCTGTATATCTAAGATAAAAGATTCTCATACAATTCAAAATAATTCTCTTTATATTCCAGTTGCAAAGCATAAACTTCTTGTCTATTCTCAAATAAAACCAGATGCTAAAATCTTAAAATATGATCCTTTTTTGTCTCTTTATCTCATTGAAGATAGAAAAAAGTTTCCATACCCTTTTGATGTAAATATGCGCTTACAACTTGGAACTGCTATCGTGAATGAGAAAATTGCTAAAGAAGGAAAGATCCTTGCAAATCAGATTGGTTTAAATAGACTTGCACATTATAATGCAAAAGTGAAAAGACCTGCACTCATAACAAGCAGTTGCTGTTCACTAGAGGGTATAGCAACAAGTCAAGGTATTATACAAAAAGAGTATATACGAAGATTTTTATCTAAAGTACCTGTAGTTTATAGCGATATTGGAATTCGTGTAAAAAATGAAAAAGGTCTTGTTTTTGTCTCTGCATCTAATCCCTATCTTAAAAATAATCCATTTCAAAAGGGAGACTGTATAGTACTTCATAATGGTAAGAGAGTAAAAGCAGCATCTACATTTGCAAGAGATATTCTTTTTTCAAAAGTTGGTTCAACTCATACAATAAAAATTAAACGTAATGGAAAATTTCTTACATTGAAAGTAAAAGCGAGTAAACGTTATGGCGGTGGAAACATTAGCGATACTTTTTTAGAGCAAAAAGGCATCTATTTTGATAAAAAATTGCATATAGTAAAACTTTCAAAAAAATACAAATTATATGGCTTGTTATTAGGAGATAAACTTTTACAAGTGAATGGAACAACAGTAAAAAACCAAGAGGAACTCTTACGGTATATAGAGAAGTTTAAAGATTTCACAAGCTTACTTTTTGAACGAAGAAAATTCCAATTTTTTGTAAACATTAAGTAGAAAAGTACTACAATTTCATATGCAAAACTTTGAGCAATTTTTACTAGATAACTTACCAACATCTAAGAGTATCCACCCTACCTATGAAGATGCTTTACAAAATATGCTTGTCGCTGGTGGCAAGCGATTTCGTCCTGCACTTTTACTTGGTGTAGTAAAAGCTTATAACCCCCTTTTAGTTGACTCTGCTAGACATGCTGCATATGCAATTGAACTACTACATACATATTCACTTATTCACGATGACTTGCCTGCTATGGATGACTCACCACTTAGACGCGGCAAACCTACACTTCATATGAGTTTTGATGAAGTGACAGCTATATTAGTTGGTGATGCTTTAAATACTTACTCG
>JAMORO010000026.1 GCA_027063505.1 Sulfurimonas sp.
GAACAAGCTGCTTAATAACAGCATAACCATGCTTGAGTGCTTTCTTACAGCTCTCATCCGCACAACTCTCCCATGTTAAAACGCTATCTTCAAAAGATATGTATGTGATGTTGTTTGTAAAACACTCACCGAGTTCATAGTTTCTATCTTTGATTTTTGCAACAAGTTCACCAAAAGTTTTTAGATGTGGATCTATAGGTGTTGGTATGACAGTGTCTACTAATGGTTCTGGGTCAGCTTGTATTGGTGTAATAACTTCTACTTTTTCTACCATCTCCGGTGTCGCTGTCTGAATCTTAATGGTTGGTGCTTTTGTCTCTTGTGTTGGAAGAGTGAGCTCAGGACGCTCTACATCTTTTTGAAAAGACTCTATCATCTGGTCTATCTCACGAATACGAAGCGCTTCTACCATTTTAAAGAAGATAAGTGAGAGGACAAAACTACCATCAGCATTTATACTAAAGAGGTATTTTGAGTCACTTAAAATTCTAAAAAATCTATCTAAAACTAGTGTTGAAAAGAGGGCATCATGGTTATACATTTTCTCTTTAAGGTAGGCGATAAGTTCATCAACAACCATCTCCGACTCATAATCTTCAAGAATCTTTGTTTTTTCTACAAGCGCTCCATAGTCTTTAGCAAAAACACTACTAAAGAGTTCATCTATAAACTTAGGATCAACAAGTCCGAGCATATCTGTGACCGTTCTTACATCTACATGATTTTTTGAGTAGATAATGGCTTGGTCAAGAAGTGTTAGTGTGTCACGTAGACTTCCACTTCCACTGCGAGCTAGAATCTCTAAGGCATCCGTCTCATACTCAATCCCCTCAAGCTGCAGAATATGCGCTAGATGGTCTATGATTTTGTTAGTTGCTATGCTCTTAAAACGAAAGTGCTGTGTACGACTCAAAATAGTTGCAGGGAGTTTAAGCGGGTCTGTTGTTGCTAAGATAAACTTCACATACTCTGGTGGCTCTTCTAGAGTTTTAAGCAGGGCATTAAATGCCTCTTTTGTAAGCATATGTACTTCATCGATGATAAATATTTTGTATCTTGCAACTGCTGGTTTATATTTTGTCTGCTCAACTAAATCACGAATGTCATCTATCTTGCGACTAGAAGCACCATCCATCTCGATGATATCCATATGGCGACCCTCTATTGCCATCGTACAGTTAGAACAGACACCACAAGGGTGATGACTCATTCCCTCTTCACAGATAAGAGCCTTTGCAAAGATACGAGCAGTAGAAGTTTTACCACTTCCACGGAGCCCAGAGAAGAGGTAAGCATGAGAGAGTCTATTGGAGTCAAGAGCAAGGGATAGTGTCTGTGCTATGGTCTCTTGACCAATGAGTTCATCAAAGTTTGATGGACGGTATTTTCTCGCTAGTACTTCAGATGCTTCTTTCAAAATGGACTCCCTTTATGAAAAGAGATTTTAGCATTTATAGAATTAAAAGAACTATAACTAAAGATCTTTTATAGTAGATTTAAAAAGATCCCCTCGTGCAGCATAGGAGCTAAATTCATCGAGACTTGAAGCAGCAGGAGAGAGGAGGGCTACTTCATCTTTTTTAAGATTTATATTTATCTCCTCTATCGCACTGATGAGATTTTTACAGAGTGTTAGGGGAATTTTATACTCTAAAGAGAGCTTTTTTAGTCTCTCTTTGTTTGAGCCTATAGCATAGATATGAAGCTTTTTTTCTTGTAAAAATTCAAAGAGTTCATGGAGGTCAACACCCTTGTCATCTCCACCAAGTATTAGGTGTATAAAACTCTCCTCATAGCGTTTAATCGCAGCTATAGTAGCATCTAAGTTTGTTGCTTTGGTATCATTTACCCAGAGTCTCTCTTTAGTATCTCTACACTCCTCTTGACGATGAGGATCGAGAACAAAAGAGTTCATTGTTGCATACTCTATGCGGTTAAAAAGTATCTTATCTACTGCCATGGCAAGGAGTGCATCAGCTAAGAAAGCACCTTTAAAGGCTACTCTACTTGCATCTATATCAAACCTCTGTGCTAGGTCAGTTTCATCTTTATAGGTAATTACTTTTGCTCTTGTAAAGCTCTCTTTATAGGCCTCAGGAATGATAACAGTATCTACACTTCGCATCATACTTAAGGGTTTTAGCTTATCTGCAATATACTCTTGCATACTTCCATGCCAAGAGAGATGGTCAGGGCTTAGAGGCAGTAGTACATAGATATTTGGGGCAGCTTTTGTAGTGTAGTGCATAGTAAAAGAGCTAGTCTCTAAAATCCAGATAGGGGCTTTTTGGTCAAGTTCTGCAAGTGGAGTACCGATATTTCCACCTGCTAGAGAGCCTTTATCTGCTAGGAGGTGTTGCATCATCTGTGTTGTAGTTGTTTTTCCATTTGTACCACTTATCCAGATTTTCAGATTTTTTACATCTGCAAAATAGTCATACTCACTGATGAGGTTTTCTGCTTTTTTGATAAGAGGATTTGAGGGTGGAATACCTGGACTTGTTATCTCTAAGTCAGAGTGCTTAGGGTTAAACTCACTTGATGGTCGAACAAAAGAGTCTGATATACCAGGATAGGGCTCTTTACAGTTGTCATCATAAAAGACAGCGTTTTGTATATGATTTGCGAGTGGTTTTGTTGTATTTCCATACCCAAAGATAGAGACTCTTTTAGACATCTAGCCACTCCTGTGCAATTTTTCTGAGTGCTTCAGGGTTTTCTGAAGCAAAAAACTTGAGTTTTGGTTTTGCATAGCGTTTATAAAAGTCAAAACGATGCTCGAGGAGTTCTACTATAGCATCTCCTGAGTGGATAAGTTTTGTACTCTCTCCGAAGTAGGAGGCGATGGCATCTGTGATAAGAGGAAAGTGTGTACAGCCAAGGATAACAGCATTTGGAGTCTTTAGCTCTTTAAAGTAGTGCTCAAGTGTAGCCTCTAAAATCTTTCCAGTAAAAAGAGTCTCTTCAACAAGTGGTACAAAAAGAGGAGTTGCTTTTGCTGTAAGTTGTGTAAACGCCATTGCACTCAGTCCATTCTCATAGGCTTTAGAGTTTATAGTAGCATTTGTACCTATGATGAGAATATTTGCCTCTTTATCTTTAATGGCGTTTGATGTGGCGAGAACACCCGCTTCAACAACACCTATAACAGGACAACTCGCAGACTCTTGCATTTCACTTAGAGCATAAGCACTTACAGTATTACAAGCAACTATGATCAAATCGAGCTTAAAATTTTTGAAAAACTCAACTGCTTCAATAGCATAACGGATAATGGTATTTTTATCTTTACTACCATAAGGAACACGAGCAGTATCTCCAAAGTAGATAATCTCTTCAAAAAGTTGATGTTCAAGGAGTGATTTTACAACTGTTAAACCACCTATTCCACTATCAAAAACACCAACTTTCATTTTACTTATTTATCCGTATTCATACTATCAAGAAACTCTTGATTAGTCGCTTTTTTACCCATTGTTGTGTAGACAAATTTAAGAGCTTCTATCTCATTATCTTGTTTATGAATCATTTGACGAAGGATAAATACTTTTTGTAAGTCAGCTTTGCCAATTAGTAAATCATCTTTACGAGTACCCGATTTAAGGATGTCAATAGCAGGATAAATACGACGGTCTGCGATTTTTCTATCGAGGACAACTTCCATATTACCTGTACCTTTGAACTCTTCAAAGATAACTTCATCCATACGACTTCCAGTGTCTACAAGTGCGGTTGCAATAATAGTTAAACTTCCACCACCTTCGATGTTACGTGCAGCACCAAAGAAACGCTTAGGTTTATGAAGAGCATTTGCGTCAACACCACCTGAGAGAACTTTACCACTTGAAGGTGTTACAGTATTGTAAGCACGAGCTAAACGTGTGATAGAGTCAAGAAGTATAACTACATCACGACCCATTTCAACACGACGTTTTGCTTTCTCTATAACCATCTCAGCTACTTTAACATGGTTTTTTGCAGGCATATCAAAAGTAGAAGAGTAAACTTCACCTTTAACACTTCTTTCCATGTCGGTAACCTCTTCTGGACGCTCATCAACAAGGAGAACCATTAAGTCTACTTCTGCATGGTTAGCTGTTAAACCGTGAGCTATCTCTTTAAGAAGTTCAGTTTTACCAGAACGAGGAGGTGCTACTATAAGACCACGTTGCCCTTTTCCTATAGGTGAGAAAAGGTCAAGCATACGACCAGTTAAACCTTTTTCTCTGTACTCTAGTTTAAATCTCTCTTCAGGGTAAAGAGGCACTAGATTCTCAAAAAGTGGACGTTTCTTAGACTCTTCTGGTGGTAGACCATTTACCGCCTCTATCTTTATAAGTGCATAGTAACGCTCTTGATCTTTTGGAGGACGAACCTGACCAGTTACAACGTCACCATTACGAAGTGCAAAACGTTTGATCTGAGTGTTTGAAACATAGGCATCATTTACAGACTCATTAAAAGATTTGTCGATAGAACGGATAAATCCATAACCATCTTGCATGATTTCTAAGATACCACTAAAGAGAACAAAGCCACCCTGTTCAGTTTGAGCTTTTAAAATCTCAAAGATAACATCTTGGCGTTTAAGCTCTTGTGGATGCTCAACTTTTAGCTCATCAGCAATTGCGATTAACTCTTCAATACTTTTAGTACGCAGTTCATCAACACTTGTACCCTTTGCTGGTGCATGTGTTCTTTTTGAGTTGTTATTACGGTTGTTCTTTGGTTTTTGGTTATTACGAGGTTGTTGTGAAGAATTTTCACTCATATAAATGTCTGCCTTAATTTTGTGATTTTGTTAATGAGGGGAGATTTGTTAAGATACCTTGCATATCTTTTTAGTTGTGTAATTTTACACTAACTAAACGTGCAATGTCAAGTTTTTACTGTTTTAGCTTCGTGTTTTGTATCTTTTTATAAAAATAGTTTGTCATACTTCCTAAATACATCAATATATAAAACATATCATAGAGGATAAAAAGAGTACCAACAATAACGAGTGAATTGAAAAATACATCTAAAACATAGAGCCATAAGAGAGGTCCAAAGTGAGTATAGAGAATATATACTTGGTCAATGCTAAAGAGGATAAGTATGAAAATTCCTAAACGCATATAAGCAAATCCAAGGCCAATTAAAAGAAAAAAACCAAACATTATGATTGCACGTATACTTAGAGATATATTCTCCTCTGTGAATGGTGAGAGTACACCAAAAAGAAGATCATCTTTTGTATCTATCCAAGCTTTTAATGGGTCTATATTATAATTGTTGAGTATATGTATAACTCCATCAAGGTAGTTGTTTGCATAACTAACGATAGCTAAGGAGTGCTCATCTGTTACAAAGAGGTAGAGGGTAAAACTCATAATAATATAAAGTTCTTGTTTTGAAAAGTATTTAATGGCATTAATAACGATAAAAATAACACCTAAACTAATGAAGATACTCTTGTTAAAAGTAAAGTTATTCTCACTGAGTGTAAAGAAAACTATATTTGCGATAACAAGTATAGTTGTAGGAAGAAAAATTTTCATACTCAGTTGGGAATACTTACTCTCTAACTCTTGTGAGTTGATGATATGTAGTCCCGTTTCAAAAAATGATGAGAATATAAAAGGTATTAGTAGAAATGAAAGAAGTAAAAAGAGAGGTTCAAAAAGAGTTTTTTCAGTAAATACACTGTTACCTATAAAAAGATAAAGAAGTTCTAAGAGAATAAAAATCATAATAGTTATGGTAGCAAATGCTAATTTTCTATAGGCATGATCTCCTTCATAAATATACTTTGAAATACTCAAGAGTAGGTTTTCAAAAGAGAGTGTTACAAAGAAAATAAGTGTTGTTATAAAAGCATAACTCGCAATTGGTAGATTACTTTTAATAGCTATATAGTATTTTAAAGTATTGACTATAACGAGACTGGCAATCATCATAAGACTAAAAAATCGAAGAGTGCTACTCATCTCATCTCGTTTATTCACACAGATGATCATAATTCTAAAGAGTATTACCGCCATAAAAAACCAGTTAATAAGTTCGAGATAGAAAATAAAATCTTCACTCAGTGTAAAAAAGCTAAAAGGGTCAGTGATAAAGGAGCGAATAATCTCTGCGGGGGCAGCAGAGAGCTCATAAATACTTAAAAAATAGATAAAGAGTGAAGCTCCTGCAATGTAAAAAGGAGTACCATAAATACCTAAAGGAAGGCCTACCATAGCAAATAGGAGTAAAAATACAGAGATGAATATCATAAAAATAATATCACCACTTGTAGAGTATAGTGCAAGAAGAAACTCTCCAACATTACTCTCAACATGGAGTGTCGTACCCATAATGATTAGAAAACTAATCATGGTCAGGATCATGATGATATCACTAACCATATAGAGTGCTTTAGAGTTTCTTTTCTGTTTATTGATAGTATCAATAGTTGAGTAGTGCAAGTCTTATCCTTTGAGGCTACTAATACTATCGACAACTGCTGAAATATCAACTTTTGCTTGGGTAAGTGTTTTCTGTGTTCTCTCTGCTAGTTTACGGACTTCATCTGCAACTACTGCAAAACCACGACCATGCTCTCCTGCCCTAGCTGCTTCTATGGCTGCATTGAGGGCGAGAAGGTTTGTCTGTTCGGCTATATCGGAGATGGTATCTAAAACACTAAAAATATCTTGACTCTGATTTTTAAGATGTTTCAAGTTTTCCTCAAACTCAAAATTTGAACTCCCTTTAGAAGTTTCATGTTTTGCGAGTTCATTTTTAAGGCTGCTAACATACTCACTGAGATGCTGTGTTTCTACTTTTTGTTCTTCTAAAAGTTTTTCATGTTGGGACTCTAATAGTGTAAGCTTTTGAGAGAGTTCTTGTTTTTGGGTGCTTAACTCTCTGTTTTTACTACTTAATGAACTGTTTTTATATTTTAACTCATCTGAATTATTACTGTTTTTTGCTTGAGCTAACTGCTGTTGCAGTAGGCTAATATCCTCTTGTAAAGACGCCTCTCTTGATTTATCTATAATCGGATTTATTTTAAGTATCTCTCTCTTATTAAAAAGTAACCATCCTATAAAAATGCCTACTAGGAGAGCTCCCAGTGCTACAAAACTAAGGAGTATGAGAGAGGTCTCTCTCTTTACAACAGTCACTATCTTATCTTTATAGATGATTTTATCTCTATATAAAGTCTTTGGTTTTGATTGGATACCACTCTCTGTTATATGACTTAACGAGAGATAAAGCTCTTTTATTTTTGCTAGTTCTGGAGTCTGTGGCAGTCTATTGAGTAGTGTAAGTGTCTTTTTTTCGAGAGCATTAGTATTTTTATTCTCTAAAATATAGTTATGGGTTGTGACTACGAGAAAGTACAGAGCTGTTTTATCTTCAGTTGTCAGAGTTCTTGTTATCGCATCTATCTCAGAGTTTAACTTTGAGTAATGAGTGCTAAGTTTAGAGGCTAATAGGGTAGATAATAGGAGTAAAAGTGTTAAAAATATTTTCATAGCGGTATATTAGCAAAAATTATGCCAAATTATGCCAAATATACAAATAGTTTATGCATATAAATCTTTACCGAAATTATCAAATTCTTGAAGAGTTCTCTCTAAAAGTTTTTGAGTCTCTTTCATTATTTTATCCATCAGCTCTTGTGCAGATAACTGTTTTGGTGGTTCAAACTGGGCGATTGCTTGATCAAACATTGCAACAATGTTTGTTTTTATGTTGTTTACACTCTCTGTATCTCGTTCACGGTTTGGATCAAAGATACCGGCGATCTCTTTGGCTAACTGTGTGACAGGAGATCTTGGAGCATCTTCACTTAACTCTTGTAAAAAGTCATCTATAAAGGGTTGGGCTGTTTTCATAAAAGCATCTATCTCTTTTTGATCCTGTGCATCTATGCCGTTGCTTTTGATAGAAAACTGAAATGACTGCATAGAGCTAAAACTCATCGATGTACTTGAGCCATTCTCATTTTGCGAATGTCTGAGTGATGAAGAGCGCTCATTTGAGAAGTCCATTTTAATGATATCTCCACTAGAAGTTCTCATCGCGATATTTAAGTCATGGGCACGGTAGGTATCTAATCCATATGATGTGTTCATAAGAAGCTCCTTGTTATTATAAAATATAATATCGGTAAGAAAAGTAAACAGTTAATCGTAATTTATCTAATTTCGCTAAAATATCTTTATGAATAAAAAGTATAAAATTTTAGTAACAAACGATGATGGATATGAAGCAAAAGGTATTCTCTCTCTTGTCTCTGCATTAAGAGAGTTAAAAGATGTAGAAGTAATTGTAGTAGCTCCTGCGAGCGAGAAGTCTGCCTGTGGGCACTCTTTGACACTTGTGAGACCTCTGCGTTTTGTAAGTGTTGGCGATGACTTTTATAAACTTGAAGATGGAACACCTACAGACTGTGTGTATCTCTCTTTAAGTGCTATCTATGGGGATGAAAAGCCTGATTTACTTGTGAGTGGAATTAACCGAGGCTCAAATATGGGTGAAGATATAACCTACTCTGGAACTGCTGCTGGAGCGATGGAAGGAGTTTTACATAATATTCCCTCTATAGCTATAAGTCAAGTGATGGATTTTACAAACCCAGATGGTGATTTTAGATTGGCACAGAAAACTATAAAAGAGGTAGTGACAAAGATACGAGAGGGTGTATTTCCTCTTCCTCAGAGAGAGTTTATAAATATCAATATTCCCCCTGAAAAAGAGGAAGCGGAGATAAAAGTAACCTATGCAGGATACAGACACTATGCGAATGATTCACATCTTCATAGAAATCCAAGAGGAGAAGAGTACTACTGGTTAGGGCTACATCCATTAGATTTCTCTAAACGAGAGGGTGTAAAAGGGATGAGTGATTATGAAGCTATAGAGGCTGGGTATATCTCTATGACTCCTATTATGCTCGATATGAGTGCTTATAAATCTATGAACTCTTTAGAAGAGTGGTGTAAGTAGTTTGGGTGTATATGACCGTATAGAGCTGCTCGTTGGCGAAGACTTCTCAAAATTACAAGATGCGAAAATTATTCTGCTTGGTGTTGGTGGTGTTGGTTCGTTCTGTTTAGACTGCCTCTATAGAAGTGGTGTTAAAAACATAACAATAGTAGATTTTGATACCTATGATGCAAGTAATCAAAACCGTCAAATGTGGTCTGAAATGCACGAGGGAGAGCTTAAAGTAGAAGCACTTAAAGAGCACTATCCTGAAGTAGAGATAATAAATTATAGAGTTGATGAGGAGTGGGTTTGGGCTTTTGATTTTGAACCCTATGACTTAGTTCTTGATGCCATTGATGACAGAAATGCCAAACTAGCACTTGCTCAGAAGTGTTATAAAAAACTCATAAGCTCTTTTGGTGGGGCAAAACGGATGGATCCTACAAAGATAAAAGTGGATGATATCTGGAAGAGTTATGGTGATAGATTTGGCTCGAAAATAAGATATGAGTTGAAAAAACGAGGTTTTAAAAAGAAGTATAAAGTTATATTTTCAAGTGAAGAGGCAAATATAAAAGAGAAAGGCTCCTTTATGGGAGTTACCGCGACATTTGGACTCACTATGTGTGGGGAAGCGATGAAGAAGATAAGAGGAAAAAAATAAATTGTTTGATTTTTTAGATAGTGACTGGTTTAATATCGGTCTGGAAGTTGTTTTTGTTCTGCTGATAAGTTATGATTTGAAGAAGTATTTTGAGACTCGTAAACGAGAGTATGTTATAAACATTGTACTTACTGCAGGTTTTGCTGTCTGGGCACTCTACCCATACTATACTTCCTATGTTGGGTGGGAAGAGAGTCAAAAAGAGGTGATGATAAGTCACTGTAAAGATACAAATGAGACAAAACTATGTACATGTATAGATGAAGCAACTTTTAAAAGTTTTACACATGATGAGTATATAGTAATGGATAAAAATAGTAGTGATTATCTAGAGTGGCTCAAAGAGACAAAAGAGGAGTGTTTGGATGATGGATGGTTCTAAAATCTCTTGCATGGGCATCATCGGTGATGGCTGTGGTGGTGGTCGTGAGTTTATTATCGAAGATGAAAAGCTTTATGCTTACTATGATGTAACAGGCGAAAAAATAGAACTACTCAGTGGTGTGAAAAATGCTCAAAGTATCTCTAAAAAGCACTGTATACTGACTATTGTCTGTTTAGATGAAACGATTTTGTTTGATCTCTCTTCTCTATAAAATAGAGAAGCAGATAGTGTGGTGCGTATTAAGATAGAAATTTTGCTATAATAGTAAAAATAAATTATATAAAGAGAACAACTATGCAAAATGTAGAACCTATGACACTTTTTGGTTATGAAAAATTACAAGCTGAGGTAAAAGACCTTAAAGAGGTGAAGCGTCCTCGTTGTGTAAAAGATATTGAAGAAGCCTTAGAACATGGTGATTTAAAAGAAAATGCTGAGTATCATGCTGCAAAAGAGATGCAGAAAAATATTGATAATCGTTTAGCAGAACTTCAAGACATCTTAGGAAAAGCACAGATTGTTGACCCTACAGAACTCGCTCATGCAAAAATCTCATTTGGCTCAACAGTTGTTATGACTGATATGAATACTGATGAAGAAGTGACATATACTATTGTTGGTGGTTGTGAATCAAATCCAGATATGGGACTTATATCTTTTAACTCACCTTTATCAAAACAACTTCTTGGAAAAGAGGAGGGTGATGAGGTAAAAGTTCGTCTTCCAGGTGGAGAGAAAGAGTTTGAGATAGATGAAGTGAAGTATCAAGAAATAGTTTTTGAGTGTTACTAGTTATGAGTGAAAAAATTAATGTTGGAGTTGTAGGTGCTACAGGCTATACCGGTTTAGAACTTGTTAAAATCTTACTAAAACATCCTACATTTAACTTAAACTATATTGCAAACTCGGAAGGTGGCACGACTATAAATACTCTGCACCCCTCATTAAATGGTGTTTGTGAAGATGAAGTACTCAAAGCAGATGTTATAGAGATAGCAAAAACGTGTGAACTTGTTTTTTTAGCAGTGCCACATAAGACTGCTATGGCTTATGTCAAACCACTTATAGATTTAGGTGTTAAAGTTGTTGACCTCTCTGCTGACTATAGATTGACACAAGAAGTTTATGAAGATTTTTATGTACCCCATACTGATGTAGAGAATCTTTCTCATGTTGTATATGGTCTTCCTGAAATGTTTCGAGAAGAGTTAAAGAGTGCAAAACTTGTAGCCAACCCAGGCTGTTTTCCAACTTCAGCTATTTTAGGGATTTTACCATTTATGAGTAAACGACAAGAGGGAACTCCTATCATTATTGATGCTAAAACGGGAGTGAGTGGTGCTGGTAAAAAACTGAGTGATGTTACGCACTTTGTAAATGTCAATGATAACCTTTTTGCATATAACCCTCTTATGCACAGACATGCACCGGAGATAGCGCAAAAGTTAAATGTTGCATTTGATGAGGTAAACTTTGTGCCTCATCTCATCCCTTTAACACGTGGCATGATTAGCTCTATTTATATTCAAGTAGATGCTTCTTTAGAAGCTGAAGAGACTATAAAAGAGTTTTACAAAGATGAAAAAAATGTTCGTGTAAGTAGTATCCCTGTAGATATGAAGAGTGTAGCGGGAACTAACTTCTGTGACATCTATGTAAAACAAAAAGGCAGTATGCTCTTTATCTCAAGTGCTATAGATAACCTTATGCGTGGTGCTTCGAGTCAAGCAGTTGTAAATGCTAACTTGATGATGGGTCTTGATGAAAACAGTGGTATTCTTGATATAGCGTATGTCCCATAATACAGACAAAATAGAACTCAAAGAGGGTGCTCTGATTATTTCAGATGCACACTACTCTTACCTCCGACCAGAACTTCTCTCTCTAATAAAAGATATATATACAAAGAAAATAGTGACACCACAACTCATATTAATGGGAGATATATTTGATGCTCTTTTTGGGAGTATAGAGTACACTCATGAGCAAAATAGAGAGATGATAATACTTTTAAATAAGATTAGTGAAAAGATAGATGTTCTTTTTTTAGAAGGGAATCATGATTTTAATTTAAAAAGAGTGTTTAAAAGTGCAAAAGTTTTCTCTATAAAGGAGCAACCTCTTATATGCTCATTTGAAGATGAAAAAGTAGCATTAGCACATGGTGATTTTGATGCACCTTTTGGGTACCAACTCTACACTTCTATTATTCGTAATCCATATATTTTAAAATTTTTAAATAGAGTTGATAGAAAAATCGATGATAAAATCATTAAAAAGATAGATAGATACTTGACAAAAAAAGAGGATTGTAATGAGTTTACAGGTTTTAGAGACTATATTCAAAAACGTTCTTTAGATTCCTATAGTTGTCGCTACTTTATAGAGGGGCATTACCATCAAAATAGAGCTTTTTATTTTGAGTCGTACAAGTATATAAATCTTGGTGCTTTTGCTTGCAATCAAAGATACTTTATAGTAAAATCTTTGGAAGATAAAGAACTATTTATAGAAGAAAACTCTTATAAGGAGAGCTAAATAATGGATGAAAACTCCCTAAAAGTCGGTTCTAATGAAATGGAACTTGTAGACTTTCGTATTCAAAAACAAGAAGATGACTCTGTTTATGAAGGTATCTACGGGATTAATGTTTCAAAAGTACGTGAGATTATTCGTGTACCCTCACTTACAGAACTGCCTGGAACACCTGAATTTATAGAAGGTATTTTTGATCTTCGTAATGTGGTGATTCCTGTTGTAAACCTTGCAAAGTGGATGGGTATAACAGAACCTGAAGGCATTGGAAAAAGTTCTCGAGTGATTATCACTGAGTTTAATAATGTACTTATTGGTTTCATCGTTCATGAAGCTAAACGTATTCGTAGAATTAACTGGAATGATATTGAACCCGCTACTTTTATGAGTGGGACAGGTTCTTTAGAGTCAAATAAAATAACAGGTGTAACAAAAATTGAAGATGAGAATGTTCTTCTCATTTTGGATTTAGAGTCTGTAGTCCAAGATCTTGGACTTTATGAACCAGATGTTGATAATATTCCTGAAGAGTTGGAGACATTCTCTGGTTTAGCACTCATTTTAGATGATAGTTCCACTGCTAGGAAAATAGTAAAAGAAGCCCTTATGAAAATGGGCTTCCATGTTGTTGAAGCTATGGATGGAGAAGAGGGCCTACATAAACTAGATGATCTGTATGAGAGTTATGGTGAAGATATCGCAGAACATCTTAAAATTATTATTAGTGATGTTGAAATGCCTAAAATGGATGGTTTTCATTTTGCAACAAATGTAAAAGATGATGGAAGATTTAATAATATTCCAATCGTTTTTAACTCTTCGATTAGTGATCATTTTAGTGAAGGTAGAGGTATAGAAGCAGGCGGAGAAGCTTACTTAGTGAAGTTTGAAGCCAGTTCGTTTTATAATGAAGTAGCACGTGTTGTTCGTGCACATATGAAGTAAGGAGTGTAAATATGGATGAATTTCAAGAGATACTACAGGACTTTTTAGTTGAGTCTTTTGAGTTAGTTGAGAAGTTAGATGAAGATTTAGTAGAGTTAGAGAATAACCCTGAAGATTTGGAACTGTTAAACGGAATCTTTCGTGTTGCACATACTGTAAAAGGAGCATCTTCATTTCTTAACTTTGATGTTCTTACTCACTTGACACATCATATGGAAGATGTTCTTAATAAAGCACGCCATGGAGAGTTGATAATTACTCCAGATGTTATGGATGTTGTATTAGAATCAATCGACCTTATGAAAGCACTTCTGGAGACGATTCGTGACACAAGTACAGATGCTGGAATAGATGTTTCAGCATGTGTTGTAAAACTTGACAAGATTACGGGTGGTAATGGAGAAGTTGATACTCCTATTGCTGTTGCACCTGTTGTAGAAGAGATTTCAGAGCCCGAAGTTGTGGAAGAGAATGAAGATGAGATAGATTATGACAATATGAGTCCAGATGATCTTGAAGCTGAAATAGAGAAACTTTTACAAGAGAGACAGGCTGAAGATAAAGCAAAACGCGAAGCGAAAATAGCGGCAGGGGAAGATGTTCTTGCTGCTCCTCCTGAACCAGATGCAGAGCCTGCTCCTAAAGCAGAACCCGAACCAACTCCTCCACCAACTCCAAAACCGGCACCGGCACCAGTTGCTACAGCCCCAGCAGCCAAAAAAGAGGATCCAAAAGCAGCAGCACCAACAAAACGTGCACCTGCAGCTGTTGAGCAAACGATTCGTGTTGATGTAAAAAGACTTGATCACCTTATGAATCTTATCGGTGAGTTAGTTCTTGCTAAAAATAGACTTATTAAAATTAATGATGATGTTGAAGAGCGCTATGAGGGTGAAGAGTTTTTAGAGGAGTTAAATCAAGTTGTAAGTATAGTTTCTCTTGTTACAACAGATCTTCAGATCGCTGTTATGAAAACAAGAATGTTACCAATAGGAAAAGTATTTAACAAGTTTCCTAGAATGATTCGAGATCTTTCTCGTGAACTGAACAAAAAAATAGATTTAGAGTTAGGAGGTGAAGATACTGAGCTTGATAAATCTATCGTTGAAGAGATAGGTGATCCACTTGTTCACATTATTCGTAACTCATGTGATCATGGTGTTGAAATGCCAGAAGAACGTTTAGCAAAAGGTAAAAACGAGACGGGAACTATTGGCTTAAAAGCATATAATGAAGGGAATCAAATCGTTATTCAAATTGATGATGATGGTAAAGGTCTTGATGTTAATATGCTTAAAAATAAATCTCTTGAGAAGGGAATTATTACAGAAAAAGAAGCTGACAACATGAGTGAAAAAGAAGCTTTTGGGCTTATCTTTAAACCAGGTTTTTCAACTGCTGCTGCTGTTACAAATGTAAGTGGTCGTGGTGTTGGTATGGATGTTGTAAAAACAAATATTGAAAAACTTAACGGTATTATAGATATAGATTCTGAACTTGGTGTTGGAACTTCAATGAAGTTAAAAATTCCTTTGACTCTTGCCATTATTCAAGCACTATTAGTAGGTGTTCAAGAGGAACATTATGCTATTCCTTTAGCATCTGTTCTTGAAACAGTTCGTATCTCAAAAGATGAGATTTATACTGTTGAAGGTCGTTCAGTAATGAGACTTCGTGATGAAGTTTTATCTCTTGTTCATATTGGTGATATTTTTGAGGTTGAACGTATTTTAGATGTGAGCGAGCATGCATATGTTGTAGTGCTTGGCCTTGGTACTAGTAAACTTGGTCTTATCGTTGATACTCTTGTTGGTCAAGAGGAGATAGTTATTAAATCTCTTGGAGATTACCTTAAAGGTATTGAAGGTGTTGCTGGTGCAACTATCCGTGGAGATGGTGGTGTTACTTTAATTGTGGATGTTGTTGCACTTATGTCAATGGCTCGTAATGTAAAATCAACAGCATTGAGTAATGTTGGTAGTGAATCTACTGTTTCAATGGAAAAGAATAAAGCAAGTGACTATAAAGTAATGATCGTCGATGACTCTAAAACTGATAGAACTATTATGCGAAAAGCATTAGAATCAATGGGCATTACATTAGTTGAAGCTAGTGATGGTCAAGAAGCATTAAATGTTTTAAAATCAGGTGAGCATAACTTTGATGCTATGCTTGTTGATATTGAGATGCCTAGAATGGATGGTTACACACTTGCCACAGAGATTAAAAAGTATAATAAGTATAAGAATTTACCACTCATCGCGGTAACATCTCGTACTGGTAAATCAGATCGTATGCGTGGTGTTGAGTCTGGAATGGTTGAGTATATTACTAAACCATATTCTGCAGACTACTTATCAAGTGTTGTACAGAGAAATGTTAACTTTAAAGCGGAGTTTTTATAATGAGTGATAAATTAAAACAGATTATTAATAAACAGGGTGATCAACAAAATAGTGGACATGATCAACTAGATGATATAGTACAACTTGTTGGTTTTGTAATTGGTGAAGAAGAGTATGCTATTCCTATTCTTGCTATTCAGGAGATTATTAAACCTTTTACTTGGACTCGTGTTCCTCAAGTTCCATCGTATGTTTTAGGTGTATTTAACCTTCGTGGTGCAGTTATCCCACTCATCGATCTACGTGCTAAGTTTGGTTTAAAAACAAAAAATCAATCCGATGAGACTCGTTTTATTGTAATGCGTCATGGTGATGATGTAGCAGGTTTTGTAATCGATAGATTAACAATGGCAATAAGACTTAAGAAGACAGATATTGGGCCTGCACCAGATACAGTAAATGGTGATGATACTATTATAGACGGTGTCGGAAAACAGGAAGATAAAATTATTACTATTTTAAAAGTGAATAAACTTCTAGAGAGAGACTTTTAATAGCTAACAGATGAAAGCAACTCTTCAGATCATTCATAAATATAATCAACTCTCCTTAGAATTTTCAGGGGAGTTGACTCTCTACACTATTTCTAAACTTCAAAAAGATATGAGCTCTTTATCCTCAAAGGAGATTACTTCTGTAGTAATTGACCTTCATAATGTAACTTTTTTAGATACTGCGGGTGCTATATTTCTCGTTAAACTAGAAAAAGATAATCATAATAAAGGTCTTAAAAGCAGTGTTTCTTGTAAAAATAAAACAGTTCTTTCTACTCTAGAACTTGTTAAAATGCAGAGAATAATAACAGATTTTGAAGAGGAAACAGAACATTCACAAAAAAGTTTTTTAAAAAAAAACATGATGAAGATAGATGGCTATTTTCATGGATTTATCTCATTTATGGAGTTTTTTGGAAAACTTTTTATGACAAAAATTTACTATCTGAAGTCATTTAATAATGTACGTTTTAAAGAGATAGCGTTTGAAATAAATGAGTCAGCTATTAAAGCTCTTGGAATTGTTGCATTAACAAGTTTTCTTATAGGCTTAGTGGTTGCCTATCAGTCAGCATTTCAACTGAAACTTTATGGTGCCAATATCTTTATTGTTGATATGTTGGGAATCTCTATTTTAAGAGAGTTAGCACCTCTTATTACAGCTATTGTAATAGCTGGTCGCAGTGGTTCTGCTTTTACTGCACAGATAGGGGCGATGAAGATTACCCAAGAGTTAGATGCAATGAAGACTATGGGGTTTGATCCATTTGCTTTTTTAGTCTTACCTCGAGTTATTGCTTTGATGATTGCGATGCCTCTACTTATATTTGTTGCAGATATTATGGGAATCTTTGGTGGAATGATAGTGTCAAGTATTGATCTTGGGATTACTTCTGATCTCTTTTTAGATAGATTTCGTGAAGTGATAGATATAAAGCATTTTTATATTGGACTTCTCAAAGGACCTTTTTTCGCATTTCTAATAGCAAGTATTGGTATTTATAGAGGATTAGTCGTAAAAGATGATACACAAAGCATAGGGTTTAACACAACAAAAAGTGTAGTAGAGTCTATCTTTGCCGTAATTGTATGTGACGCAGCTTTCTCAATTGCATTTACAAACTTAGGAATTTAAGATGAGTATTATCCAAGTAAGAGATGTACAGACAGTTTTTGGTAATAAAGTAGTTCATAATGGCTTAAACCTAAATATAAATGAGGGTGAAATATATGGCTTACTTGGACCCAGTGGATGTGGAAAGACAACACTTATGCGAGAGATGGTAATGCTGCAGGAGTTGAGTAGCGGAAGTATAGATATCTTAGGTAAAAAAGTTGAGAGTATTACTACTGAAGATGCTCAATCATTACGGCGTCAATGGGGTGTTTTGTTTCAATTTGGAGCACTCTTTTCTTCTTTAAGTTTAAGAGACAATATCGCTTTACCTCTTGTTGAATATACAGATTTATCTACACATATGATAGATGAAATTGTGAAGTTTAAGATAAGCCTTGTGGGATTAAAACCAGGAGATGCTGCCCTTTTTCCTTCACAAATAAGTGGAGGAATGAAGAAAAAAGCAGGTTTAGCTCGTGCTTTGTCAATGGATCCAAAGTTACTCTTTTTAGATGAGCCAACAAGTGGACTAGATCCAATTTCTGCACGTGAGTTTGATGAGTTAATTTTAAAACTACGAGAAATGCTAGGCTTAACTATTGTAATGGTCTCACACGATTTACAATCAATTTATGATACTTTAGATAGAGTAGCAATTATAGATGAGAAAAAGATAGTATATGAGGGAAGTATCAAAGATGTAAAAAGCTCAAATAGTAGCTTTGTACAGACATTTTTTAAATAATGGAGATTTTATAAATATGAATAATAAAGTAAACTATACTCTTGTTGGTATACTTATTTTAGTAGGTATGGCACTTATGATGTCCTTTGCTTACTGGATGTTAAAACCTGTAAAAAATGAAGATGTTCAAAAATACCATATCTATTTTGATGAGTCTGTTTTAGGATTGAACATTGATGCTCCTGTAAAGTACAGAGGAATCAGTGTTGGAAAAGTATCTAAAATGAGAATTAATCCGAATAATTCAGAACAGGTTGAAGTGACAGTGATTATTGAGCGTTCAACACCTATAAAAGTAGATACTGCAGCCAAACTAACCGCTCAGGGAATTACAGGATTGTCATATATTAATCTAAGTAATGGTGGCCGTTCAAGTGAACTGCTTAGAGCAAAGGATGGTGAGGAGTGTCCGACTATAAAGACACTCCCCTCTTTCTTTAAGAACCTTGAAGACTCTTTTGGTGATGTATCTAATCGTTTAACTTCAACACTTGCAGGAACTGAGGAGCTTTTAGGAGCAGATAATCAGCAACAGATGGCACTACTTTTAAAAAGAAGTGCCAATGTAATGCGTAAAATGGAACTGCTCTTAGATGATAAAACAATCAATCATCTTCAAAAGACTAGCAAAAATATGGATGAGTTTACAGAAAAATTAAATAAATTAATGCCAAATATTGATATATTTCTAGAAAAAACTAAAAAGTGGGAAGCGAGTACAGCCAACTCATTTGATTCCATAATGATTAGTTATTTAGGCTTAGATAAGTCTATGGATGAGATTCAAAAAGCATTTCATAACGGAGAAGCTGATTTTAAACAGTTAAATGCAGATGTTATTCCAACACTTAATGCAGCAATGTTAGACTTTCAAGAGCTAATGATGAAGTTAGAAGAGACACTAGAACGTTATAGAGAGAGTCCATCAGATATCTTTTATAAACGCCAAGAGATTAGAAAAGCACCAGGAGAGAATTAAGATGAAAAGTTTAATAATATCTATGAGTTTACTTTTTTTTGTGGGGTGTTCAATAACGATTCCACATGTACTAGAGTATAGAATAAATCCTGAAATTGTTACAATCGATAAGCCATCAAATCAATGTAAAAATAAAACACTAAAAGTGAGTCAAGTTTTTACATCAAATAGTTTAAAGACAAAAAGTATGCAGTATGCAGGAGATGGATATAAAGTTTTCGAATTTACTGAATCAGAGTGGGCAAGTACACCAAACAAAGCTATAACAGATGCTCTTTTAATCTCAGTTCGTAAGGCAACTAGTTTTGCAACTGTAAGTGGTTATCGTTCTCGAACTAAAACAGACTTTATTTTAGAGACTAATGTAGATAGTTTTATGCAGTACTTTTCAAAAGACAACAATAGCTCATATGTAGATGTATCACTCTCTTTTACTCTTGTAGATGCTAAGAGTGGAAAACCTTTGAGTTCAAAAGTTGTTCATGAAGAGATTAAGACAGAATCAGCAGATGCTTTAGGTGGTGTAAATGCTTTAAATAGAGCACTGAGTAAAGCACTAAATAGTGCAAATATTTGGTTAGATAGTAGTTGTAAATGATTCAAGAGTCAGAGTACAAAAGACGAAGAAAAACTCTTGCATCATCTTTAAAAAACAACTCTATTGCAGTTGTTTTTAGTGCAACTGCACAGACTCGCTCAAATGATACAGAGTATCCATATAGGCAAAATAGTAATTTCTATTATCTAACGGGTTTTAAAGAAGATAATGCAGCCCTTATAATACGAAAGGGAAGAAAAGCGACAGAGAGCTACCTTTTTGTACAAAAGAAAGATAAACAACTTGAACTTTGGAGTGGGAAAAGAAGAGGTGTAAAAGGTGCTAAAAAACTTTTTGAGCATGATGATATCTTTGTTATAGATGAGTTTACTTCTAAGTTTGACCTCTTTATAAAAGAGAGTCGTAATATCTACTATGACTTTAGTATGAAAAGTTCTAAAATAGAGTATATAGTTGAAAAAAGTAAATCTTTTTCAAGTCGCTCTAATCTTATGCCTCTTATAGGAAAACAGCGTTTAATTAAATCTCCAGAGGAGATAAGCCTTATTAAAAAAGCACTTCAGATTACAAAAGAGGCACATCACTATGCAAAAGATCATGCTAGAGAATTAACTTATGAGTATGAACTACAAGCAGATGTTGAGTATATTTTTAAAAAGAAGGGTGCTTATAGCGATGCATATACAACTATTGTTGCTAGTGGTAACAGTGCAAATACACTTCATTATATAAACAATGATAAAAAACTTTTAGATGGTGCCCTTATTTTAATGGATGCTGGATGTGAGTATGAGTACTATGCTAGTGATATAACTCGTAGCTTTCCTGTAAATGGTACATTTACAGATGCTCAAAAAGATCTTTATTCGATAGTACTAGAGGTTGAGAAGAAAATTATATCTATGGTTCGACCAGATATTTTAAGAACTACACTTCAAGAAAAATCAGAAGAGTTACTCTGTGAAGGATTAGTAAAACTTGGGATACTTAAGGGGAGTGTAAAAAAACTGCTTAAAAAGAAAAAACATAAAAAATACTATCCACATGGCATTGGTCACTGGATGGGTATTGATGTGCATGATGAGTCTCCATATAAAGATGAAAAGGGAAAAGAGATACCCTTAATGGCGGGAATGGTAATGACAATAGAACCTGGGATATACATAGATAAAGATGATAAGAGTGTACCTAAACGCTATAGAGGTATAGGGATTCGTATAGAAGATGATATCTTAGTGACTTATGATGGATATGAAAACCTCTCTAAAAATATTGCTAAAGAGGTTGAAGATATTGAAGCTACATACTCTTAGTTATAAGAGTATGTCCAACCTGTAAGTTTATGGATCTTCGCTTCATAAAAGTTGTCAGAATCTGCTAGAAAATCCATAACAAACATCGGTACATGAGGAATAGTTCTCATATCATCTTGTTTTATAAGAAGCATTGGCATAGCTGTATCTTGGCCAGTATTTACTCCAAAACCGACTGGCATTATCTGACTCATTAACTCTTGAGGATTCTTAATACCATTGTCATCTAAAAACTTATCTAAGATAGCATTTTGTACATCTTGAGGTAGTCTATCTGAGGTGTTTAAAAAGATAGTAAAGTGTATAGGTGTCTCTACAAATTTTTCAGGGGCAGAAGTTGCCATAATAATATACTCAACATTCTCTAAATGTCTTTCAATCTCATTAACTTCTAAATATTTACTTGTCTGTATCGCTTTTGCTTCCATAAGTTTCTCTTCATAATTTTTTATAGAATTTTATCATAATTAGAGTACGAATGGCACAGATAATGCTAGAAAACTCTTAGATGAAGGAGTGATATGCATTTTATAGAAGCACTAAAGCTTAGAAGTAAGTTGTTTTTTCTTTTTATCTTAATCACAATTGGACTCATTAGTATTGGAATTATGGGATATCTTCATATAAATACAATGAAGAAAAATATTGACGGACTCTATTTTGGTTCTTTAGTGCCTATCACCGAACTCAATGAAGTTATTCAAACTTATCACAATGGCTTAGCTAGTACAGTTTATAAGGCATCTCGCCAAGAGATTAGTCCTAGTCAGGTAAGTTCAGAGTTAGAAGCCTCTTTAAAACATATAAGTAAAAAATGGAAAAGTTATGAATCACATTTTAAACGCTATGATGAACGTGATTATGTTGCTTATGCAGATTTAGAGATACAAAGGGTAAATAGTTATTTTTTAAGAATATATAAGGTCTCTAAAGAGGGGCAAAATCTTAGTAGAATAAATATAAATACACTTGAAAAAAAAGTGAGTTTTATTCATAATATAATCCAAAAGCTCATTAACTATGAGACAGAGATGGCACGGTATGAACGTAAGAAATTTTTAGAGAGCTTTACAGAGACAAAAAACCAGATAGGCTTTATACTCTTCTCTGTAATAGTTGCTGTTTTGTTAATTTCATTGTATGTATTTCGCAGTATTCAAAAAGATCATACAAAGTTAGAATATGCAACGAAAAAACTAAAACAAGCAAATAAGAAACTAGAAAATGTTTCTTATACAGACTCTTTAACTAATCTACACAACAGAAGATATTTTAATCATGTGTATGAAAAAGAGCTCAAACGTGCGAAGCGTTCAATGAACTACATAACATTTATGATGATAGATATTGACTTTTTTAAACAGTATAACGATACATATGGACATGTTGCAGGTGACTTAGCTCTTAAGGCTGTAGCTAAAGCTCTTCAAGATAGACTCAGACGTCCTAGTGATTATGTTTTTAGACTTGGTGGCGAAGAGTTCGGAGTACTGCTAGTTGAGACAGATGAGTCAAGTAGTGCAAAGTTAGCAAGAGAGATTTGTGACAGTGTTCGTGAATGTGAGTTAAAACATGAAACTTCTGATGCTAATGAGTTTGTAACGGTATCTATTGGAGTTGTCTGTTGTGTAGCTGATGATGCTTTAGATGATAAAGTACTTATCTCTCGTGCAGATGAGATGCTCTATGAAGCAAAAAATACAGGAAGAGATAGATATATAATCACTTCAAATGTTAGTCTTGCTGAGACAATTTTAAGTGCCTAGTGACCATTTTTGAAACGAAATTCTAGTGCGATAAGTAGGGGGCGAAGTTTCTCTTTTAGTTCCCCTTGAAACTCCATAAAACCATCTTTATAAGCACCACCACATCCAAGCTTTTTCTTGAGTATTTTAAGTGTAGCTGTTGCATCCTCTTTAGAGAGAAAAAACTCGCCTACAAGTGTAACTGTCTTTCCTCTTCTTTTCTCTTTTGAAAAGTGTAAAAAGTGTTTTGATGGCTCTTGAATCTCTGAAGTAATTTTTGATTTTCTGGGTGTTTGAACTTGTGCCCAGGAGTCATCTATATCGGCACCAATGAAGAGGTCGAGCTTTTTTCCTCTACTCATCTCTTTTTCCAATATACTTGAATCGGGGTTGCTCTACTTCATCTATAGTGACATTTTCAAAAAACATAGTATAGGGTCTAGCCCATAAGCCTTCATCACCATATAAAGCACGGTAGAGTACCATAAGCTCTTCTGTCTCACTATGTCTTAGAGTATCTATGACTTCGTACTTCATTCCCTTATAGTGTTCATATATACCAGTCTGCAACTATATAACCTTTTGTGCTAAAACACTCATTTCATCAAGTGTATAGTTCTCTTCTTTTAGTGCTGTAGTAATGTCATCTACTTTGTAGGAATTGTGATTATATACCACCACCAAAACTTCATCTTTTGGTTTTAAGAAGGTCGTTTCACCATACTGAGTATAGCGAGTAGCTCCAATGCTAATAACAACATTAGTAGGGTAGTTACAAGCTTTTATATACTCACTCAGAGGCTCTAATGGTCCGAAGTTTACTTGAGTATTTATTTGATTTTTAATCCACTCTGTGAGTTTAGAATAAAAATAACTGTAACCATTTAATTCTACATCTTCACCATAAGCAGTAATTGCTCCATCGCGTTTAAGAAAACTACAGATACTAAAGTTATCCATTACTCCACCCTCAGCAAATTTATCTATGCTAAAGAGAGTAGAAGAGATACCTTTAGAGTCACTTCCCCAGTTCTTTTTATCACTAATTTTCTCTGCCCCTGCTACACGGATAGAACAGTCGTTATAAGCTCCAAAATGTGTAGGTGTTATAGTTTCAACTTTTTCATCTTTATATGTAAACTCACAAACAAGTCCAACCTCTGGTTCGGCTTGAACATTTACATCTTTAGTTGGAAGTTTAATAGTATCGTGTGAAAGTGGGTATGAAGTTAAAATCGCTTTTGGTGTTCTTGTGGAGTTTTCTGTATATGGGGTGTAAGAAGGAAGATAAAAAGGAAACATGCCCTTAGGTGCAGCTTCATCGGCTGTGATGATATCCTTAAAATCTTCAGCTTCACCCGCTTGGTCAAGGTGAAGTGCGAAGTTTCCAGCTATACCTAAACCTAAAAAGTTTTCATATTTAGGCATAGTGTTTATATGTTTCCAGCAGCGCGTTGTTCAGCGAACTCTTCATAACTTCCTTTGAAGTCGATGAGAGAACCATCTGCTTGAATCTCGATGATACGTGAAGCAAATGCATCAAGTAACTCTCTATCGTGTGAAACACAGATAACATTTCCTTTAAACTCTAAAAGACCTTCACCTAGGGCTACGATAGCCTCAAGGTCAAGGTGATTTGATGGCTCATCAAGAACTAAAAAGTTTCCACCCTCTAGCATCATTTTAGAAAGCATCATACGGTGTTTTTCACCACCTGAAATACTTTTGACACCTTTCTCTTGCTGCTCACCATTAAAGAGCATACGACCAAGACAGTTTCTTATCTCAGCGATTTCACGTTTAGGGTCAAATGCACGTAACCAGTCGTAAAGTGTACCATCACCTTCGATAATGTCCGCTGTATCTTGTGGAAAGTAAGAGTTCTCAATAGTAGCACCCCATACAACTTCACCAGCATCAGGTTTTAACTCTTCCATCATGATTTTACAAAGAGTCGATTTACCAACACCATTTCCACCGATAAGTGCAACTTTTTCACCTGGTTCAAATTTAAGTGAAATATCTTTAAATATTTCATTATCACCATAAGAGTGAGAGATGTTCTTAAGGTCAAGTGCTTCATCACCCATTGTACGTTTAGCTTTAAAAACGATGCTTGGGTCACGACGAGATGATGGTTTAATATCTTCAATCTCTAACTTATCAAGTTTTCTTTGACGAGAAGTTGCCTGTTTTGCTTTTGATGCATTTGCTGAGAAACGTCTTACAAAAGCTTCAAGCTCATCTTTCTCTTTCTGCTTTTTGTTGTTATCTAGTTCCATCTGTTTAGCAAGAACATTTGCAGCAATATACCAGTCATCATAAGTACCAGTAAACTCACGAATTTTTTGATAATCAACATCAAGTATATTTGTAACAACAGAGTTTAGGAAGTGTCTATCGTGAGAGATAACTACTAGTGTACCCTCATGGCGTTTAAGTTCATTTTCTAACCAGCTGATAGTCTCAATGTCCTGATTATTCGTAGGCTCATCGAGGAAGAGAACATCTGGCTTTGGATAGAGTACTTGTGCAAGTAAAACCTTAAATTTATCAGCACTGTCTAGTGTAGACATAAGCTCATTGTGTTGATCAACAGGAATTCCTACATTCGCAAGTATTTTACCGATGTTTACATCGTACTCATAAGTAGGGTCCTCTTCAACACAGATAACTTCTAAATCAGCTAAACGGTTGTTTACAGCATCATCTTCAAAGTCACCCGTTACATAAAGCTCTTCTTTCTCTTTAATAGCATCATATAAACGTTTATTTCCGTAAAGAACAGCATCCATAATTGTAAAATCTTCAAAAGCATATTGATTTTGTCCTAGAACACCGACTTTATTTGCTTTAGGGATGATAACTTCACCCTCAAACTCATCGATTTCACCGCTAAGGATTTTTAAGAAAGTTGTTTTACCAGCACCATTCGCACCGATAAGACCGTAGCGTTTATGACGGTCAAGCTTAAGGTTTATGTCTTGAAATAGAACTCTATTTCCGTAACGCATTATAAGGTTTTGTACTGTTACCATGAATATTTCTCACTTAGGTATATTTTTCGCGATTATACCCAAGTGTTGTTTAAAAGATGTTGATTAAGTGCGGTAACCTTGTAGAAGGTTATTGAGGTTATTTGTCATCTGCATTAAGTTTGATGATGCTTCAGATATCTCTTCTATAGTTGTCTGGTTTTCTTGAGAGATTTTTTCTATATTTCCTACTTTTGTAATCATTGTAGCAATCGTTTGTGAGTTGTTAATGTAACCTGTTACAGTCTCATCAACTTGACCAATAGACTCTTCAATGGCAATAACACTTGAACTGATTTCACCCTCAACTTGATTTGCATTTTGGGAGAGTGCTTCGATAGCTTTTGCGTTAACTGACATATGTTCACTTGCATCATTTACTGACTGTGTAATTATACTGATAGTTGTATTTATCTCTCCAAGAGATTTTTGTGTACGCTCAGCAAGTTTACGAACTTCATCAGCAACAACAGCAAAACCACGACCATGCTCTCCTGCACGAGCAGCTTCTATGGCAGCATTAAGTGCAAGCAGATTTGTCTGATCTGCAATGTCCGCAATAACTTCGAGAACACTTTTTACAGCAGTTGTCTCAGAACTTAAATCTACGAGTTTTTGAGAGAGTTCAAGCTCATCATGACTACGTAACTCAATCTCATTTGCTAGTTTTACTATCTGCTGATTTGCATTTTTAAGTGTTTGGCCCGTCTGGTCAATGTTCTCTTTAGTCTCTTTTGCTTGTTCAATAGAGATACTTAAAATATTTTGTAACTCTGCCCCGTCTTGTGCAACTTCATGAACAATACTACTTTCATCTTCTGCTTTACTTTTCATATCTACAGAAGCACGAGAGAGTGTTGCTGCGATCTGTGTGTTGTTCGCAGATGTTGTTGTTGCTTCACTTACTGTTACCCGTACTTTTTCAATAAACTCATTGATGTTTTGTGCAACATCTGAAATCTCATCACCTTTAGGTACCGTAACTCTTTTTGTTAAGTCACCATCTCCTTTTGCAAGATCGTAAGTAGCACTCTGAAGTGTTTTAAGTTTGTCAATGATAACGATTTTTGTAATATAAAGAGAAATTAAAATCATAAGAACAATAAAAAGAGCAGTTCCTATAAGTGCATTTATAAAGTTTTCATTTGCATTAGCTAATGCTTCTGCTGTGTCGATTTTTACTATCATCGCCCATTTTTGAGAAAAAATATCAATAGGTCCATACGAGAGGATTACATCATTGCCTAGATAGTCAGTTCCTAGAGTTGTTCTACTCTCTCCTGAGATTGCTGCTTTTGTTGTTTTTGTCTCTATCTTATAGTTTCCTATAGTTGTTCCTGCTTTTTTGACACCATTATCAATAGCTTTAATCTTATCTGTAAAACGACTCTCATTTCTCATAGTGAAGTCAGTACCAATGAGAAAGGCTTCTCCTGTCGCTCCAAGACCAACTTTATCTACTTGGTTATTAAAGTTCATGATTTTGTTAATTTTATCTTTTGGAAGTTGGAAAATAAGAGTCCCTTCATTATCCTCACCAAAGTAGATAGGCATCGCTATAAAAGCAACCTGTTTGTTGTAAGCAGGTTCATAGATAGAAAAATCTTCAAATACAGCTTGACCTTTGGCTGCTTTAAGAGATTTTTTAAAGACTCTCGCTAGTCCTGTACTTGCATAGGGACCCTCTATGAGGTTTGTTCCTAAATCACAATTTTTTTGAACACTGTAGAGTACATCTCCTGCAGGATTTACAAGAAAAAGATCATTACGTCCAAACTCTTTTAAAATATCACGAAATATAGGATGGTACTGCACATGAATATCTGAGTACTCTGTTTTGAACATTCTGTCCATCTTATAAAGCTCTTTTTTATTATAAGCTTCAGGGTTGTTGGCTATATAAAGGTACTGAAGGATTTCTCCTTTTGTTGTTTTTGGAAGATAATCACTCGGAGCTTTTTTAGAGGGGGCATTCTCTAAATCGTAGTTTACATTTGTTAAGTAAGTTGTTTTATAGTAGTCAAGTAAGGTATTTCGTATAGTATCTTGATCTATCTCTAACTCTTCTAAGTTCTCAACAGCTTCATCATAGTCCCAAAGAAGTTTTACTGTTTCACTATTGAGTGCTTGTGAACCAAGTATATACTTCATCTCAGAGAAGTAGTCCTCAACATGTTGTGTTTTACTTATCTTGATAGAACTCATCTGCTCCATTCGTGTTTTAAGTAACTCATCTTTTGCACTATCTGAGATAGTATACGCCACACCAAAACCAAGAAAGATTAAGGCACTGATAAAGAAAATAAGGATTCTGAAGTTTATACTTTTTGTGTTCATATGTGGACCTACTATTTTGTATTTTTATTATTCTAACATAAATATTAAAATTATTATCAATAATAAGAGTTTCTGATAGTAGTAGAGTCTGTTTTTACTTTTTTATGTAGTTTTTGATTTAATATATAATTATATTGACTATTGAATAGTTTCAACAAACTTAATGTAATATTGCATCATGCAGATACGAGAAATGAATTTAAAAGAGTTAGATACTATCTATGAAGTGCTTAGTCAGTTACATACATCACTCAGTTTTAAAGAGTTTGATGACCTCATTTACGATATGAGACATATGGAGTATAAGATGATAGGACTATTTGAAAGAGATAAGCTTATCACTTATGCAGGGGTCGCCGTTCAAACAAGCTTTTACTACAAACGCCATCTTATGATATTTGATCTTGTAACAGATAGAGAGTTCCGAGGAAAAGGCTACTCAGAAGAGATGTTAGAGTATTTAGAAGTCTATGCAAAAACAGCAATGTGTGAAAATATTGTAAATGGGATGAGTAACTCTAATGATGAAAAAAGACTTTTTACTACTTAATTACAACACTTTTTAAACTTTTTACCACTTCCACAAGGGCAGGGCTCATTTCTCTCTATTTTAGTACTAAAGAGTTCCCCACTTGCATACTTCCAAACACCATCTTCTAAAATAAAAAGACTCTTTTCATGTAAAACACCAACCTTTCCATACTCTTTATAGTAAGCTTTAAACTCAACACTATTATCATGGGCATTAAGAACATCAAGATTTAACCATACTATATCTGAAGGTTGTTTTAAATCTTGGAGGGTTTGATGGGTGGATGTTTTTACAATATAATCCCAATCTTTCTTTACAAATGCCTCATAACGGCTAATCATTAACTCTTTTGGATTCATATGCTATCACTTTTTCGATATACTAACATATATTTAAATAAGTATGGATATATCATGAAAATAAAATCACTTTTCATATCAGCACAAGAGGTAAATGCAGGGATGCTTTTTATCTCGATGGGAATGATGGAGATACTTAAACGTAATCTTCATAAAGTCGCTTTTTTTAGACCTATAATTCATAAAAAAGATGTCAGAGATGGAGATATAGACTTCATTTTAAAACGCTATGATTTAGATATAGAGTATGAAGATGCTTTTGGCTTTGATATAGATTATGTTGAAGATATGATCTCTCAAAAAAAGACAAAACAGCTTATAAATCAACTTCTTACAAAGTTTAAAAAGCTAGAAAAAGAGTATGACTTTGTCCTTTGTGAAGGGATTCGACTCTCCTTTTTAAATGCAAACATAAACTTTGACATCAACATAAAGCTTGCACAAAATTTTGGATCACCCTACATAAATATAATCAATGCAAAAAATGATACTGCAAAAGAGATTTTTGAGAGTGTTAAGATAGAGAATGAGACACTAGAGTCTCAAGGATGTACACACTTTGCGACTTTTATTAATAGACTAGATTATAAAAAGTATATAGCTTTAGAGAAAAAACTAAAAAACTATGAGTACACAACATATCTTCTAAGTGAAGTTGAGGAGTTAAGTCTCTTAAGTATACAAGATGTTATAGAGTCTATAGGTGCTAAGCCTATTTTACTTGCTGATGAAGATCATACAAGAAGTATTAGAAATGTTAAAGTGGCAGCACTCTCTTTAGATAACTTTTTAGAGTATATAGAAGAGGATGATTTAGTCATCGTTCCTGCTGATCGTTCAGATATTATACTTGGCGTATTAGGAGCACTCTACTCAAATGCTTATCCAAATATATCATGTATAGTTTTTCCTTTTGATATGAAGGCCCATAAAAATATTAAAAAACTTATAGAGGGACTTGACCAGTTTAATATTCCTATTTTAAGTGTTCCTATGGATACCTATCAAACAGCACGAGCTATCTCTAAAATACACTCACGTATACGATTAGAGAGTCATCGTAAGATAGCACTCTCCCTTGGACTATTTAATGCGAATATTGATACACAATACATAGAGAATAAGATTGCAACAACCCAGAGTGATGTAATGACCCCAATTATGTTTGAGTATAAGCTCTTTGATATGGCAAGTTCTAATAAAAAAACTATAGTCCTTCCTGAGAGTGATGATGAGAGAATACTTCGTGCTGCTGAGATTATTTTACATCGTGGTGTCGCAGATATTATCTTACTTGGAAATACAGAGCAATTAAAAGAGAACTACCTACGTTTAGGTTTAGATCTCTCTTCTGCGACTATTATAGACCATAGTAACTCACCGCTTATGCAAGAGTTTGTAGATACATTCTTTGAGATGCGAAAACATAAAGGTTTAACATATGAAGCGGCACAAGATGCTATGCTGCATGTTACATACTTTGCAACTATGATGGTAGAACTTGGTTATGCTGATGGCATGGTAAGTGGGGCGATACACTCAACAGGAGATACTATTCGACCTGCACTTCAGATTATTAAAACAACAGCGGATGTTTCAGTTGTATCAAGTGTTTTCTTTATGTGTTTAGAGACAAAAGTTTTAGTCTATGGTGATTGTGCAGTAAATCAGGATCCGGATGCACAGACACTAGCAGATATAGCTATTGCCTCAGCTGCAACAGCTTCAGCATTCGCAATAGAACCGAAAGTAGCGATGCTCTCTTACTCTACTGGTGGCAGTGGTAGTGGTGCTGATGTTGAAAAAGTGCGAGAGGCTACAAAAATTGTAAAACTAAGAGATACAGAGCTTTTAGTGGAAGGCCCTATTCAGTATGATGCCGCAGTAAATATGGCAGTTGCAAAGAAAAAACTTCCTAACTCTAAGGTGGCAGGACAAGCGAGTGTCTTTATCTTTCCTGATTTAAATACGGGAAACAATACATATAAAGCCGTACAGCGTTCAAGTGGGGCAGTGGCTATTGGGCCAATTTTACAGGGACTCAAAAAACCGGTTAATGACTTAAGTAGAGGCTGTTTAGTCGCAGATATAGTAAATACAGTAGCCATTACGGCAATCCAAGCGGGACAAAAATCATGAAAATAGCTGTCTTAAACTCTGGAAGCTCCTCTTTAAAGTACAAACTTTTTTTGATGCCAGAGGGTAAAGAGATAGAATCAAAACTTGTTGAGCATATCGGGGAAGAGGGTTCTTTGATAGTGAATCATCATGATGCTTTGGACTCTTTAAATCTTAAGTATGAAGATATTGATGCATTTGGGCACAGAGTTGTGCATGGTGGCGAGGTGTTTAGTGATGCAACACTCGTAGATGAGAGAGTTGTCGAGGTCATTCGTGAGCTTATTCCTCTTGCACCTCTTCATAATGGCTCAAATCTTGAGGGTATTTTAGTTGTACAAGATAAAACGCCATCTACTCCTCAAGTCGCAGTGTTTGATACAGCGTTTCATACAACAATGCCAGAGGAGGCCTATCGCTATGCTCTACCAAAAGAGATGTATACAAAACATCAAATTCGTCGATATGGTTTTCATGGAACATCACACTCTTTTGTAAGTAAGAGAGCTGCAAAAATATTAAATATACCATATGACAAAGTAAATCTCATTACCTTACATCTTGGAAATGGTGCGAGTATTTGTGCTATAGAAAATGGCAAAAGTATAGATACTTCTATGGGGTTTACTCCGCTTGAAGGCCTTGTTATGGGGAGTAGAAGTGGTGATGTAGATCCTGCTATACTCCTCTTTATGCAGCGAGAGTTAGGGATGAGTGTCTCTGAAGTAGATACTCTTTTAAATAAAGAGTCAGGGCTTATTGGCTTATGTGCAGAGAATGATGTCCGCGCTATTTTATCTAGTGATTCTGAAGATAAAGTGCTTGCAATAAAAGTTATGGTGAGACGAATTCGGAAGTATATAGGGGCTTATATGGCACTTCTTGGTCATGTTGATGGGATAGTTTTTACTGGTGGCATAGGTGAAAATGCTGTAGCTATTCGTGAGATGGTAATGGACTCGCAACTCTTTGCATCATTAGAGGTTTTAGTTATTCAAACAGATGAAGAGTTAGAGATTGCAAATAAAGTAATGAAGTTAGTAGCAAAAGGAGACTCTCATGGATGATTTGTATATTTCAAAACAGAAAATTATAGATAAAAAGAAGAGTGTTTATGCTTATGAACTTGTTTTTCGGGATGCTTCAAATAGACCTATTGGTTTTTCAAATTCTCTAAAAGCGACTTCTCAACTTATTATAAACAGTATGGGAAGTAATGAAATTCATCAATTACTTGGAAAAAATACAAGAGCCTTTATTAATGTTGATGAGACTAGTTTAACAAAGGGTATCTTAGATGTTCTTGATAAAGATAAGTTTGTTTTTAATATTTTAGAAGACATCAAGTTGACAGAAAATGTTATAAAATGGATAGTGAGTTATAAAAAGAGAGGTTTTCTCTTCTCTTTAGAACATTTTGACTCAAGTGCAAGAATGATAGTGAAATTTAAGAGACTTTTTAACTATATAGATATTATAAAGATGGATATTCTCATCTCTGAACTAGAAAATTTAGAAAAAGTGATGGCAAAATTTAAACCAACACGTATTCAACTTTTAGCACAGAATATTGAGTCAAAAGAGGATTACGAAGATTGTATCGCTCTTGGTTTTGATCTTTTTCAAGGAAGCTATATAGACAAGCCAACTGTTGTTAAAATAGAGGGAAGAAAGGAGCCTACACAGTTTGTGATACTGCAAATTATTAGAATCATTAAAGATAATGAAACAACAGAAGAGTTGGAGTTTTTTCTTAAGCAACAACCAGACCTCTCCTATAAATTAATCCAGTTTTTCAATAATTTACAAAAACTAGATATCCATGTAGAGTCTCTGACTCAGGTTATTACACTGATGGGAAGAAACAAACTTTTAAGATGGTTATTAGTATATCTCTACTCTGAAGTTTCCATAAATAGTGCTTCAAAAACTATACTTGAGTTAGCTATTAGAAGAGCTGAAAGTATGGAGAGTGAAGCAGAAGAGAAAAATAAGAACAAGGCATATTTAGCTGGAATGTTCTCAATGTTAAGTTCCATTTTTGATACAAACATTCGTGATTTGATGCATCATGTAAAAATGGATAGAGATATCACTATGTTAGTTTTAGAAAAAAAAGGAATTTTTTCTGCAAGTTTGAAAAGAGCTGAGTTTGCTGAAAGAGCTTATTTAAAGAGACAAATGTTAGAAAACTTCGATAGGATAAACAGTGTAGATCTTGTCTACACCCTCGAAGACAATGGGATAGATGTAGATAAAGATGCTATTTAAAAAAATAATATATAAAACTATTTATGCTAGAATACAAGTATGATTAATTTAGCTATGTCAATCTCCTATACAATAAATATCCAAGATGAAATAGTTGCAGCTTTAAAAGTTAAAGAGAAATCAGGTGTCTATACTGTTTTAGAAGAACAGATATTTGAAAAAGATGAGCTGAAAGAGTATTTAGTAAAGAAAAAAAGAGTCTATTTAAGTGCAGATCAAGATGAGATACTTGATGAAAAAGTTGTCATTACAAATAGTATTAAAAATGATAAAGTTCTAAGAAATACTATCCTTCATAAACTCTCTAATGTTATTTCATCCAAAAATATCATGTTTAATTACTATGAGATAAGCCGTGATGCTCATGATGAAACGATCACATACCAAGTAGATGGTGTTTACGAAAAAGAGTATTTTAAACTCTTTGAGTATCCTGATGAACTTGAAGATGTGAAGTCTGCAACGACTAGTCGTTATGCACTCTTTAGTCTCTCTCAAAAGTGTATAGATTCAGATAGTTATTTAGTTGTCTATTCAAGAGGGAGTAAGATAGTTCTTCTTGCTGTAAGTAAGAATAAGCTTATATTTAGTCGTGCTAGTACTGTAATAGTGGATAAACCAGAAGATAGACAATCTACGATTGTAGATGAGATTAGTAGAACTATAGCATATACAAACCAGCAGTTTAGAGATATAAACTTCTCTGCTATTGCTATTAGTGGATCACTCGCTATTGATGATGAAGTGTGTGAACATATTTATATGGCTTTTCAAACACCAATAACGGTTCTCTATCCAAATACCTTTGTAAAAGGTCTGAGTGCAGAGGAGCATCAGAGTTATATCTTGGCTATAGGGAATTTATTTGTAGGGAAAGATTTTCAGTTTATTCCAGATTTTGTAAAGAGTGCACAGACTTTTTCACTCTCTAAAAATATCCTTTTAGTACTTTCATCTTTAGTACTCTTTATCATAATGTTTTTTACACTTGAAGCCTATGAAAATTACAGTAATATGTTAGATAGGTTCAGTAGTATAGAGAGTCGTTTGACAAGAATGGTACGCAAGTCTGAGATGCACTCCAAAGAGGAGTTAGAGAAAAACTTTGTGCAACTACAAATTGCAGAGAAGTATTTACAGTATAGACCTTCAGATATGTTACTTACACTAAAACCTCTTATAGAGTTAGAGAAGCCAGTCTCTCTTGAGTGGAGTACTAAAAATGAAAATCCTTATGTAAAGTTAGAGTTTAAAAAAGCATTCACAACACTAGAAACACTTCATGAGTTTGAGCATAGTTTTTTAGCTGCATTAGAAGAGATAAATAGTACATATCAGTTAAAGTACACAAATAAAACAAATTATGCGAAGATGAGTTTTGAGTATATTGTGAGTAGTGCAAAGAAGAAAAAAGCACCTCCTCAGAGAAGAAGGAGACGAAGATGATTCGTTTAATTGCGATAGGGTTTAGTATAGTTCTCTCAATCTTACTTCTTTCGACTATCTCTTGGTTTGAGATGGAAGAGGCAAAAATAGCTGAAATAAACAAGAAAAACCTTATTCATATAGAAAATCTAAAGAAGATACAGAAGATAAATATCTGGTTAGATAAATATGTGAAACCTTCTATTATGCTTCGTCCAGATACTGCTCTAGAAGCAGAAGAAAATTTAGTGAAGTACTTTGATGACAATGCAGCACTATATAACTTTTTAGTCTCAAAATATATCTATAGTGATGGATTAGGAAAGTATCTTGATGTAACATTTGAAGTAAAAAGAGAGAATAATGAGACTCTTGGAAAGTTAATGAATTTACATTTTAAAAAAGGTTTTTTACAGTTTAAAGAGTTTAAACTAGATAGAGATAGTATCTCAGGAAATATCCAAATTATTCAACCTTTTAGTGAGGATAACAATGAATCTTAATGGTCGTCAATTTCTCCTCTTATTATTACCCTTTATTGTAGGTATTGTAGTTTTTATGTTTGCTGATGACCTTGTAAAAAACATAAAGTACCTCTTTCCTGAGTATGTAGAGTACTCAAATCCAAACTTACATGAAAAAGCAAAAATTTATCTAAAGATGGATAAAAGAGGTGAAAAATACCGTGAAATTTTACACAAAATAGATGTAAGAAAAAAGAATGAAAGTTGGATTGTCGAGAATATACTCTACTCTAAAGAAAAAGTGGCTAAAATAGTTTTAGAAAAAGAGAAGCGTGCTAAAAGTGATAAAAAGTATCATTGGACTCTTCAAATGGCTTATCCATCGAAAGATATAGCTATTATTAATGGCAAAATTATAAGAATAAACGAAGTTGTGAGTACAGCACGACTTATAAAAATTGAAAAAGATAGAGTTCTATTATATAAAAAGGGGAAATTAAAGTGGGTTCATTTGTTCAACTAGGGTTACTTTTACTCTTGATTACAGGCTGTACAACTCAGAGCACACCTGAGGTAGAAGAGTCAGATAAAAACAGTACAGAAAAATCAGAAATAAAATTTTTAACTGCTACTGAAGAGATAAAAAATTTTAAAGAAAATGAACAGCTAAATAGTAGTGTTCCACAGATGATACTCCCTCCAGTATATCAAGAGATATCAGTTTTTGATGATGGAAAGATTACCTTTTCCGCACAAAACACTAGTTTTAGTAAACTACTCTATTCTCTTTCTCAAACGGCAGGTCTTAACTTAATTATTGACAGAGATATCGATACTCATATTCCTATTACTATGTCTGTTAAGGATGCTTCTATAGAGACAGTGTTAGATATTATGATGGAGATATCTGGAAACTACTATATTCTTAAAGGTAATATTCTTCATATTAAACAGTTTATGAGTAAAAGTTATAACATTGCATATATTCACTCTGCTACATCTTTTGGTTCAGAATTAGGTGGAGATACACTTAACTCTGCACAAGCTGGTGGCAGTAGTAGTGGAGGTGGCGGAGGTGGCCAAGGTGTGAAGGGAAATTTTCAGTTAAAGTTTGATAATCCTTCTAAAACGAATGATTTTTATGGCCAACTAGAGAGTAATGTTCAAGCACTTTTAAGTGAAGAGGGTAAGTACACACTAAATAAGTTTACAGGAACACTCTCTGTTTATGATAAAAAACATAATATCGATGCAATTACGACCATTATAGACTCTATTAAACGTAAAGCAAATCAGCAAGTTTCCATAGAAGCACAAATACTTGAAGTAACACTTAACAATGATCACTCTTTAGGAATTGACTGGACAGCAGTAAAACAGAATGTTGCGACTGCAGGGGATACATTATCGCTTTCTCAAACTTTAGGTTTGGCAGGACCTGTTGCGGGAGTTGTCTCTTATAGTTCAAGTAACTTCTCAGCTGTTATCTCTGCTTTAAACTCAAATGGAGATGTAGACACAGTCTCAAATCCTAAGATAAAAGTATTAAGTGGTCAGTCAGCACTTATAACATCTGGAAAACTTGTACCATTTTGGGAAAAAGAGGTACAGGTTACACAAGGTACAGGTGGTTCAGCAAGTACAAATGAAGTTACATATAATCGAAGGGATGTACTCGATGGAATCACAATGGGGGTTACACCGACAATCATGGAAAATGGGAATATTATGCTTAATATCGTCCCTGTAAGTTCGAAAATCGAAAAAGTTATTACCTATGTAGATGGTGGACTTACAGTGGCTTCTGCACCTGTTATAAACATTAAAGAAGCGGGAACTGTTATCTATGCTAGAGATAATGACTTAGTTCTTATTGGGGGGCTTATAAGTACTACCACTTCAGAGGTTGAGGAGAGTATCCCTCTTCTTGGAAGTATCCCTTACCTTGGAATGCTTTTTAGAAATACTGTACATAAAAAAGAGAAACATGAACTTGTAATCCTCTTAAAGCTTAATGTGGATCAACAATGAGAAAACTACTCTTTCTCTTTTTTTTAATAACATCTACCTTTGCCAGTACTTTAAGTTTTGGAGCAAAAACGAGAGGTGATTATACTC